>JACKEA010000003.1:600000-900000 GCA_020633235.1 Polyangiaceae bacterium | reverse complement strand
TGGCGGACGACGTGCGGCAGGCTCAGCGCTACACCCTGAGCCACCTGGCGCACGACGTGAAAGACCAGCTCGGCGCCACGGAGCCGCTCCGCGACTGGTTCCCGCTCAGCGCCATGAACCCGTTCAGCGACGTGGTGGACCACTTGTTGGGGCAGAGCGCGGAGTTCGGCGCCCTGAAGTGCGGCTGCCACCCGAACTGCGGCATCGGCACCGTGCTCTTGGTCCACAAGAAGACCAAACGTTGGATCCCCGTGAGCCAGATGGTGGACGTGGACCAGCTGCTTCGGGATCTGCAAGAGGTCGCAGACGCGGGTCAGAAGAAGCCGCTGACGATGGCGGCCCTGGCGCTGGCGCTACTCAAGAATTTCCGCCAGGAGCAGGCCCCGGAGGGTTACGGCCTGACGGAGCTGGTGCGGCAGGTGCTGAGCCAGATGGGCGCCAAGGGGGATCGCGTCGGTGCCAGCGAAGGAGACGCCGACGAGTTCGAGTGGCGCTTCCTGTTCGTGGCGGGCATGTGGTTCCAGGATCTCTTCAACTACGATTTTCGTCGCACGGAGATGTGCATCATTCCCTACGGCACCCAGATGGGTGAGATCAGCTTCTGCGCCTACAACACCGGCGTGGGCTGGCGACAGGTGGTGGAGAAGATCCACCGCACGGCGACGGTCGCCGAGTGGTTCAAGGAACACGGCAAGCACCCGGTGTACGCCAAGAACCAGAAGCTGCCGTTGCCGGACGGAACCGGCAGTGAAGTGGTCGTCTCTGCGACGGACGGTCGCCGGCGGCTGCCCCTCGTCTCCGTCTGACGAGCCCGCGAATTTTGCCGTGCGCTGCTCGCGTCCCGCTCCGCTTGCGCCGGAGCAGCGAGAATGCGCGGGAGAATTCGATGTGGAACGAACCTTGCGCCCGCAGGAGCGGACCACCACGCGGAGGGGCTGTCATGCCGAGCAAGGTTCTTCTGGTCTACCCGCCATCGAGGACTCAGCTGCACGAGAGCTGTCCGGCGGCGCTCACGATGCTCGCTGCCGTGTTGGAGGGGGCGGGCCACCGGGTGCAGCTGCTGGACGCCAACGCTACGGCACGTAAGCGGAGCAGCGAGGACGTCGCACGAGAGGCGGAAGCGCTGCGCCCGGACGTGATCGGCATGACGTTGGTGACGCCGATCGCACGGGAGGCGTATCGCCTCGCGGGTCTGCTCGGGCGGAGCGGTGCGCGGCTCCTGGCCGGGGGCCCTCACGCCACGCTCTTGCCGGAGGAGCCGCTGATGCACGGCTTCGACGCCGTCGTGGTGGGGGAGGGCGAGCCCACCATCGTCGACGCCGTCCGGGTCCTTCGAGGAGAGCTCCCGCCGGAGGACGTGCTCGGCCTGGTGTACCGCGACGCCAAGGGCAACGTGGTCCACGCGCCGCCCCGGCCACCGGTCGCGGATCTCGATGCGCTGCCCGCCCCCGCGCGGCATCTGGTGGATGCCGAGGAGTACGGCGGCCCGGACAGTCCCGCACTACACATGAATCTGTTCTCTTCCCGCGGCTGCCCTGCCCGCTGCGCGTACTGCGCGGGCGGCCTCTTCGGTCGGCGCTTCCGCTTTCGCTCGGCCGAGAGCGTGGTGCGCGAGATGGTAGACGTTCACCAGTGCCATGGCACGCGGCACTTCCACTTCATGGACGATGCCATGACCGTGAATCGTCCGCGCATGCTCGAGATCTGCGAACGTCTCGTCGAAACCGGACTGGGTCTCACCTGGAGCATGATGACGCGCGTGGACCGAGTGGACCCGCAGCTCCTGACGTTGCTGCACCGCGCAGGCTGCGTCCAGATCGACTACGGCATCGAGAGTGGACATCCCGAGACGCTGAAACGGATCCACAAGCCCCACGACGTGGCCCGGGCGAAGCACATCGTGGAAGCCACCGCCCAGAGCGGGATCCGCGCTCATGTGTTCTTCATCTTCGGTTTCCCCTGGGACACGCCGGAATCCATCGACGTGACGGCGCGCTACATGGTCGCGCTGGCGCCCTTCGTGGCCCGCTTTCACCCGGCCATCGCCTCGATCTTGATCCCGTTTCCAGGCACGGAAATCTACGAGAAGTACAAGGACGAGTACGGCTTCGCCGAGTGGTGGCTATCGGAGGAGAAGAACTTCGACAGCCCGACGCACGGGCGTCACGCCTACTATCAATCGCAGCTGTTCAGTCGCGGCGCCGTGCTGGACGCGGACTTCTTCCGCTACACCCCCGCGGTGAAGGAGAAGATCGAGGACGTGTTCGAGCTGATGTGGCGGCACGACCTGCGAAAGGCGTCGGCTCCGATCCGAGGGGCGCGCCGCGCGCTGTTCGGGGTGTCGCGCGCGCTCCATGGCGTGTCTCCGGCGCTGGAGCGCACGGCACTGGCGCCGGCCTTCGCCCTCTCCCGTGCTCTCCAGCGGTAGCTACGTCAGCCGCCGGTGCACATGTTCATGCCTGCGACGTTCGTCGTGGAGATGCCGCAGTCGTTGACCTCGTCCTCCGTGAGGTCCGTGATGATCCACAGACAGGAGTCGTCGTTCGCGTCCAGGTACACCGCTGCCACGTCCGTGGTGGTGATGGTGGAGCCGCCGTTCTGCCAGGAGAAGGCCGGGGTCACCGTCTTTACCGTGGCACCGGGACCCACCGAAATCTGCCAGAAGGCGTCCTGTTCCTTCTCGGGCGTCAGAGGCTTGGTCTCGTCGATGTAGAAGAGCACCGTTACGGTCTTGCTCCCGCTGTTGGTGAACACCAAGTCCCCCGTACAGTAGCTTCCCGGGCTCTCGCTCTTCAGCTGTGCGCTGATGCCGATGTCGCCGAGAGCGTTGCAGGCGGAAATGCTGCCTGGACCTCCGTCGGTTGCCGAATCCGTGCCTCCGGAGTCGCTGCCCGCATCGGTGCCGGCGTCCGGTACGCTGACCTGGGGACAACTGCCGTGCGTCTCCCAGTAGCCGTACACGCTCTCCATGGTCCCCACCGTGGCAAGAGCCAGGAGCTTCGCGTAGTTGGAAAGTAGCTTCTCGGCGAGCGCTAGCCGCGCCTTGCACTCCTCTTCGTAGATAGTCTTGGCGCAGTTGGTGTCTTTGCTGAAGGCGACCAAGAGCTCCCGCACCACACACACACTGAAGAGTCCCTCGGCGACCGCCGGGTCCTTCTGTATGCACTCCATGCCATCGGGATCAGGATTGCTCCCGAGGACGAACAGCGCGCGCACGGTCTCGGTGCAGCTCAGGATCGAAGTGCTCAAGCTTTGCACGCTGCTCGTGGTGGTCTTGGGCAACCCCAGGTCCGGGAGCTTCGCCGCACTTACCGGACCGCCCGCATGAGCGGGCACGCCGCCGAAGCTGGTCTGAAAGTGCACGACGTCCCCCGCGGCGTTCCACTCCAGGTCGAGCCCAAAGCTACCCAGAGTTTCCGCGAGGGTGCGCGCAGTCTCGTCCACGTCCAAGCGCAAGGCGCCATGGGGGCTGGGCATCTCGATGGCCGTCACCACGACGGTGCCCGCGCCGTCGTCGCTTCCGTAGATGCGCACCACGCCGCTCTCGTCGCGCACCGTCACTTCCAGCAGGACGCCAGGAGTGTCGGGCACCGTCGCGACCCCGCCGGTGCTCACCTCCGCGCTGTCGTCGGAAGAGCAGGCCCCCGGCAGCAGCGGGACCAGCAGTCCCACGGCCACGGCGAGAGCGCGGAGCGCACGAGCGACGGCGTTGGCCATGAGATGTGCGCAAGCAACGCCAATGCCACGCGAAACCCTTGGTTTTTCTCGGGATCCAGGCGCGTGCTTTGCGTTTTTCCGGGGATCGCGAGCAACGCCTGCAGGGGCGCTCCGGAAGTCGACGGCGGTCGACTTGCTCACCGTCACCTGCGCCAAAATTGCGTCGGCGCTGTCTGCGGCACGCGAAATGTTCGTTCCCTAACGTGAGTTTGCGGGGATTTCGCATGGAACGGCGCTTGCTGAATGCGGCGCGTTCCTCGTGCCTCCCCGTTCGTTGATCCATCCCCCCACCCTGGAAGCCCACCCTGCGGGGGCCGCCATTCTCGCGAAGGGCTTTCGTCCCTTCTTCTTGATGGCGGCAGCCTACGCCGTGCTGACGCTCCCGCTGTGGGTGTTGGTGCTGTACGGACGGCTGGATCCAGGCGCCTATCTCGGCGCCACCGGCTGGCACGCCCACGAGATGGTCTTCGGCTTCTCGGTGGCGGTCATCGCCGGATTCCTGCTCACGGCCGTGGGCAACTGGACCCAGCGCGAGACGGCCGTGGGACTGCCCCTGGCACTCCTGTGCCTGCTGTGGCTCGCCGGGCGGGTCGCGGTGCTATTTGCGGACGGGTTTCCGCCGAAGCTCGCCGCGGCCCTCGACCTGGCGTTCCTTCCCGCGCTGGCGTTCGCCTGTGCGCGTCCCATCCTCGCTTCCAAGAACCGCAGGAACTACGGCTTCATCGCGATCTTGGCGGCGCTCTTCGGCGCCAATCTGGCGGTACATCTGGGCGCTCTGGGCGTGCTGCCGGCGTGGACGCGTCTTGGCAGCCTGCTCGGCGTGGATTTGGTGACTATCGTCATCGTGATCGTCACCGGGCGCATCGTGCCCATGTTCACGCGCAACGCGACCGGCAGGCAGGGCATTGTAAACGTGCCCGTTCTGGATCGTGCCGCCATTGCCGCCATGGTGTTGGTGGTGGCGACCGGCGTGCTGATGCCGGGTAGCGCGGTGTCCGGCGTCGCATTGCTCCTGGCCGGCGTCTTCGTGGCCGCCCGTGCCGCCCGCTGGGGCATGCAGCACACCTTCGGCAACCCGCTGCTCTGGATCCTGCACGTGGGCCACGCCTGGGTGGCCATCGGCTTGCTGTTGCGCGGCGCGTCCGTGCTGGTCCCGGCGGTACCGTCGAGCATGGGTCTCCATGCGCTGACGGCGGGCGCCATCGGCGCGCTCACCCTGGGCATGATGGCTCGCGTTTCCCTCGGCCACACCGGTCGCATGCTCGCCGCACCCAAGCTCGTCTCCGTCGCCTTCGTCGTCATCACCGTGGCGACACTGCTTCGCATCGTCGCGCCCCTCGCCGGCGCCTCTCAACTTCCGCTGCTCGCCGTCGCGGGCAGCCTGTGGGCGCTGTCCTTCGCAGCGTACCTCGTGAGCTACGCCCCCATGCTGCTGTCGCCGCGTGTGGACGGACGCCCTGGATGAAAGGAACGTTCTCGTGGCCCTTGCAGTTGCAGTTCTCGTCGTGGTTTCCGCAGCAGTGACGACCGCGGTGGCAGCCGCCGCATCCAGCCCGCAAAAGGAGCGCTGAAGCTCGGGCCGCGTGTGCCCGCGCCGCACCGACAAAACCAAGAGCCGTCTCTGCATTTGTTTGTTGGTTCGGCGCGGTGACCTCGCGGGGTGGTAGCCTCGCGAGTCCATGTCTGCGCCCTTTCACGTCGTCATTCTCGGAGCCAGCGGAGATCTCACGCTCCGCAAGCTGATGCCCGCGCTGGTGGGGCTCGCGAGGTCGGGTCGCCCGCCCGGCGGCTTTCACGTCATCGGGTTCTCGCGGCGCGCGAAGTCGGACGAACAGTACCGGAGCGAGATCCGCGCGGCGCTTTCCGAGCGGGATCGCGCGGCCTTCGACGAGCTGTCACCGCGCGTCTCGTACTGCGTGGGGAGCGTCACTCAGGCGGAGGATCTCGCAGCGTTGGAACGGCATCTCCAGGCGCTGCCCGGCGGCGAGAGCGCGGGCCGGCTGTTCTACATGGCGCTCGCGCCGCAGCTCTTTGCCGAGGCGGCGCAGGCGATTTCCGCAGCGGGGCTCTTCGCCGGGCCCGCTCCCCGTCGCGTCGTGATCGAAAAGCCCTTCGGACACGATCTCGAGAGTGCGCGGGTGCTCAATCGAAAGCTGCACCGCGTGCTCCGCGAAGATCAGATCTTCCGCATCGATCACTACCTCGGCAAGGAAACGGTGCAGAACCTCCTCGGGTTTCGCTTCCACAACGCCATCTTCGAGCCGCTCTGGAACCGGCATCACGTGGAGCTGGTGCAAATTACCGTCGCCGAGACCCTGGGCGTGGAGCACGGCCGGGCGCGCTACTACGAGAGCACCGGCGCCCTGCGCGACATGCTGCAAAACCACATGATGCAGATCTTGGCCCTGGTGGCGATGGAGCCGCCGGTGGCGCTGGAGCCCGAGGCCGTGCGCGACCAGAAGGTGCAAGTGCTGCGCGCGGTGCACTGTCCGGATCCGGAGGACGTGGCCTCGAGCTCCGTGCGCGGGCGCTATCAAGGCGGAGTGATCGACGACGAGCTCGTCGGCGGCTACCTCGAGGAAGAGGGTGTGCCGGCCGACTCGGAGGTGGAGACCTACGTGGCAGTGCGCGCTGAGATCGACACTTGGCGCTGGAGCGGCGTTCCGTTCTTGCTGCGTCACGGCAAGCGTCTGGCCAAGAAGAGCACCGAGGTTCGCATCCAGTTTCGCACGCCGCCGGTGCAGCTCTTCAACCGCCCGGACGAGATGAGCGGTCCCGAGTTCCGGCGAAAGCTCCGCGACGGCAGCCTGTGTCAGATCCGGCCCAACACCCTGACCTTGAGCATTCAGCCCCGCGAAGCGATCACCCTCTCTTTCGGCGTGAAGCAGCCCGGCGGGGAGATGGTGATGACCCCCGCGGAGCTGTCCTTCGACTACCGTCAGCGCTTCGGAACGGAAGCGGGCAATGCCTACGAGCGCCTGCTGCTCGACGCCATCTTGGGCGACCCGACCTTGTTCCTGCGCGCGGACGAGATCGAGGCCAGCTGGCGCTACGCCGACGAGATCCGGCGGGCCTGGGCCAGCACCGGGCGGCCCGCCCTGGTGGAGTACCCCGCCGGCTCCTGGGGCCCGGAACAAGCCGACGAGCTATTTTACGGCTGTGAGGGCGGCTGGTCTCGGGGGTGAGCCGCGCGAAATCGAGCGCGGGCGCATCCACGCTTTGGGCGCCGTGACGCGTCGGCTATCTTGTGTTCGTGAAAATCCGAGCGGAGGCGTCGAGCGACGTCGGGCAACGGCGCGATCACAACGAGGACAACTATCTCGTCGATGACGAGCACGGGCTGTTCATCGTGTGCGACGGCATGGGTGGGCACGCCGCAGGAGAGGTGGCGTCTGCGCTGGCGGCGAAGACCATTCAAGAGGCCGTCCGGCGTGAGCTCGGAGCCGCAGAGGCGCACGACGAGCCCCTGGACCCGTGGCGCGCGGCGCACGTGGTGGAGGTGCTGCGCCGAGCGGTGGAAGCGGCCAACACCGCGGTGCACCGGCTGGGACAGCGAGATCCGAAGGCTCGCGGCGCGGGTACCACCTGCACCGTGCTCTCGATCCGCGGGCAGCGCGGAGTGCTGGCGCACGTGGGGGACTCGCGGCTCTACCTGCGGCGCGCCGGTCAGCTCCACCAGCTGACGATGGATCACAGCTTCGTCGCCGACGCCATGATGCGCGGCTACACCTTGGAACAGGCCCTGGAGGCCTTTCCCTCGAACCTCTTGATGCGCGCCGTGGGACCCCTGGAGCGCGTTCAGGTGGACACCCTGGAGTTCGACGTGCTGCCGGGAGACGTCTACCTTTTGTGCAGCGACGGCCTGCACGGCTACTTCGATCACGAGAGCACTGGTCTCGCCGAGCTGCTGGAAGGTGAGGACGTGGCCGAGCGGCTGGTGTCCTTCGCCAATGAACGCGGTGGCGAGGACAACATCACGGCGGTGGTGGTGCGGCCCGAGGCCGAGGATGCCGCGGGAGAAGAACGCCTGAGCCGAGTGTACGAAGACCTCTCGGCGCTGTCCGCCATGGAGCTCTTTGGCGAGCTCGAGTATCCGGAGCTGCTCGAGGTCGCCAGCACGCTGCGGACGGAAGAGCTGGAAGAGGGCGTGACGGTGCTGAGCGAAGGCGAAGCCAGCAAGGCGCTCTATATCATCGCGTCGGGACGCGTGAGCGTGGAACGCAGTGGCTCGCGCCTCACCACCCTGTCGAGCGGCAGTCACTTCGGCGAGATGGCGCTCTTGACCAATCGCCCGCGCACGGCAACCGTGAAGACGCTCGAGCCCACACGTCTGCTGGTCCTGGACCAAGACGCCGTGTATCCGTTGTTTCAGACCAACCCGGTGATTGGCGTGAAGTTCCTGTGGCGGCTGGGGCAGGTGCAGAGCCTGCGGCTGGACGAAGCGACGCTATTGCTCCGGCCGCCGTCCGGCGAGGAGAGCGGACTCGACTTCAGCGGCGAGCGTACGCAGCGCCTGTTCCCGCCGCCGTTCAGCAAGCGGCGTCCGGAGGAGTGAGGTTGGCTCCGCCGACCCTCCGCGAGTGGCTCGCGGAAGAGCCGTTCGCGCTGGCGATGTCCGCCGGCTTCTTCGGCTTCTTCGCACACACCGGCTTCGTGATGGAGCTGGAAGAAGCCGGCCTATTGCCGGCGCGAGTCTCGGGCGCCAGCGCTGGGGCCCTGGTGGGGGGACTGTGGGCGGCGGGGCTCGACGCAGCGCAGCTTCGGGACGAGCTGTTGGCGCTCCGGCGCGCGGATTTCTGGGACCCCCGGCCAGGGTTGGGTCTGCTCCGAGGCCGTCTGTTCCGAGCGCGCTTGGAGTCCCTGTTGCCCACCAAGGAGTTCTCCGGCTGTCGCGTGCCCGCCACGCTCTCCGTCTACGACGTGCTTTCGCGGCGCACCCGGGTGATCTCGTCGGGCCCGTTGGCGCCCGCCATCCAAGCCTCTTGTACCTTGCCCGGGTTGTTCCAGCCTTTGTGGCACGAAGGACGGCCGCTGCTCGACGGCGGCATCTTGGATCGCCCTGGCCTCATGGGTCTGCCGGCGGGCACCCGCGTGTTGCATCACCATCTCGCTTCGCGCTCGCCTTGGCGCAAGAAGTCGAGCGCGTCGCTGGTGCCGCCGAAACGACCGGGCCTCTCGGCGGTGGTCCTCGAAGGCCTGAGTCGCGTGGGGCCGTTTCGCCTCGAGCGGGGCAAGCTGGCTTTCGACGAGGCGCGACGGGGACTTCGGCGCGCCCTCGATCTGCCGGTGAACGGCGGGCTCTTGCAACTCTCCGTGGAGGAGGCATGAAGAAAGATCTCGGACGCCTGGTGTGCACCACCCAAGAAACGATGGAGGTGATCGAGGACGCGGTGGATCAGCTCTGGACGGTGGTGAACGACCTGAGCCGCATTCGGCCCGAGAAGCAGGAATTCTATCGGGTCGCCATCTTCGGCTCGGCGCGCACTCAGCCGGGCGCTCCGGTGTACGAGCAAGTGAAGGACCTCGCGGCCCGCCTTTCCGCGAGCGGAGTGGACATCGTGACCGGCGGCGGCCCGGGGTTGATGCAAGCGGCGAACGAGGGCGAGAACCTGGGAGATCCCGACAATCGCACGCGGTCCATCGGCATTCGCATCGAGCTTCCCTTCGAGCAGGGCGCAAACCCCTTCGTGGAGAAGCTCTTCACCCATCGCACCTTCTACTCGCGCTTGGCTCAGTTCATGCGCATGTCCAACGCCTTCGTGATCATGCCGGGGGGTATCGGAACCACGTTGGAGACCATGATGGTGTGGCAGCTGCTGCAGGTGAAGCACGTCGCGGGTGTGCCGCTGGTGTTCGTCGGTCGCATGTGGCGCGAGCTCTTGGAGTGGGCGGAGCGCAACATGGTCGGCGCCGGCCTGGCCAACGCCCAAGACATGACCATCCCGGTGTGCGTGGATGACGTGAGCGGCGTGATGGACGTGCTCCGCCCGCACATCGAACGCTTCAAAGCCCGAGAATAGTCGCGCTTCGCGCGGCGTTTTCCCTTCAGCATGAGCCGTCACGCCGCCCTGTACGCCACGCTGGTCCTGGCCTTGGCCGGGTGCCGGAGCCTACCGGAGCGGGCGGAGGGCAGCGCCCGAGCCGCGCCGCTGGCCTCGGCGGCGGTCGAGGTGGACACCGCCTACCAGAGCTGCCGGGAGCGCATCGCCGCCTTGCGGAAGCAGCCCGCGCTGCCCGGCGCTCCGGAATTCGATGCCCAACGCGCCGACGTGCTGGGGCGCGCTCGGGGCGAGCCCATGGTGTTCGTGCGCGAGCCGCGGGCCACGCCGGACGCTGCGCTTCCGAAAGCGGCGCTCGACGCCAAGAAGGCGTTCGCGCACGGTTCGCCGTTCGCCCGAGTGCGGGGCGAAAAGCTCCGGCTGCGGGGCGACAAGCCCGGGCTCCGGGCCCTCGTGCTGCGAGAAGGCTACGTGTACTCCGCCGATCCCGTCGAAGCGCTGGCGTTGGTCACGCGTCTGGAGCTGCCCGATCTGTTCGACGAAGAAACCATCTATTTGCAGCGGGGGGCCAAGACGCTGGCGCTGTCCCGGGTGGAAGCGAAGCCGCTCAGGTACCAGCAGTCGGATGGCCGCACGGCGGAGCTCTTGTTCGGCGACCGCGTGGCCGTCGAGCGCGCGGACCTTGCTCCGCCGCTCCATCGAGACTTGAGACGCTTGGCCCACGAGATCGGGTTCGAGCGGGCGAAGATCACGTTGCGTACGGCGCAAGGGCTGGTCGCGGACCTGCGCTTCAGTGGCGAATGGGCGAAAGCGGTGCTGGACAGCGACGGCGCCAAGCTGTCCCTGCGCTGCCTGGCCGAGCGGCAGGATCGGCGCACGCGGTTTTCGCGCTGGATCGCCTCCGACGCGCCTCGGCGTCGGGGTCTCGCGCGGCTGCGCGCCGCCGTGGATCGCGAGCTCGCGGAGGCGCTGCCCTTCGACCGGCCGCGCCACGAGGAAACGGCGGATCGAGACGGGCAGCTGCGTCCGGCGTGGCGCTGGGCCTACCGCGCCGGACTGACGGCGTTCAGCTACGACGACGAGAGCTACCCCGTGTACGACGTCGAGGGTCGCCCGCATCCACCCCAGGTCTGTGTCGACTTCGTTCTCGACAGCTACGAGCGCGCCTCCGGAACTTGGTTCACGGCCAAGGGAAACACGCCCACCCGCGTGGTGGGTGCGCTGGACTTCGACGACCTCGGCATCAAGAACCGCCGCGGCGTGCTCGCCTTCGAGAAGTTCGCCGAGGACAGCCCGGAGCTGTTCGAGCATCTCAGGTTCGAAGCCGAGGACCGCGTGAAGTTTCTGGAGCGACGCCGCTTCTTCTCTTTCCTCGTCGAGCACGCCGACACTTTTCGTGCAGGGGATGTCGTGGCCATCCAGGGGCGCAAGGGAGACGGCAACATCCATCAACACGCCATCTTGATTGAGGATACGGATCCCGTGACCGGGTTTCCCGATGCCTTGGCCGACCAGATGAAGCGTCCGCGACGACGCACCTGGGAAGGGATCATGGCGGAAGCGCCGCTTCGGAGCCTGCTCTATCGCGTGCGCCCGAAGAAGCGGGTCACGACCCAGCTCGAGCGCTAGCGACCTTCCCGAGAGCGGCCAAGAGCTCCGTGGGCGTGTAGGGCTTGTGCAGGAACGCCGCGCCTTGGCGCGTGAGCTTGGACTCGTCCACCAGCTCGTCCGCGTGGCCGGAGCAAACCAGCACCCGCAGCCCCTGGAGGTCGTGGCTCAAGCGCTCCGCGAGCTGGTGCCCGCGCATGCCGGGCATGACCTCGTCCGTCAGCAAGATCTCGGGGACCAGCCCCTCGTGCACGAGCATCAGCGCTTCGTTCGCGTTTGCCGCCGCGGTCACGGAGTAGCCTTCAGCGCTCAGCACCCGGCGGGCCAGGTGGCGTAGTGCGTCGTCGTCTTCGACCAGCAGCACGCTCGCCTTTGCGCTCTTGGGTGCGGGCGCCGGCTCGGATGTCGCGCGGGGGCCTTCCTCGGCCGTACGCGGCAGCACCAGCGCCACCGTGGTCCCGTGTCCCTCCTCGGTCGACAGCAAGGCGTCGCCTCCCAGCTGCCGAGCGATGCCGTACACGGACGCAAGGCCGAGGCCGGTACCCTTGCCCGGGGGCTTCGTGGTGTAGAAGGGCTCGAACGCGTGCGCTGCAACGTCGTTCGACATGCCTTCGCCCGCATCGCTGACCGCGACGCGAATATTCGCGTCGTCGTGCTTTTGCACGGACAAGGTCACCAGGCCGCCGTTGGGCTGCGCATCGACGGCGTTCACCACCAAGTTCATCAGCGCGCGCTCCAGCTGAGTCGGATCCATGAGCACGCGGCCGGCCTCGGGGTCCACGTCGAGCTCGAGCGCCACGTCTTCCCGTAGCAGGTGCTCGAGCATGGGCACCAGCCGCTTCACTTCTTCGGCGACATCCATGGCGCGGGGGTGGACGATCTCCTTGCGGGAGAACGCCAGCAGGTCCCGAGTGATCTCCGCGCCGCGCCGGGCGGCCTCGATGATGACGTCGAGATCCTTGCGCACCCGCTCGGGTAGCTCCTTGGAGCGCTTGGCCAGCTCTGCGTGTCCAATCATGGCGGTCAGCAGGTTGTTGAAGTCATGGGCCACACCACCGGCGAGGCGCCCGATGGCCTCCAGCTTCTGCGCCTCGATCATCTGGTTTTCCAGCGCTTCCCGCTCGCGCTTGAGCTGGTCCAGGGCGCGGCGGCGACCCAGCCAACCTCCGGTCAAGCCCGTCACGGCCAGGCCCAACACCAGGCCCAGCGGGATCAGGAGATCCACGTGGTGAGAGTGGCTCGCCTCCCGGAGCGCGGCTCCCGGTTCCACCTCCACCCACCACGTCTGGTTTGCCACCACGGCTGCGGCCTGCGCAACGGGTCCGCCGGAGGTCCCGTAGCCTCGAGACTCGTACACGCGACCCGTCTCGTCCGAGACTCGAACCAAATAGCTGTCCAGGATGCCTTCCGCCAGGGAGCGCTTGACCAGCTCGCTGCAGTCGAACACACCATTGACGAAACCGAGGGTGCGACCTTCGCGGCGGACCGGGAAGTAGCTGGCGACGCCCCGCGGACCTTGGAACAGCTGCAGGGAGCCGGTCAGCGTCGGCTCTCCGGTGCGCGCCGCTCGAGCGAAGAATGGAGCGGCCTCCGGATGATTGCGCACGTTGCGACCGAGGGCCGAACGGTTGCGCTCCTCCGGGACGGCGATGCGGATGACACCCGCGTTGTCGATCCAGTTGATGCCCAGCAAGCCACCAAAGGAGCCCTCCAGGATGCGTGCTCGTCGCTTGAAGTCGGCGTCCGTCATCTGGGCGTGCTGCGCCCGCTCGCGAGCCAAGCTGCCTACGATGGTGAGCCGCGCAGCCACGTAGTCGGCGAGCCGCGGGGCGGCTTGGCGCGCGACGATGCTGGTGGAGCGCGCCAGTGCCCGAGACTCCGCCTGGCGGAGCGCGAGCCATGCTCCGCACAGCAGGCCCGCTACGGAAATGCCAGCCAGCCACGGGAGCACGGAGCGCGGCAGCTGCAGCATATGCCCATGGGAAACGAGCCTCCGCAGAGCGTCAACGCGGCGGATGACTCATAGCACCTCGCCTTCCGCGGAGGGACGGCGGTCCACCGGGCCGTCCAGCGGGGGAGTCTGCATGGCACCGAGGGGGCTCTGGCGCGCGCCGGGAAGGGCCTTGCGCGCTACATCGGCCAACGGGCCCGAGATGCCGACGGCCGCGACTGCATCTCCCAGACCGGCCAGCGCCGCCGAGAGGTCCGTCACACGCGTGACGTGGA
The DNA here is from genome assembly GCA_020633235.1 of Polyangiaceae bacterium. Classification (NCBI taxonomy): domain Bacteria; kingdom Pseudomonadati; phylum Myxococcota; order Polyangiales; family Polyangiaceae; species Polyangiaceae bacterium. Next base: position 886,450 of record JACKEA010000003.1, on the reverse strand, counting down.
CGTTGCGGCCCACGGGGGCGAGCAGCACGTTGCCGAGGAGGTCCAGTCCTACCACGCCCTTGCCCGCGTGGAACACCTCGCCTGCGTAGGTCATGGTGTCGCGGTAGCGCGTGAGATCGGAGGCCTCCGAGTTCGACAGGGCGCCTCGGGGTACGTCGTGCTGTAGCTCCGCGAGCCCAGCGGCCAACGCCCGCGCAAAGCTCTGCGCGCCCTCCGGCTGTCCCCTGACCAGCGCCACGCGGGGACTCAAGCAACCCCGCTGATCGAACAGGGCAACGTCCCGGGCCAGCGCTTTGGCCGCCGCCGCGAGCTCGCCGGCTTCAGCGTCCAGCACGGCGACGCCGAAGCCGTTGCCGTGACCATGCAGGACCACGCCAGCAGGCAGCTCACCGCGAAGCGCCGCGAGGGTGTCGTCGGAGCCATAGGCCCATACGTGATCTCCCGGCGAGGGCGCCAGCTCTTCCACCAAACGAAACGCTCCGCGGCTCGCCTCGAACAGCAGCGTGGCCATGGTCGGCTCGCGACGTGACGCGCGCACGGCGACCCGCGGCGCCTGGGCCAGCGCCAGGGCGATGGCTCTGAGCGGGGCGACGAAGACATTGGCCGCAAGCAGCACGTGCGCTCGCGCCGTCGGCGTGACGCCCGACACGAGCGCGTCGAGCTCCGCGTCGGTGGCGTTCACTTCCAGGCATTCGCGCAGCGCGAGGTCGACGCCCTCGGGCGAGAGCCCCGTCGTCGTGACCAGCACCTGCCGCGCGCGCTTCCCGAACACGTCCTCCGCGTCAGCGATGCGTCGCGCCGCATCGAGCAGACGCCGAACACGTTGCTGTCGCTCGTCGCTCACGAAACACCGCCGTCGATGATGCCGTGCAGGAAGTCGAGCACGGCTCGGATGCGCGCGGAGCCGGCGAGATCTCGGTGCACTGCTTGCCAGATCACGCGGGGCTCGGGCTCGGTTTCCGTCGCCAGCCGCACCAAGCTCGTCTCGTGCGCCGCGACGCTCTGCGGTAGGAGCGCGATGCCCAAGCCGAAGGTGGTCGCGGAGAAGATGGAGCTCACGCTGTCGCAGCGCAGCACCACCCGAGCGCCGCCCAGGCGCTGGGAGAACCAGCCATTTTCCAGGGCAAAAGGCCGACTGTCCGCGAACAAGATGGCGTCGTGGCCACTCAAGTCTCGCTCCGGATCTCGGGGCGTGCCACGCGCCTGCAGATAGCAGCGCGCCGCGTACAACGCGGAGCGCACCGTGGAGAGACGGCGCGTGACGACGTCGCTCTCGCGCGGGCGCGCCAGCCGGAGGGCGATGTCCGCTTCTCGCCGCGCCAGGCTCACGGAGCGGGAGTTGCAGGAGAGATCGAGAGTGAGCTCGGGGTACTCGCGAGCGAAACGATGCAAGTGCGGAGCGATGAATCGCGTTCCGATCGTTTCCGTGACGCTCACGCGAACGGTGCCTGCGACTCGCTGGTCGGCCCCTGCGAGCTCGCGCTCCAACGCGATGGCCTCCTGCTCCATGCGCTCCGCCCGGGGCAGCAGGTCGAGGCCGGCTTGAGTCACTGAGTACCCGTCCGGGGTTCGATCGAAGAGCTTTGCCCCGAGCTCCTCTTCCAGCACGGCCAGGCGCCGACCGACGGTCGTCGCGTTGATGCCCAGCGTCGTCGCCGCTCGCGCCAAGGTTCCCGACCGGTGGACGGCTAGGAAGGTCCGGAGGTCGTTCCAATCGAGCATGGGAAGGGCGTCCCCCGCTCTTCTGCGCGAGCAGCGTAGCGCCCAAGGGCTCTCACGACCACCCCCCGCCGAACACTTGGAACATCCACCGGTTTTGGGGTGGGTGACGAAGGGCGGCGAATGAGGTGTAGGCTCCCGCCTCACCAGGAGGTTTCGCAATGAGAGCGATATCCAAGAGCATCGTGCTGCTCACCGTTGCCGTGGGCTTGTGCGCTGGCTGCGAAGAAGAGTCGAAGCCGAAGACGTCCGAGACCACTACGAAAGTGGCCAAGGAGCCGGCGCCGACGCCGAGCGCCAGCGTAGCCCAGCGAAAGCCACGGCGGCCGGGACGGCGCGGGGCTCGCGGAGGTCCTGCGGGGATCCTGCTGGCTGCTGCCAACGACCTGACGCTCGACGACGCTCAGCGATCCAAGGTGGATGCCGTGGGCGAGAAGATCGGGAGCGCCGCGGGCGGGGGCAAGGAGATGCGGGAGTATCAGGCTGTGGTGATGGAGGGCATCAAAGCCGGCAAGATCGACACCACGAAGCTCGAACCGCTGTACGAGACGATGGAGCGCGCGCGCGCGGAGCAAAAGGCGAAGCAGGCCGAAGCTCTCGACGGGTTGTACGCGGCGCTCACGCCGGAGCAGCGCAAGTCCGTGGCCGACAAGCTCAAGCCGCGCTTTGCGGAGCGCGCCGAGCCCGCGCCGGACCAACAAAAAAAGAAAGCCGATCCCAAGGAACGCGCCCAGCACAAGTTGGATCGGATGACGAAAGACCTGAGCTTGACCGACGCTCAGAAGAAGAAGCTCGAGCCTCTGCTGGTGAAAGAAGCCACGCCGGCGGAGCCGCAGATGAACTCCCGAGCGGCGAGCAAGAAGCGGATGACGGCGCTGTTGGAGGCCTTCGAAAAGGACGGCTTCGACGCCAAGAAGTTGGACCTCTCCGCGGGACCCGACCCGAAAGAGTGGAAGAAGCGCATGGACTCGCGGGTGAGCTTGTTCAACCAGATCTCCGCGGTGCTCGAGCCGGAGCAGCGGGACAAGCTCGCCGCCAGCATGCGGCGCGGCCGCGGCGGAAGGCTTCAGAATCCTCATCGCCCGGGACCCAACATGCGCGCCATGCCCATGATGCCGGGAGGACCCATGGCACGGCGTGCCCGCCAAGAAGTGATGAGCGACGACTCCACTTGGATGGGTCCGACCATCGAGCTGCCCTACGACGACGGGGAGCCGGCCTCGGAGTAGGCGTGCAAAATTGCAGCTTCGAGCTGCGGAGTTCGCGCGGGCGATCGGTCGCTTCCCGTACCAGGTTGGATCTGGAAGGAGGCGACCATGTCCGTCGTACGAACGTCCATCGTCATCACCGCCCGTGACGGATACCCGCTGGGAGCTCGGGTCTACGAACCCCAGGGCCATGCCAAGTCCACCCTGGTGGTGCACGGAGCGACCGCGACGCCGCAGCGGTATTACCAGCGCTTCGCCTTGCACTTGGCCGACCGCGGCCACCGCGTGCTGACCTACGACTACCGCGGCGTGGGAGCTTCACGGCCGCCCGACCTCCGGGGTTTCGATGCCGACATGCGAGATTGGGCCGAGGACGCGCGAACGGCCCACTCGAATGCGATACGGATCTCCGGGAGCGGGCCGGTCCTGATGCTGGGCCACAGCTTCGGAGGGCAGCTCATCGGACTGTGCGAGGAGCTCCGCGGCGTGAGCGCGGCGGTTCTGGTCGGCGCGCAGCTCGGCTACTACCGCCACTGGCCCATCGGGGCGCGCTTGGGCCTGGCGGGGCTGTGGAACGTGGCTGTGCCCGCGCTCACGAGCAGCTACGGATACCTGCCGGGAAAGTTCGGTCTGGGCAGCGATCTGCCGGCCGGTGTGGCGCTGGAATGGCGGCGCTGGTGCCTACATCCGAGCTACCTCATGGGCTACGTGCACGACGCCCGCGCACGCTTCGCGCGTTTCGATCGTCCCACGGTGTTCTACAGCTTCACGGACGACGGCTACGCGCCGGAGCCCGCCGTGGACAAGATGCTCGTCGCGCTGTCCGGTGCGCGAGTCACCCACCGGCGCATGGCGCCGGCGGACCTCGGCGCGCGGCGCGTGGGGCACTTCGGCTTCTTCCGCTCGCGCTTCCGCTCCTCGCTCTGGGGCGAGGTGGTGGAGGTCGCCGACGCCGTCGCCGACGGGCGTTCGCTGCCACTCACGGCCGTGGCTCCGCTGGATTGTGCGTTGCGCGCCAGCGACATCATGGCCGATCTCGAGTACGGCCGTACGTGAGCGTCAGTGCTCGCCGGACTTCCCGGAGAGCGCCCCTTGCGCGACCACGTGCGTGGCCGCGGCGTGGACGCCTTGCTCGTAGATCTCGCCGGCCACGTGGCTCGCAGTCTTGCCTGCGTGGGACGCCACGGCCTTCACGGCGTGCTCGCCAGGGGCTCCGCCCAGGCCAACCAGCACAGCGCTCACCAACACGTGAACCGCGCCATGAACCACGTCGTGGTCGAGCTCGTGGTCGAGCTCGGTCAGCTCCTTGGCCAGAGGCGTGAGCTCTTCAATCGAGTGCTTCAGCTCCTTGGCCAAGGCGTTCATCTGCGTGATGTGCTGCAGCGAGCCCGCGGCGTCCGCGTCGGCCACCGCACGCTGGGCCGCGTGGTTCTCCTTCACGTAGTCCGCGTACGTCCGGCAGAAGCTCAGATATTTTCCGCGTACTTCGTCAATCTTGCGGGTGAGGTCCCCCCGCAGGCGCCCCACGTTCGTCTGCACCGCGTGCGCGCTCTCCCGGAGCGGCTCGCTGCTGGCCGTGCCGGCAGCCCGCGCCGCATCGAACACGGCGTCGCCCATGGCTCCGTGCAGGCCCACGGCAGCAACGGAAAGCTCCGCAACGCGATCGACGGTGGGCACGGAGCGATACAGCTGGTTCATCGCCGTCGAGCAGCGCTTCATGGTCGCGGCTTGGCTTCTGAGCGAAGCGATGGAGTCGTTTCGCTGCCGCGTCATGGATGGGACGCTGGGCTTGGAGGTCACGTGCGCCTTCGCCCATCGGAGGTCGCGCTTCTCCGCCGCTGCCGCTTCCGACAAGCTCGCGCCCGCTGCCATGATCCCCCGAACGTCGCCCCGCTCCTGGCGGTCGAACCCGGCAAGCTTGGAGAGCGCGCGCTCGGCCTCGGCGTAGCGCGCGAGGCCGGTGGTCTTGCTCCGGGAAAGCTCCAGCTCGACGATCTTGCGGCTGTTCCCGTCGAGTCCCCGCAGCCGGATTTGAATGGCCTTGTCCGCCAGCCTGGGCGCATGGCCGAGGGCAGCGCGAACGAAGGCGTAGCGCGCTTGGTTCTGCGCCTGCGCCATGGACCCGCTGCCGCTGGCCACCTTGCGCGCCAAGCTGTCGAGATCCACGCCGTGACCGGGAAGCTCCCGCGCCAGGCCGCTCATGGCAGCGTGCGCCGCCCGCGTGCGAAGCTCCTTGGCCTGCCCGGCCAGGGACGTGGACAGCGGGGAAGGTCCGCTCGGGGCCGCCGCGGAGTTGGACTTCGGATGCTCGTCGTCGTGCTTCGGAGCAATGGGCTCGTGGTTGTCGGTGGCCTGGGGACTCTTGTGTCCAACTCTTTCGATCATGGGGGTTGGTTCGGCGCGGAACCTCGCGGGTTGCGCACAAAGTCCGCAACCTCACGGTGCTGAAACCGACCCCCTGCTCATGCGGGTCGACGAGCTCTTCTTCTTGTCCGTCGCGATTGTCCTGCGGTGGCGGCTCTACCGGCCCTTCTTCAGGTGGCTCAGGTCGGACCGGGTTCGGATGGATGAGGGCGGCTTGAGAGTGCGCAGGTTCGGCCTGTGGCGAACCTATCTGCCGTTCGAGAAGGTCTCCGGGTGGAAGATCCACGGAGCCACCCTCTGCATTCTCGGCCTGGACGGCCGGATCGAGCTCCGGTGGCGATTCGACAATGCCAATCGAATGCTCTCGACGGTGTCCGAGCTGGAGGCGCGACTGGCGGCGCATCAGGCCGATGGCATGCCGGCGTTCGAGCGCGGCGAACGCTCGACTCGACAGTGGCTGGCGGACCTGGAGCGCAAGGCGCGCCGCTCTGCGGAGAGTCCCTATCGCAGCAGGGTGCTCTTGGAGGATGCGGCACGCGCCGTGAACGAGCCCACCCTGTCCGCCGACACGCGCGCCGGGGCGGCGGCGGTCCTGATCGCCAGCGGTGAACATGGCGCGCGACGACGCATCGCCGACTCTCTGGGAGCCGAGGCTCCGCCGCTCCTGGTCGCCGTGGCTGCGCGCGGAGGTGAACCTGTAGCTGAAGACGCGCGCGATGCTCTCGGATACCTGACCGGTGACGAGCGCCGCGCGCTCGGACGGTGAATGTGGTGGAGGTGTAGCCGTTCGGCGCCAGGGGTGCGACATGCCGATCACGGGACGCTGAAGCGGAGAGTGTGAGAAAGCCGAGCACGCGCGCGGTGGCACATCGCTTGCGATGTCGAGGTCCGCGCCCGACGGGCGCCGGCATTCTTCTTACTTTCTTCGGAGGACTCGAAATGACGATGCGTTCCGGTCTCGGACTTTCGGTGTTGTGCGCGCTGTGCGGCTGTGGTGGTGCACAGACGGACGGTGGCGGCGGTGGCGGCGACGGCAGCGGTGGAGCCGCGGGAGTGAGCGGAGCGGCCGGGAGCGGGAGCGCTGGCGCGAGCGGGAGCGGTGGCACTGGCGCGACAGCGAGCGGCGGAGCGACCGGAAGTGGGAGCGGAAGTGGCAGCAGCGGCGGAAGTGGCAGCGGCGGTGGGAGTGGGAGCAGCGGCGGTGGGAGTGGGAGCAGCGGCGGGAGTGGCAGCGGCAGTGGCAATGCCGGGGTGTGTGCGCCGGGCGTGGCGTGCGGCGGCGTGAACGTTTGCTACGAAGACTGCTTCGGCTCCGACTGCTGCAGTCTCACGTGCTGGTGCGACACGGACGAGACGCTCCAGTGCAACATGGATTGCACGCAGTGACGGGGCCGCGCCGGACCGACAAGAAAATGTAGAGAGGGTCAGGCGCGAGTGCTGGTGACGATGAGCTCTTCGGCGGCGAGGGAGCAGCCGCGTAGCGGAGCGCCGGGGCGCCGACCGAGGAGCTCGATACCGCCGGCGCGCTGCACGATGCGATCTTGCGTGACGATGGCGACCGCGGAGTCCACGTTGCCGAGATCCACGAAGCGCGCGATGCCGACCTCGCCTTCGGGAACCGGGCGCAGGGTGATGGGATCGACGGCGGTCACTCGGAGCCACGGCGGCGGGAGGTAGAGCCCCGCTTCGCCCTCGAGCTCGGCGCCGGGCAGCGTGCCCTCGTAGAGCTGACTGGACAGCTCCGTCATGCCGTATTCGCCGACGACGCGTTCTTTGGCGATACCGAAGACGCGCGCGACGCGAGCCCGCAGCTTTTCCGGGGCCACGGACCGCGTGCGGCCCTTGAAGCCGCCGGTTTGCATGATCACGGTGTGCTTCGGCGTGCGGAGCTTCTTGCCGCCGAGCTCGTCCAGCAAAGCCACGAGAGCGAAGGCGGTGGACAGCACCAAGAGCGGTTCTTGACGCTCCAAGGCCACGAGTGCGGCGCGGCTGAGGCCGGTGATGTCGATGCCGTGGGGGGTCGCCAGCCAGCGCGCAGGCGAGTCCGGATCGAAGGCGGCGCCCGTCGGATCCGTGACCAGCGCGCGACCGTCGAGCTCCTCCATGAAGGCGCGCATCATGAAGCCCAGGGAGGACGTGGGCACCGCGCCGGGGTTCGGCGCCAGCGCTACCACCACGCGGCGCTGGGGCCAGGCCGTGACCAACGCCTGGCGCCCTCCCCGCACTGCGATCTGACGATAGGTGTCGGTGCGGCGCATGGGGTGAACGCCGCGGGCGGCGTCCGTGGTGCCGCTGGTGTGGAAGCGGACCGCATCCAGCTCCGGCGGATGGCAGGCGACGCGGGAGAAGCGGAAGGCATCGGCGGGCACCGCGGGAATGGAGTCCACGGTGTCGAGCGCCGAGCTCTTGGACTCGACGAGTCGGCGAAAGCCGGGGCAATGCCGCGCTTGATGACGCGCGATGTCCAGCGCCAGGGCGTCGAAGCCGTCGTCCGGCGCGCGCACGAGCTCCTGAACGCGGCGATGCAGGGCGTCGGATTCCGAGAGGGCGTCGTCGCTCATGAGGGCTCCAGCGCGTCGAGCAGCGCTTCGGTGAACCCCTCGAGCAAGTCTTCGGCGATGTTGAGCGGTGGCGTGAGCACGAGCACGCTGCGATCGGTGCCGCCAGTGCTGGTCAAGTAGCCGCGCTCGAGCAGGCGGTGCATCAGGCGGCTGCCGCCGCCGGCTCGTCCCACGTCGATCCCGATCATGAAGCCCGCGCCTCGGGCTCGAACGTTGGTGGAGGCCAAGCGGGCGTGCAGTGTGGCGAGCCAGCGCGCCCCGACCTCCGCGGCGCGCGCCGGCAGGCGCTCCTTGCTGAGCACGTCCAGCGTGGCGAGGGCCGTGGTGCAGGGCAGGGGGGCTCCCGTGAAAGTGGTGGTGTGGACCACCTCGTGCTCTTGGCGCCAGGCGGCCATCACGTCGCCGCGGCCGATGCAGGCACTGATGGGCAGTCCGCCGCCCAGGCCCTTGCCCAGGCACACGATGTCCGGGAAGTGGCCGTCGCGGCCCGCCGCCAACAGCTTTCCGCTGCGGCCGAGGCCGGTCCAGATTTCGTCGGCGATGAGCAGGGCCCCGGCTTCCTGGCACAGCCGGCCGACTTCCGCGGCAAACCCCTCGGGCGGCACGATGCAGCCGCCACGGCCGAGGATCGGCTCCAGCAGCACCGCGCCCACGTCGCCTCGCGCCAGGTGCGAGCGGACGCCCTCCAGCGAAGCGTCCAGGTCCTCTGCGGGGTACGGCACGAAGCGCACGTGGGGGCTGAGCTGCGCCGCGAAGGGCTCGCGATAGCTCTCGCGAAAGCCGCAGGCCGACAGGGGCGCGTAGGACAAGCCGTGATACGCGCCGGCGAACGCCACCACGCCGGGACGCCCGGTGGCGAGCTGTGCGGTCTTGAGCGCCGCGGTGACGGCGTCAGCGCCGGACTGGCCGAGGATCACCTTGGCGTGAGGATCGACGTGCAGCGCCGCCAGGCGTTCGGATAGAGCGATGCGCGCGTCCGCGGGGTACACGTCGCCCAGCGCCATGAGCAAGCGCGACGATTGAAGCTCCAGGGCCTTCAGCACCCGAGGGTGACCGTGCCCGAGGAGCAGCGCCCCGAAGCCGGCGACCAGATCGACGTAGCGGTTGCCGTCCACGTCCAACACGTTGCTGCCGGTCGCGGTGGCATACACCACGGTCCATGGTGGAACGTCGGCGACGATCCCACGCTTGGGTCCGCCGTCCGCCTTGGGGCCCATGGGGGCGGCGGTGCGAGCAAGACGCGTGAGCCAGGTGCGGGACGCGGGGCCCGGCGGGCGCACGCGGACGACCGGCTCGTCTTGTCCGGGGCGGACCGCCGGAGGCGGGGGTAGCTCACTGAAGCTCACGGTGCGCGCATTTAGCACTGCTGCGCCATTTCGGCAGCAGCCACGCCCGCAGATCCCGTGCGAAGGCAGCGTTTCGGCTGCGCTCCGATGCTCACGTACTCGAGTACGCTCCGCTTCGGTGCTCGCCGAAGCCTCGCCTGCGCCCGGGCTTTGCGGGCGTTCGACCCAGAAGTGGCGCCGTAGAGTTGGCACTGCTGCGTGATTTCAGCAGCAAGCCTCGCCTGCGCCCGGGCTCAGTAGCACACGCGATTGCGACCGCTGCGCTTGGCTTCGTACAGCTTCTCGTCGGCGCGCTGGATCAAATCCGTGGCCGTTTTGTCGCTTTCCGTGAGCAAGGCGCAGCCAATGCTGATGGTCGTGGGGATGCGCTCCCCCTGGAACACGAAGCTGTGCTCGGCCACCCGGGCACGCAGGTTTTCCGCCAGGGACGTCGCGCCCTCCAGGGGTGTTTCGGGGAGCACGATGACGAACTCTTCGCCGCCGTAGCGGGCGAAGATCTCGTCGCGACGGATGCGCGCTTGCACCACCCGCGCCAACTCCCGCAGCACGTAGTCTCCCGCGAGGTGACCGTACTGATCGTTGATGCGCTTGAAGAAGTCGATGTCGAAGATGATCAGGCTGACGGGACGCTCGTGGCGACGGGCGCGAATGACCTCGCGCTCCAGCGCCTCATAGAGGTAGCGCTTGTTGTGGATCTGGGTGAGCCCGTCCACGATCGTCATGCGGTAGATTTCTTCGTGGTACTTGGCTTCCGCGTCCGCTCCGGTGAGGAACTTCAGAATGCTGGGGCCGACCTTGATGCGGTCCCCGTTGTTGAGCAGCGCTTCCCGGGCAATCTGCTCTTCGTTGAGGTAGGTGCCGTTGGTGGAGCCGTCGTCCACCGCGTACCAGCGGTTCGTGCGTCGCTCGATGTGGCAGTGGCGGCGGGACACGCTGTCACCCTCGAGCACGATGGCGTTGTCCGCGCCCCGCCCGATGCCCATGGGGTTCTTGTCGAGCACGAAGCGCTTGCCGAGCAAGCCGGGCTCTTTCGTGTAGATCACCACCAAGCAGTCGTTCCCCGTGTCCCCGTCGTCGGAGGGGGGGCGTTGGACGACTTGTGTGACGCGTGTCTTTTCGTCGAACTCGCTCACGGAGGGATTGCCTCTAGACCGAAAACCATGAGCTCGTGGATCGCCTCTGGGGCCCCTCCGCCTGAAGCGCCCAAAGGCAGGCTAACGCCCGGGCGTTTTTGTCGTCAAGCGGGGGCATTTCCCATGGATTGCCACAACCTGAGGCCCCCGGCTAGCGGGCCGCGGGGCCGGGGCGAGGCAGGGCTTTCCCCCGGCCCGGGATCGCGCCAGGGTCCCGCCCGTGACCGAGCTAGCGCCACTGTCGGGTGGAGTCGTCGAAGTACTCACCTTCAAGGAAGGGCTGTTGTCCAAGGTGGCGCACGATCTGCTGCTGCGGGTCGAGCGATTCGACGTGGAAACCGACGGGCAACGGGTGGTGGCGCGCTTCTACCCCGCCAGCATCGTGGTGGTGGACGCGATGCGGGACGGACACCTCGACGCGGGCACCCTCAGCGATCGAGATCGTGCCGAGATCCGCGAGAACATCCAAAAGAAGGTCCTCCACGCCGACAAGCATCCGGAAGCGACCTTTCGCGGGGAAGGCCGCCGCCGGGAGACCGGCTACCACGTGGAGGGGACTCTGCGGCTCCTGGGGGCCGAGCACGCCGTGGCTTTCGAGGCACGGGAGCGGGATGGCCGGCTGACGGGCGAGGTCGAGCTCACGCCGTCCCAGTGGGGCATCACCCCTTTCAAGGCGCTGCTCGGCGCCATCAAGCTCCGGGACCGCGTGGTGCTGCGCTTCGAGCTGCCGTCACTCTAGCGGGACGTCCAGCCCCACGATCTTCATCAGCCGCAGGGCGTTGCCTTCGCTCACCGTGCCGGGCCGGAGCTTGTAGTCGAAGGTCATCTTGTCGTTCTCGACGCTCTCCCGGAAGTGCACCTGCTGGACGCGCTGCATCATCGAATCCGGCAGACGGCAGAGCTCCATGTCGTGCGTGGACACGGCCCCGGTCGCGCCACGCTCCAGCAGCTCGCCCAGCACCCAGCGGGCGCCAATCTGCCGCTCCCGGGAGTTGGTGCCGTGCAGGATCTCGTCCAACAGGAAGAACACCGGCAGCGGTTGGCCGGTGGCGTCCATCACGGCCTTGAGCTTGCGGATCTCCGCGTAGAAGTGGCTGACGCCGCGTTCCAGGGAGTCGCTCACTCGGATGCTGGTGCGGATGGCCGCGAGGCCGACCTTGAGGCGTCGCGCGCAGACCGGCGCCCCCGCCATGGCCATCACCGCCGACAGGCCCATGGCTCGGAGCAGCGTGCTCTTGCCGGACATGTTGGAGCCGGTCACGAGCAGCGCAGTGCCGGCGTGGGGCAGCGAGACGTCGTTCGCGACGCGCTTGTCCTCGGCAATGAGCGGATGTCCGAGGGCCTCCGCTTCGAACACCGCCTCCCTGGCCACGACCTCGGGAAAGGCGAAGCTCGGCTCGTCGTGGGCCAGGCCTGCGAGGCTCGACAGCGCTTCCAGCTCGCCGAGACAAGCAAACCACGCGCGCACGTGCTGGCCGGAGCGCTTCTGCCAGCGCTCCAGCTTGAGGGTGCACTGGATGTCCCAGAGCAAGAGGGCGTTGGCGAAGGGATGCACCAGCCCGTTGTGCCGCAGATCGAACCAGCCGACGCCACGACGGAACTCGTTCATGGACTCGCTGGGCTTCTGTCCGCTGGCGCTGACGCGCTCGCGCATGTCGCGGATCAGTGTCGAGGGCAGGTCGAGGTTCTCCAAGATGTGGAGCATCGCGCCGTAGCGCAGGAACGCGCCCTCGGTGGACGACACCGCCGAGAACACCCGCAGGGTCTCGGCGCGGGTCGAGAAGTTCAGCAGGATCTGCGCGGTCAGCGGCAGCGCCCACACAACCACCGGGAGGTGGAGGGTCGATGACGTGATCAGCCCAGCAAGGGTCAAGAGCGGGAGGATGCGCGACGCCCACACCAACGCGGGGCGCGCCGAGAGCTCCGCCTTGCCCTCGGCCCAAGCGAGCAGCGGCTCGGGATCCGGCGCCGGCCGAGATTGGCGCTTGCTGACTTCCTCCGGGGCGGCCGCCGCCAGGGCGTGGGCCTCGAAGCTCTGTCGGGTGTCGAGCTCGGGGGCCAGGGCGCGGACGGCCTCCTGCCGGGCCTCCACCTCCGCCAGGGATTGCGGCTCGGCCAGATGGCGCGCCAAGGCTTCGTGGCCGAAGCGGGTGTGAGCCACCGAAACGCGCTGGAACAGCGAGCCGGGACCGAACACGTCCAAGTCGTCCGCGTAGGGGTGCTGGGGATCCGCGAAGCGGGCGCCGTCCTCCGACAGCTCGCGAAATCGTCCGCTCGAGCGAGCGAGGCCGTCGGCGTTCACGCGAGCATGCCGTCGCTTGTCGTCTTCTCGCTCGATCACCCGGGCGTGGACGACCACCAGCACCAAGAAAGAGAGCCCGCCCACCAGGGACAGCACACCAGGCACCATGCGGGTACTGCCGAAGATCGCGAACAGGCCGGCGATCACGAGCACGCCGAAGGAAACGCCTCGCAGGTTGGAGATCAATCGCGAGCGGGCCGCCAACGCATCGGCTTCCGCCGTGAAGCGACGTTCGCGCGCGGTGTACTCCTCGAGCACCCGCTGTTTTTCTGGGTGTTGGTTCGCCGCGGTCACGACTCAGCTCGTCACGAGCCCGCTCACCGCGCGCCCGATGCGGTCCAGCGCGAGCACTTCATCCACGACGCCCATTTCCACTGCGGCCTTGGGCATGCCGTACACCGTGGAGCTGTTCTTGTCCTGCGCGATGGTACGTCCTCCGGCGGCTTTCACCGCCGCCAGTCCGAGCGCGCCGTCGCGCCCCATGCCGGTGAGCACCACGCCCACCACGCGGGCACCGAAGGCCTGCGCCGCCGACTTCAGGGTGACGTCCGCGGCAGGCTTCACGCCGTGGACCGCCGGGGCGTCCGAGAGCGCCACGCGGCCGCTGCGCTCCACCAGCAGGTGGGAGCCGCCGGGGGCGACCAGAGCCAGGCCGGGAGCGAGCTCCAGGCCCGCCGAGGCTTCTTGCACTGCAAACGCCGCGGACTCCGCGAGCTGGGCGGCGAGCGCCTCGGTGAAGCCCGCGGACATGTGCTGGACCAGGAGCAACGCGGCGTTGTCGCCCAGGCGGAGGGTGGACAGCAGGCGCACCAGCGCTGCCGGACCGCCAGTGGAGCTGGCCACGACGACCAGACGCAGACCTGCCGGCATTGGGCGTGGCGCCGACCGTGGAATGCGGCGGGAGGAGGTGACGCTTTCCGTGGTGGGCACGCTCACGGCGGCGGCGACGTTGGCGCCGGCGGCGGTGAGCAGCTTCTCCGTCAGACCTTCTCGGATGTTGCTGAGGTTCGCGCTCACCTCGCCGTCGGGCTTCTCGACGAAGTCCACGGCGCCGGCGGCAAGGGCCTGTATCGTGGCGGTGGCTCCCTCCCGAGTGTGGGCCGAGAGCATCACGATGGGAGTGGCCTTGGCGTCGAGGATGGCGCGGGTGGCCTCCGCTCCGTTCATCCCCGGCATGTTGAAGTCCATGGTGATGACGTCCGGCGCGAGCTCCGCCGCGAGGCGCACGGCTTCGCTGCCGTCTTTGGCCTGCCCCACGACCTCGAAGCGAGCGTCCCCACCCAAGAGCCGCGCGATGGCGCCGCGCATGAATGCGGAGTCATCGACGATCAGGACCCGAACGGCCATCTGTCGACCATAGAACGCCGCGCGCGGCTCCGCTAGCGCGCGTTCTTGGAGCGGAACTTCACCGTGACGGTGGCGCCCACCAGCGGTGAATCGGGCACGCCCACGGAGCGACGATCCACGACGTTGGCTACGCAGCGAGCCGCCGCGGAGGAGACGCCTACGCGCTTCTTCACCGAGACGCCTTCGGCACGCCCGCTACTGCGTACCAAGAAGCGCACCTGGACCTCGCCGGCGTCCTTGGAAAGCCCGCCGTTGTTGTCGATGCATTGTGCGAACTTGTCGCGGGCGGCGCCGAGTTTCTTGATCGCCAGGGGCAGCTTGCCTTGATCGGCGTCGACGCGAGTCACGCTGGCTTCTGCCGGTCCGCCGGCGGGTGGTGACTCGGCGGGGGCGGCGCTCGCTTCTGGTTTGCCGGAGGGCGCGGGCAACGGACGGTTCTTGGCCAGACTTTCGGCTTCCTCCCGCGTGATGCAACGGACGAGCATGCCCTTTCCGTTGGCCAGCCGCCCCCAAGCACAGACGGGATCATAGGGATAGCGGCTGGCATCCGCCGGGTCTGCCGCAGCGGGACCGGCTCCCAGAGCCACCAGACAAGCGACGCCGCCGAGGAGCGCCCAGGTACGCGTTCTCTTCATCACGCTACGTCGGCTACCACGTTCGCGCGGGGCCTTCCATCTTCAGTCCACGAAGCCTTTCAGAACCCAGGCGCTCTGCGGCTCGTCGATTCCCTTGAACGTCAGGCCGGTCATTTCTTCCGCTACCACGAGCGGCGCCACGCGGTCGTACACCGATGCGCTCATCAGCACGCCGCCCAGCGGCGCCTTGGATTCGTGGCGCTGGGCACGGTTCACGACGTCACCGATGCAGGTGTAGTCGCGGCGAACGAAGCGCGAGCCGATGTCGCCGCGGACCACGTTGCCGCAGTTGAGACCGATGCGCATGATCAGAGGCTTTTTCCTGCTGGCGTTGAACGTATCCAATGCACGCTGCATTCCCCAAGCGGCCTTCACGGCGCGCAGCGCGTGGGGGTCGTCCAGGGCGGGGCGGTCTTCGAAGACGGCCATGATGGCGTCGCCGATGAACTTGTCGATGTCGCCCCCTTGCTCCTTGATCACGATGCACAGTGCATCGAAGGCCTCGTTCAAGATGGCGACCACCTCCCCGGGGCTCATCTTCGAGCTCATGCTGGTGAAGCCCGAAATGTCCGAGAACAAGAGCGTGGCGTCCACTTCCGTCGCGCGGATCTCCCCCAGGGTTCCGCTGGCGGACAGCTCTTCGGCGGCGCGAACGGCTCCCTCGCTGATGTACAGGCGACTGGCTTCCTTGTAGCGAGCCAAGCGAGTCTCGGCGAGCACCCGCTCCACGATGGCAATGCACTTGTCCGTGGAGAACGGCTTTACCAAGTAGCTGGTGAGCCCGGCGGCGCGCATTTGGGCCTGATCCCGCTTGGAGTCCCGCGCCGTGAGCATCACCAGCGGCACGTCGCGCGTCGTGATCTCGTGGCGCAAGGCGTGCACCAGCTCGAACCCCGTCATGCGTGGCATGTCGTAGTCCGTGAGCACGAGGTCGGGCGGGCCGGCGACGGCCTTGTCCAGGCCGTCCTTTCCGTCGACGGCGGTTTCGATGCGGAAGCCCTGCCGCCGCAGGCAATCCGCGACCAGGTGGCGGATTGCCGCGGAGTCGTCGACCACCAGCACGCGCTCCCGGGCGCTCACCATGCGGGTCGCTAGCAGCGCATGCAGGCGACTCACCAGCTCTTCGGGCACCACGGGCTTGACCAAGTAGTCGTCGGCGCCGGCGTCGAAGCCCTTTTCCAGATCCGCGGCTTCGCCCAAGGACGAGCAGATCACCACCGGGATGCTCGCGGTCCGTTCCTCCTCCTTCACCGTGCGACACAGCGTGAACCCATCCATTTCGGGCATTTCCACGTCGGTGAGCAGGAGATCCGGATGCTCTTGCTCGATCGCGGCGAGAGCCTGTTTGCCGTTCATGGCTTGGACCACCCGATAGCCGGCGGCTTCCAGGATGGGCACGGTGTGCTTGTGGATCAGCTCGCTGTCGTCCGCGAGCAGGACCGACAGCTTGCCCTCGGCGGAGCTTTCGATGGCACGCAGCAGCTCTTGAGCCTGGAACGGCAGCTGGATGGCGCGAAAGAAGCCCGAGCGCCGCGCCTCTTCGCACTCCTCCACGGTCAAGCCCAAGAAAATCGCGCGCTCGGGTGCCAGCCCGGCCTCGCGGGCGCTGCCCAGGGCGTCCCTCGCCGGACGCCCTCCCACGATGGGTGCAAACAGCACGACCTGTGGCGGCTCGTCCGTTTGCTCGAGCAGTGCGGGGAGGTCCGGCGCGACCGAGAGCTCGTGCCCCGCGGGAGCGATGGCGCGTGCCACGAATTGTCCCAGCACTCCCGGCGAGGTGACGAGGCCGACCTGCATCGCGAGGGATAGTAGCGAGAACCAAGGCCGGTGGCACGGGGTAGACCTTGCAGATTCGACTTGTGATACTGCCGCTCCGTCGTTGGCTACGCCGACTCAGCCCCCGCCTGCGCCCGCCGCGGACGCAGTTCTCACGTTTCTGGAGAGCGTCGGTCGTCGCTCGGAGGCGGAGCTGTACCTCGAGCTGTTCCGCCGATTGCCGAAGGAGAGCTTCGCCCTCGTAGCGCCGGGTGCTCCCGTCGTACGCCAGGGGCTCGGGGGGTTCGTCGAGCAACTGCGTTTCTTGTCGGAGCTCGGCCTGTACGCTCCCGTGTTGCTCGGCCTGTTCGATCCGGATACCGCGGAAGTCAGCCGCGCACGGCTCGACAAGCGCCTCGGCAGCGCCCGCATGAGCGTGACCCACCATGCCGCGAGCGACGTGGGGCTCGTGGATGGGCTGCGGGACGCCCTGCGGGGAGGGTGCACTCCCCTGATGGTCGTGGACCAGGGCGCCGGTGCCGAAATGCCCGAGCGCTTGGCCTGGGTCGGGCGCTTGGCGGCGGACCTTTCCAGCCGCAAGCTGGTGTTGCTTCGACGGCACGGCGGCCTGCACGTGCACGGGGATCGACGCCGGGAAGTGGCCCAACGGCACCTGTTGCCCATCGAGGGTAGCAGCGTGTCGGTGGTCAACTTGCGGAGCGATGCGAAGCTCTTGCTGTCGCTCTTGGGCAAGTCCGACGCGCGGCTGCTCGCCCACGTGCAGGGGCTCCTTGCTCACGCCGAACCCGCCCGCCTGGTGGTCAGCATCACGACGCCGCTGGACCTGCTGCGCGAGCTGTTCACGGTGAAAGGTGCCGGGACGCTGGTGAAGCGCGGCAGCGCCATCGAGCGCCACGAGGGCTACGACGCGATCGATCGCGAGCGGCTCACCGGGCTCCTTTCCGCGAGCTTCGGCCACTCCCTCCACCCGCGCTTCTTCGACAAGCAGCCGTTGGCGGTGTACGTGGAGCAAGAGTTTCGGGGGGCTGCGGTCGTGCATCCGGGGCACGGCGCGCCCTATCTCTCGAAGTTCGCGGTGGAGCCGCTGGCGCAAGGTGAAGGCGTCGGGCGTGACCTGTGGCAAGCACTGTCGCGTGACTTTCCTCAACTGTACTGGCGGACTCGCATCGGCAACCCCACCGCAGCGTGGTACCTGACGGTGTGCGACGGCATGGTGCGACTCCCGCACTGGCAGGTCTTCTGGCGCGGCGTGGACGCAGCGGAGGTCTTCGCCGTGGTGAGCCACGCCGAGAGCCTGAGCGACGACTTCTTGCGCTGAGACACGACCCCGCCTGCGGCGCAATGACGCATGAATGATTTTCGCGCTCACTCGGCGTGGTCTTGATCGCGATCAACGAAGGTCCGCTGCCGAGCAGACATTGCGGCCACGACGCAACGTGACGTGAGGACTGCGCGAGACTCGCGCGAAATCCTCGCGTTTCACGTGCGGCCCAACTCTTGCTTCGCGCCCGCGCATTGTGTCTGCACGCGGCTCCTAGTGCGTGCGTTCGCGGAGAAACAAAAATGCGGAACGTCAACTCATCATTCTTGGCGCTGCCCCTGGGCATCGCGGTCGCGCTCGCCGGAGCCCTGTCTCTGGGCGCCTGCGCCGCAGACGACGGCGCCCCTGGCAAGGCCGGACCTGCCGGTGACGGCAGCGCAGGCACCAGCTGTACCGTTTCGGACAACGGCGACGGCACCGCCACCATCAGCTGCGACGACGGCACCAGCGTGACCGTGGCCAACGGGGTCAACGGGGACGCGGGCAGCGGCTGCACCGTCACGGACAACAACGACGGCACCAAGACCATCAAGTGTGACGACGGCACCAGCGTGACCGTGACCGACGGCGACGCATCCACCGGCAATCCCGGCAAGCCCGGATTGAACGCGGGCGAGACTCCCGGCCTGAACCTGGCGCCTACGGTGACCGCCCCGGCGAACGGCACCCACTACGTGGCCGGCGAGAAGATCGTCGTCACCTTCGACCTGAAGGACGCCAAGGGCCTCCCGCTCGAGTTGGCCGACTTCTCCATCCTGAACCTGTACATGAGCGGTCCCCTCGACACGCTCAAGACCGTGGCGGCGGTGAAGCTCTTGAACGCTTCCACGGATCGCACCGCGGCGGAGCACCACTACATCAACCTGCTCACCACCACGAACGCCAATCTGGTCGTGACGGGCAGCACCCTCACTTACACGATGGAAGCCGTCACGGACGAGGCTCCGGGCACCTACACCATCGGTCTCTGGGCGGTCCCCAAGGCCTATCCGCTGGACCAGACCTATCCGCTCGTGGACGTCCAGATCGGCACGGCCACTCCCGAGGCCAAGATCGTCGAGGGCGGCTGCGACTCCTGTCACAAGGGTGCGGCCAATGGTCAGTACTACATGCATCACGTGGACCCCGGCCACCTGCCGACGGGCATCCCGTCGATCGACTCCGCTCCGATCGACACGTGCAAGAACTGCCACAACCAGGACGGCTACGCGGCGGTTCAGGTCTGCACCGATGGCAGCAAGCCGGTGAGTGCGGGTGGCGGCAAGTACGTGTGCGCGGACAACAGCGAGTGGTCCGCCACCGCCACGGGCGCCTACCTGAGCGACGACCTCGTGCGCCGCGTTCACGGTGCGCACATGGGTGAAGACCTCGCGTCCGAGTTCAACACCAACCCGACCTGGGGCGACTTCGAGGCGTATCTCGAGACGGCCTTCCCGGCCAACATCAAGAACTGCGCGAAGTGTCACCAGGACGACGTGTGGAAGAGCAAGCCCAGCCGCCAGGCCTGCGGCGCCTGCCACGACGCCGTGGAGTGGGCCTCGGGTGACTTCAAGCCCCCGCGCGTGCTCGGCAACACCGCCTGCACCACCAAGACCGACTGCTTGGCCGCTTACGGCACCGGCGAGTGCAACACGACGACCGGCAAGTGCGAGATCCAGAAGCACGGTGGCGGCGCGCAGGCGAGCGATGCGAACTGCTCGATGTGCCACAACGCCAACGACATCACCGACAAGCACTTGATCACGGACCAAGCCAACAAGTACACGCTGGACGTGACCATGACGCCCCCCGGCAACGGCACGTACTACGTGGCCGGCGAGGCACCGGTCGTGACCGTGGTGGTGAAGGACAAGGCGACGAACACCGCCATCGATCCTTCCACCATCGCTTCGAGCAGCTACCTGTTCGTCAACGGTCCCCGCGCCCGGCGCATCCCGCAGCTCACTACGGCGGCTCGTGGCTCCGTGCTCAGCGCAGCCGGTCCCTGGGATCTGAGCACGGCCGCGAACCTGCAGATCAAGGTGGGCGCGAAGGCCGTCACCGTGAACACGGACACGGCCATCAAGAAGGCCGGTGCGACGTCCGTCGAGGTCGCCGCCTGGTTGAACGCCAGCTCGTCGTTCCGCTCCGTGGCGTTTGCCGCGGTCAAGGGCGACGCGGTAGAGGTCATGGCGCTGCCCAGCCCGCGTCAATCGAACCTCGAGATCGTGGGTAGCGACGTGGCAACGGCGCTGACCCTCGCTCCCGGCGTGTACGTCGCCAAGGCCGGCTCCGGCTCCTACCCGGCGAACCCGATCTACAAGCACTCGAACCCGGCGGACGACGACCCCAAGGTCACCTGGAACGCCGACAACTTCACCTATCAGTTGGATGACGTCGCCACCGCAGAGCCGGGCACCTACACCGTCTGGATCCGCGTCAGCCCGTCGCCGCGTTCCTTCGGCATCATGAACTTCCAGGTGGGCACGGCCTCCGTGGAGCCGAAGATCGCGACCAACTGCGGTGATTGCCACAACCCCGGCTCTCAGGGCGGCATCCACGGCAACTACGACTGGGACGTGGACGTGTGCGGCGCTTGCCACGACTACCGTCGCACCGCCAATGATCGTCTGGCCACCGACACCTTCGTCGACGGCTGGGGCTCCTCGGCGGCGTCCGGGCGCAGCAACGCCGGCTTCGGTGCGGCGCCCATCTCTCGCCGCATCCACGGCGCGCACTTCCTGGCTTACGTGAACAAGCCCGGCGAGGTGAACGTGGGCGGGAGCATCATCTTCCCGCAGGACGTGCGCAACTGTCAGAAGTGCCACGCGGACAGCTCCTCCTGGAGCGAGAAGCCGGCGCGCCTGGCGTGCATGAGCTGCCACGACAGCGACTCTTCCGTCGCCCACGGCAACCTCATGATCTCCGACCCGACCCCGGCGGATCCGTGGAACGGCGACGAGATGGAGTCCTGTGAGACCTGCCACGGTGCGGGCAAGATGTTCAGCGTGACTACCTCGCACAACATCACCAACCCGTACGTCCCGCCGTACCCGCGCTGAAGCGCGCTAGCGGCAAGCACCCTCGGCCCCTCGTTCTTCGGAACGGGGGGCCGAAGCGTTTTTGTCGGTTCAGGCGCCGCCGCGGCAGAGCTCCGCGTAGGCGGCGGGGGAATGGCCGACCTGGGACTTGAAGTCCGCGATGAAGTGGGACTGGTCCGTGTAGCCCAGCTCCAGCGCCAGAGCGGCCCAGTCTTGAGTGGTGCCGTGGGCGACGCGCTCCGCGGCTTCGTGGACGCGGTAGCGACGAATCACCCATTTCGCGCTGGCGCCTACGTACTTGCGAAACAGCCGCTGCAGCTTGCGGACGGGCACACGCGTCTGCTCCGACAGCTGCTCCACGCGGGTGATGGCACGGTTCTCGAGAGCCACCTCCGTGATGCGCGCCACGAGGTCGACGATCGCGTCCGGCTCGGGCTCACGTTTCATGAGGAAGCGCTCGACCACGGCTATCGCCGAAGCGTCGTCTTCGGCAGCCAGCACCTCGCCCTCGAGCGCGAGACCGTCCACGTCGAACACCTCGGAGAGCGCTACGACCCGATCCGTGAGCTCCGACACGTCGTGCCCGTAAAACGGGAAGAAGCCTCCCGGTCTGAACTTGGTGCCGATCACGTGACCCTTGCCCTCGAGCCGCGCGCGAAACTTCGCCGTCCCCACGCCGTGCACCGCCGAGCGTCCCGCTTCGAAGGCCAGGTTCACGCAGGGGTGGGGCAGTGTTTCCTGCACGAAGGGCGGGCGACCTTCGAGGTCCCAGCGCACGATCCAGTAACGTTCCACGAAGGGCGACAGGGCAGCCGAGGGTGCGTGACGCGTCAGCGTGAAGTGCTGTGCCCCCTCGGAGGGGTTCAAAATGCCGTGTGTTGTCGCGGTCTTGCGCATGTGTCGCGTTTCTACAATACGCCACGGGCAAAACCGCGCAAACACCCGGCATGAGCGAGGCCAAGCGCTACGAAGGTTCGTGTCACTGCGGCAAAGTCCGCTACCAGGTCAGCACCGCGCTCGAGCAGGTGATCTCTTGCAACTGCTCGATCTGCTCACGAGCCGGCTGGCTCCTGACGTTCGTTCCCGCCGCGGACTTCGAGCTCCTGTCCGGGGAGAGCGACATCGCCGACTACCGTTTCCACACCAAGAAGATCGCGCACAAGTTCTGCACGACGTGCGGCATCCGTCCCTTCGCCTACGGCAAGAATCCCGATGGCAGCGACGTGCGCGCGATCAACGTCCGCTGCCTGGACGGCGTGGACCTGGACGCGCTCACGATCACGAAGGTGGATGGACGCAGCTTCTGAGATTGATTGTCGGGCCGGCGCGGACACGACGGGGTTCGCGCCGGACCAACAAAATGAAACGGACCCTCACGCAGGACGTCGGCTCAAAGCCAGTCCGTGTGAACGAAGGGGCCCTCGGGATCGCTGTCCCGTTGGTAGGTGTGGGACCCGAAGGCGTCGCGCTGAGCCTGCGTGAGGTTCTGCGGTAGGCGCGCCGCGCGGTAGCTGTCGTAGTAGGCGAGACTCGCGCTCATGGCTGGGACGGGGATGCCGTGGCTCTGGGCCAGGCCAACGATGCGCCGCCAGGCGGATTGACCGCTCTGGATCTGCTCGTAGATGGTTTCGTCCAAGAGCAGGTTGTCGAGCTTCGGGTTTCGCTCGTAGGCCTTCATGATGGTGTCCAAGAAGCGCGCCCGGATGATGCAGCCGCCCTTCCAAATACGGGCCATTTCTCGCAGATCTACGCCCCATTCGTTGTGGCGGGAGCCCTCGGCGATGAGCGCCATGCCCTGGGCGTAGGCGCAGATCTTGGAGCACAACAGGGCGTCGTGGACGTCCTTCACGAGCTTCTTCTTCTCTTCCACCGTGGTCTGACCGGCGGCGCCCCGGAGCACCTTGCTGGCACGCACACGCTCCTCCTTCATGCTGGACAGCACGCGGGCGTCGATCGCGGCGGCGATGGACGGAATTGCCACGCCCAGCTCCAGCGCGATCTGTGCCGTCCAACGACCGGTGCCCTTCTGACCTGCACGATCCAACACGTGGTCGACCAGCCAGCCCCCTGACTCGGGATCCTTCACGCCGAAAATCTTGGCGGTGATCTCGATCAGGAACGACTCCAGCGGTCCCTGGTTGTAATCGGTGAACACCTCCGCGAGAGCCGGGGGCTGCATGGCCGCGATCTCGCGCAGCACGTGGTACGCCTCGGCGATGCACTGCATGTCGGCGTACTCGATGCCGTTGTGCACCATCTTCACGAAATGGCCGGCCCCATCCGGACCCACGTAGGTGACACAGGGGCCCGAGTCCGTCTTGGCGGCGATGGCCTCCAGCATCGGGCGGACGTGCTCGTAGGCCTCGCGCTTGCCGCCCGGCATCATGCTGGGGCCGTGGCGCGCGCCGTCTTCACCTCCGGACACGCCCATGCCGAAGAAGTTGATGTTCTTGGCGGCCATGCGCTGCTCGCGGCGCTGGGTGTCCTGGTACCAGGAGTTGCCCCCGTCGATCACGATGTCTCCCGGCTCGAGCAGTGGCTCGAGCTGATCGAGCACTGAATCCACGGGCTTTCCGGCCTTGATCAGCAAGATGATGCGGCGGGGCTTCTCGAGGTTCGCCACCAGATCCTTCAGGGTGTCGTTGGGGCGAAGGGCGGTGCCTGCCACCGCCTTCATCATCATGTCCTTCTCGAGATTCCAGACGGCCATGGAGTAGCCGTGGTCCGAGATGTTGAGGGACAGGTTCTTTCCCATCACCCCGAGACCGATCATTCCGAACGCTGCCTTGTCTGCCATGAGCTTTCTCTCCAAGATGTGGTCAGGGGGTCACTTCAAGCAATGCGCTGCGCCGATGCCGGCGGCCAGCTCTTCCGGGGTGACGCGGCCGTCGCCGTCGCGGTCGAGGGCGTCGAACACCGCGTCGGTGCCGCCCCACTCTTCGCGGGTGATGGCGCCGTCGCCGTCCAGGTCGTAGACGGAGAACATCGTCTTGGCGGCGGACACGATGCGATTGCTGCCCTCGAGCTTCGCCAGGCGCTCCTCCAGGAGCTTCTCCAGCGCCACGATGGCCTTGGAGAACCCCTCGATGCCTTCCGCCAGCTTCTCCGTCGCCATGCGATCCTCTTCGTGCATGCGGCGAAAAGTGCTCTCGTCCATGGCGATCGCGTCGATCTTCTGGCGTTTGGCCGCTTCCGGATCGAGCTTTCGCGGCAGCTCGCCTTCGCTGCTCTCCAACTGGGTCAGGAGCTTGGGCGAAATGGTCAAGAGGTCGCAACCGGCGAGCTCTTGAATCTCGCCGACGTTGCGGAAGCTCGCGCCCATGATCTCCGTCGCGTGGCCATGGTGCTTGAAGTAGCGGTAGATGCCGGTCACGTTCACCACGCCGGGATCCTGGGCGGGCGGATAGCTCTCTCTCCCCGTCTGCTTCTTGTGCCAATCCAGGATGCGACCCACGAAGGGGGAGATCAGCGTCACTTTCGCGTCTGCGCAGGCCACGGCTTGGTGCAGCCCGAAGAGCAGCGTGAGGTTACAGTGGATGCCTTCCTGCTCCAGCTGCTTGGCGGCCACCACGCCTTCCCAGGTGGACGCGATCTTGATCAGGATGCGCTCGCGGGAGGCGCCCGCCGCTTCGTACTGCGAGATCAGCTCCCGCGCCTTGGCGATGGTCTTGTCCGTGTCGAAGGAGAGCCGGGCGTCCACCTCCGTGGATACACGGCCGGGAACGATCTTCAGAATGCGGAGGCCGAACTCCACGCTCAGACGATCGATGGCAGCGTCGAGGATCCGTTTCTTGTCGGCGCCCTTGCCGGCGCGCTCCTTGGACCAGGAAAGCGCGCCATCCACCACCTCTTGGTACTCCGGCATCTGGGCCGCGGCGGAGATGAGCGACGGATTGGTCGTCGCGTCTCGGGGCTTGAACCGTTCGATGGAATTGATGTCGCCGGTGTCCGCCACGACGACAGTCATGCTCTTGAGTTGCTCCAAGAGTGACTTGGCCATGTTCCCTCCTCAGGCGCGCTCGGCGCGCAGCTTCTTGTAGTGGTTGATGAGCCCGTTGGTGGAGCCGTCGTGGCTGGTCACGGGTTGTGGAGTACCGAGCTCGGGCAGGATCTTCTTGGCCAGCTGTTTGCCGAGCTCCACGCCCCACTGGTCGAAGCTGTTGACGTTCCAGATCATGCCCTGGGTGAAGATCTTGTGCTCGTAGAGGGCTATGAGCTGGCCCAAGCGGTGGGGCGTGACGCGGTCCATCAAGAAGGAGCTGGTGGGGCGGTTGCCCGGAAACTGCTTGTGCGGCAACAGCCGAGCGATGCGGTCTTGGGGCAGGCCCGCGGCCACCAGCTCCGCGCGGGCCTCTTCTTCCGTCTTGCCCTTCATCAGCGCTTCCGTCTGGGCGAAGAAGTTGGCGAGCAAGATCGGGTGATGCTCGCCCATGGGGTTGTGGCTCTGCGCCGGCGCGATGAAGTCCGCCGGGATCAGTCGCGTGCCCTGGTGAATGAGCTGGTAGAAAGCGTGCTGCCCGTTGGTGCCGGGCTCGCCCCAGATCACGGGACCCGTGGTGTAGTCCGTGATGGGCTTGCCTTCGCGATCGACGCGCTTGCCGTTGCTCTCCATGTCGCCCTGTTGGAAGTAGGCGGCGAAGCGATGGAGGTACTGGTCGTAGGGCAGGATGGCGTGGGTCTCGGCACCGAAGAAGTTCGCGTACCACACGCCGAGGAGCCCCATGAGCACCGGCACGTTCTCCGCGAAGGGCGCCGTGCGGAAGTGCTTGTCCGTCTCGTGCGCGCCTGCGAGGAGCTCCTCGAAGTGATCCATGCCCAGCACGCAGGCGATGGACAGGCCGATGGCCGACCACAGGGAGTAGCGGCCGCCCACCCAGTCCCAGAACTCGAACATGTTGTCGGGATCGATGCCGAAGTCCTTCACGGCTTCGGTGTTGGTGGAGAGGGCGACGAAGTGCTTGGCGACGGCGGAGCGATCCCCCAGCGCGTCGAGCAGCCATTTGCGGGCGGACTTGGCGTTGGTCAGCGTCTCTTGGGTGGTGAACGTCTTGCTGGCGACGGTGAACAGCGTGGTCTCGGGGCTCACCAGCTTCAGAGCTTCCGCTAGGTGGGTTCCGTCCACGTTCGACACGAAATGGGCTCGCATGCCCGGCTTCCAGTAGGGGCGGAGCGCTTCGGTCACCATCAGCGGCCCCAGATCCGAGCCGCCGATGCCGATGTTGACGATGTCCGTGATGGCCTTGCCGGTGTGGCCGCGCCAGGCGCCCGAGTGCAGCGCCTCGGTGAAGCGGCGCATCTTCGCCAGCACGGCGTTCACTTCCGGCATCACGTCCTTGCCGTCCACCAACACGGGAGTGTTCGAACGGTTTCGGAGCGCCGTGTGGAGCACGGCTCGGTCCTCCGTCACGTTGATCCTCTCACCCGTGAACATGCGCTCGATGAAGGCGCCCAGCTCGGCTTGCTCCGCCAGCTGAATCAGCAGTGCGAGGGTTTCATTCGTGGCGCGGTGCTTGGAGTAGTCGAACAGGATGCCGTCGAGCTCCAGGGACATCGTCTCGAAGCGCCTGGTATCTTCCGCGAAGAGTGAGCGCATGGAGACGTCCGCGACGTCGCGATGATGCGCCGCCAGTGCTTGGTAAGCGCGAGACTGAGTGAGGTTCATTGGGTAGTCTCCGGTGTCCGAGTTTTGGCTGCTGCGGGCGCGTCGGCGTAGATGACGAGCTCTCCGTCCGCCGGGTCCACCCGCGCGGACGGCAGCTCGGGCTCGCCGCGGGCCCGCTGTTCCAGCATCTGAGCCAGTCGTTCCGCTTTTGCTTCGCCGGTGATCACGAAGTACACCGCCCGGGCGGCGTTCAGCACCGGGAACGTGAGCGTGACTCGATCCTTGGGGGGAACGGGGCTGACGCTCGTGACCACCGTCGTCGATCGTTCATCCAGGGCGGGAGATCCCGGAAACAGGCTGGCCGTGTGTCCATCGTCGCCCATGCCCAAGAGCACGACGTCCAGCCGTTGGTCGCCCAGCGTGGCGGCGTAGTCTTCCGCCGCAGCGGCCGGTGCAAGCTCGCCTCGAATGCGGTGAACGTTCATCGGCGGGATGGGAACGTGATCGAGGAACGTTTCCCGAGCCAAGCGGTAGTTGCTCTTCTCGTCCTCCGGCGGGACCACGCGCTCGTCACCGAAGAACACCTGCCAAACGCTCCAGTCGACCTGGTCACGTTGGCCGGCCAGCAGTCGATACAGCGGTTTGGGTGAGCTTCCCCCCGCCAGCGCTATGCGAAACGCGCCCCGTGCATGCGCGGCGCACTGTGCGTCTTGGAGTATCCGGTCCGCGACGGCGCGAGCCACCGCGTCGGCATCCGGCAACACCTTCAGCGCCACAGGTCCCCCTCCGGCACACGGAGGTGCTCGGCTTCCTTCGGCCCCCAAGTCCCCGCAGGGTAGCTGTGAAGTGGCGGAGGATTCTCCACCAACGGCGTGTACACGCGCCAAGACTCTTCCACCTCTTCCGCGTGCACGAACAACGTCTGATCGCCTTCGAGCACGTCCAGGAGCAACGTTTCGTAGGCTTCGGGCATGTCATGGAACTCGTCCTTGTAGCGGAAGGCGAGGGGAATGCGCTTGAGACGGAAGGGCTCACCCGGTTCCTTCACGTCGAAGTGCAGGCTGAAGCCTTCGTCCGGCTGCAGGGTGAGCACCAAGATGTCGGCGGTGTCGAGCGCCAAGCCCTTGGAGCGAAACAGGCTCACTGGCACGTCGTTGAAGCGCACGATGATCTGCGTGAGGCGCTTCTTCATGCGCTTGCCGGTGCGGAGATAGAACGGCACTCCCTTCCAGCGCCAGGTGTTCACCAGGATCTCGAGGCCGACGAAGGTGTCGGTCTGGGAATCGTCGGCGACGCCGGCCTCCTCGCGGTAGCCCGGGACCTTGCGATTGTCCACGGTGCCGCCGGCGTACTGGCCGCGCACGACGCGGTCGCAGTCGATGGGGGCGATGGACTTCAAGACCTTGATCTTCTCGTGGCGGATGGCGTCAGCCTCGAAGGACGTCGGCACTTCCATCGCCACCAACGTGAGCAGCTGGGTCAGGTGGTTTTGGATCATGTCCCGCGTGGCGCCGCTCTTGTCGTAGTAGCCCGCCCGGGTCCCCACCCCGAGGTCCTCCGCCACGCGAATCTCCACGCTGTGCACCCGCTCACGGTTCCACAAGGACTCGAAGATCGCGTTTGCGAAGCGGAACACCAACAGGTTCTGGACCGTCTCTTTGCCCAAGTAGTGATCGATTCGATAGATCTGCTCCTCGCGGAAGTGTTGGTGGAGCTTGTCGTTTAGCGCCTTCGCCGAGGCCAGGTCGCGCCCGAACGGCTTTTCCACCACCAGGCGAGACCAACCCTCCGGCTTGGAGAGCCCTGCGCCGTCGAGGCCTTCGACCACGCCTGCAACGGCCCCCGGTGGTAGCGCCAGATAGAACGCGTAGTTCTGCGGCAGGTCGTGCTTCTTCCGAATGTCGTTCAGGCGCGAGGCCAACGCGGCGTAGTCGTCCTTCGTGCCCTTGCCGATGGTCTGGAAGTAGAGGTTCTCGTTCAGCTGATCGATGGCGCTCTTGTCCAGGCCGGCGTCACTCAGCGCTTTGAGGGCGAGATCTCTGTAAGACTCGTCGTTCACCGACGTGTCGGGCGACACGCCGACGACGGCACACTTGCCCGCCAACGTCCCATGCTCGAAGTGTCGAGCCAACGCCGGCAACAACTTGCGGCGAGACAGATCTCCCGTGCCGCCGAAGATCACGAATACGCTCGGTTCCAGAGTTTCGACTGAGCCCATGACGCTCCTGTTCTCTCGTTGTGTGCCCGAAACGCGGGCCCATCGACGCCCCATGAATTGACGGTCCGTGCGTCGAAACGCCCGTGGCCCGCCTCATTCGGTAACACGCAGGCGGCGAGGCGAGCACTGTGCACGCGAGCAGCAGCGGTCGCGCTGCAACTTGCAGAGGACTTTCGGTGGACGAAGCGGTGGATTTCGTACGACCTTCGACACTCGGCGACGTGTGAGCCGACAGCCAGGAGGAGTGAGGAACGATGCAGGGTTACCAGCCGATCGAGAACTACGGGGTGATCGGGGATCTGCACACCGTGGCCCTGGTGGGCATGGACGGGTCGATCGACTTCATGTGCTTTCCGGAGTTCGACTCCCCCACCGTGTTTGGAGCGCTGTTGGACCGCGAAAAGGGCGGTCGCTTTCAGCTCGCTCCGGTGCTCGAGGGCGCCAAGCAGAAGCAGATGTACCTGCCGGACACGAACATCCTGCTCTCTCGCTTTCTCTCCCACGAGGGCGTCGCGGAGGTGAGCGACTTCATGCCCGTGGAGGAAGTGGGCTGGGCGCACAACCTGGTTCGCCGCGCGAAGACCGTTCGCGGAGAGGTTGCCTTTCGCATGGTCTGCGAGCCTCGATTCGACTACGGACGCGCGTCGCACAAGGTCGAAACCCGCGAGGGCGAGGTGATATTCGCGTCCGAAGGTCCGGACAAGACCGTGCTCCGATTGCGAACGCCCGTTCCGGTGCGGATCGAGAACGGCGCCGCCATTGCGGAGTTCAAGCTCCGCAGCGGGGAGACGTCGCCGTGGGTCCTGGAAGAGGTCGTCCCCGGTGAGCCCTCACCTTCTGCGCTCCCGGACTACGTGGCCGAAGCCTTCAAGATGACCACCAGCTTCTGGCGAAACTGGATCGGGCGCTCTCAGTACAAGGGGCGCTGGCGCGAGATGGTGAATCGCTCTGCCTTGGTGCTCAAGCTGATGACGTCGCAGAAGTACGGCTCGTTGGTCGCCGCGCCCACCTTCGGGCTGCCGGAAGAGATCGGGGGCGTGCGCAATTGGGACTACCGCTACACTTGGATCCGCGACGCCTCGTTCACGTTGTATGCCCTCCTGCGCCTGGGTTTCACCGACGAAGCCGCGCAGTTCATGGGCTGGCTGGAGGAGCGAACCGGAGAGCTCAGCGACGGGGGCGCGCTGCAGATCATGTACGGTCTCGATGGCCGCCGGCACCTGGTGGAAGAGAGCCTCTCCCATCTCGAGGGGTACAGGGGTTCCGCGCCGGTGCGTATCGGCAACGGAGCCTACGATCAGCTCCAGCTCGACATCTACGGCGAGCTGATGGACTCCATCTACCTGTACGACAAGTACGGCGACCCGATTCACTACGACGCATGGAAGGACGTCACGCGCCTCGTGAACTGGGTGTGCGAGAACTGGAACCAACCGGACGAGGGCGTGTGGGAGGTGCGCGGAGGCCGCCAGCACTTCCTGTATTCACGGCTGATGTGCTGGGTGGCGCTCGACCGCGCGATGCGGCTGGCCCAGAAGCGATCCTTGCCGTCGCCCTTCGATCGCTGGCTCGCCGCGCGAGATCGCATCCACCAACAGATCCACGAAGAGTTCTTCGACGCGGAGCTCGGCGCGTTCGTGCAGTACCTGGGGAGCAAGACGCTGGACGCCGCCACGTTGGCGATGCCTTTGATGCGCTTCGTGAGCCCCTCGGATCCGCGCTGGCTCAGCACCATGCGCGCCATCCGGCGAGATCTGGTGGAGGACTCGTTGGTGTACCGCTACCGCGTGGGCGAAGCGGCCTCCGACGGCCTCCACGGCGAGGAGGGCACGTTCTCGATCTGCAGCTTCTGGTACGTGGAGTGCCTCTCCCGCGGGGGCAACCTGCCGAAGGCGCGCTTCTACTTCGAGAAGATGCTCGGATACGCGAACCACGTCGGCCTGTACGCGGAACAGCTGGGGGCCTCGGGTGAGCACCTCGGAAACTTCCCGCAGGCGTTCACGCACTTGGCGCTGATCAGCGCGGCGTTCGACTTGGACCGACGCTTGAGTCGCGCCGGCCACGAAGCCTGACCGCGCCGTCGAGCCCCGAGGTTCCGCGGCGAGCCAACATCAGGATGGACCCGGAGGATTTTGTCGGGTCGGCGCGAGTCTGGTGGGAACGACGGCGCGACTCTGGAATGATGCGATGGTGGCCGTCGTCAGTGCAGAGGATCTGAGGCTCGCCGAGGACGCTCGGCGCGACAAGAACTGGAAACGGTGGGGCCCGTACCTGTCCGAGCGGCAATGGGGCACCGTGCGGGAGGACTACTCCGACAACGGCGACAGCTGGCGCTACTTTCCCCACGAGCACGCGCGCAGCCGAGCCTACCGCTGGGGCGAAGACGGGCTGCTCGGCATTTGCGACCGCCAGGCGAGGCTGTGCTTCGCCCTCGCGCTGTGGAACGAGCGAGATGCGATCTTGAAGGAGCGCTTGTTCGGACTGACCGGGCCCGAGGGCAACCACGGCGAGGACGTCAAAGAACTCTACTACTACCTGGACGCGACGCCGACGTACGCGTACGCCAAGGCGCTCTACAAGTACCCGCACGCCGCGTTCCCCTATCAGCGACTGGTGAGCGAGAACGCCGCACGGGGTCGTCTCGACCGCGAGCTCGAGCTCTCCGACTTGGGCGTGTTCGACGAAGCGCGCTACTTCGACGTGTTTGCGGAGTACGGCAAAGGCGGACCGAACGACATCGTCGCGCGCTACACGATTGTGAATCGCGGGCCGGAGGCGCAGCGCATTCACGTGCTCCCCACGCTTTGGTTTCGTAACACCTGGTCCTGGGGGCGCAGCTCCGAGGGCTACTGGCCGAAGCCCAAGCTGCACGCCGATGGCCCCTACGTGATCCAGTGCCAGCACGAGAGCCTCGGCCTGATGCGCCTGGAGCTGGAGCCGCTGGCGGAGCTCGAAGAGCTGCTGTTCACGGACAACGAGACGAACGCGGAGCGCCTGTTCGGCGCCGAGAACGAGTCAAAGTGGGTGAAGGACGCGTTCCACGAATACGTGGTCCAGGGTCGGCGTTCTGCGGTGAACCCCGCGCAGTTCGGAACCAAGGCCGCGGCGCACTACGTGCTCGAGATCCCGCCGGGCGCGGAAGTGGTGCTGCGCGCGCGGCTCTCCGCTCACGTCGACGACGAGCTCGCGCGGCTGCCCGAGCACGTGGAGCGGATCTTGTCGGATCGCATCGTCGAGGCGGACGCCTTCCACGCGGCGCGGCGACCTCCGCAGCAGAGCGAAGAAGAGGCTCGAGTGGCGCGTCAGGCCCACGCGGGGCTCTTGTGGACGAAGCAGTATTATCACTACGTGGTGGAGCATTGGCTGGAGGGAGACCCGGCCATGCCGCCGCCGCCCGCGGGCCGCCATCACGGACGCAACCGGGATTGGCGGCACTTGTACAACCGCGACGTGCTGAGCATGCCGGACAAGTGGGAGTACCCCTGGTACGCGGCCTGGGACCTGGCCTTCCACATGCTGCCCATGACGCGGCTGGACCCCCACTTCGCGCAGGAGCAACTCGTGCTCTTGCTGCGTGAGTGGTACCTGCACCCGAACGGCCAGATCCCCGCTTACGAGTTCGGCTTTTCGGACGTGAACCCGCCGGTGCACGCGTGGGCGGCGTGGCGCGTGTACAAGATGAGCGCCAAGCGCGGCGAACGAGATCGAGTGTTCCTCGCCCGCGTGTTCAACAAGCTGCTCTTGAACTTTACCTGGTGGGTGAATCGCAAGGACGACGAGGGCGATCACCTGTTTTCCGGCGGCTTTCTCGGGCTCGACAACATTGGCCTGTTCGATCGCTCTCACGCGCTTCCGTCCGGCGGGCGGCTGGAGCAGGCGGACGGCACGGCATGGATGGCCTTCTACGCGAGCACCATGCTGGCGATGGCGCTCGAGCTGGCGCGCTTCGAGCCGAGCTACGAGGACATGGCGTCCAAGTTCTTCGAGCACTTCGTGGCCATCGTGGACGCGATGAACAGCCTGGGTGGCACCGGGCTGTGGGAGGAGGAGGACGGCTTTTACTACGACCAGCTCCACATCCACGGCCAGGTGATCCCGCTCAGGACCCGCTCCCTGGTGGGACTGGTTCCACTGTTCGCGGTGGAGGCTTTGGAAGACGAGGTCGTGGACGCGTTGCCCGGGTTCAAGCGCCGCATGCAGTGGTTCTTGGACAACCGGCGAGATCTGGCGCGGCACATCACCTGCCTCACGCCGCACGGTAGCGAGCCGCGCCGCCTGCTCGCGGTTCCGTCTCGAGAGCGCCTGGTGCGGCTGCTCGGATACCTACTGGACGAAGCCGAGTTCTTGTCGCCCTGGGGCATCCGCTCGCTCTCGCGATTTCACAGCGCTCAGCCCTACGTTTTTCACATCGATGGTCGCGAGTACCGTGTGGACTACGAGCCCGGAGAGTCCACCACGGGCATGTTCGGCGGCAACTCCAACTGGCGCGGGCCGGTGTGGTTCCCGCTCAACTATCTGATCATCGAGGCGCTGGAGCGCTATCACTACTTCTACGGCGACACCCTCAAGGTGGAGTGCCCCAAAGGCTCCGGCAACTGGGTGACCCTCGACCGCGCGGCGCACGAGATCGCGCGCCGCCTGTCGCGCTTGTTTCTGCCCAACTCTGCTGGTCGTCGCCCGTGTCACGGGCCTGACCGCCGCTATGGGGACGATCCCGCGTTTCGGGATCTGGTGCTGTTCTACGAGTACTTCGACGGCGATTCCGGAGAAGGCCTCGGGGCCAGCCACCAGACCGGTTGGACGGCGCTGGTGGCGCAGTGCCTCGAGAACGTCGCGGCTCACCGCGGCCAGTGATTCAGGGTGCGTGCCTGGGGGCCGGCGGCGGGCGGACGGACGGCTGCGGCGCAATCTTGGGCTCGAAGCCCAGCTGCTTGACGAGCTGCGCCAGATACACCCCGGACGCCGGAATGCATGCCGTGACGCGCTCGCTGCGATCCGCCAGCCAATCGGGGACGTCGCCCGCCATCGCCAGGTGTGATCCACCCACGCCGAGCAGCTGCTGCCACTCGGTGAGGCGCTGGCTGCCGTATGCGGCGAGCGCGTCGCGGGACGAGCTGCCGCGCAGGTTGCCCGCCAGGATTTCCGCGAGCTGAGCGGCCTCCCGCAGCCCCACGTTCATGCTCTGACCACCCACGGGGCCGGTCATGTGCGCGGAGTCTCCTGCCAGCCAGACGCGATCGCTTCCAAAGCTCCGTGCCAGCCTTTGCTCGAACTTCACGGCCATGCGCCAATGGATGCGCTCGGGCCGAGCGGTGAACCAGGGGGCCCGCTCGCGGATCATCTGGTGCAGGAATTCGGGGGCGAGCTGCGGGTAACCGCGGTTGCCGACCTGCATCAAGAGCCGGTCCTTTTCGCGAGAGTCGTCGCGGGCGTGCATTTCGTCGAGCTGGAAGCTCCAACGATAGCGCTGGTCGCTCATGGGCCACAGCACGTTGGTGTCCGTGTCGTTCATCACGACGCAGACCTCGTCGGGCACGTCTCCTGTCGCGTCGAACTCGAACACGGCGAAGTGGTCCGCCGGTCGCACGGCGTCGAACTTGATGCCGTGCTGAGTGCGCACCACGGACGAATGTCCGTCTGCACCGATCAGGAACGGGACGTCCAGCTTCTGCGAGCGCTCCACGATGGTTTCCGTGTGGGCTACCGCGTAGCCCAAGGAGTCGTGCTCCAGGGTGTCGATCGTGACCGTTACCGCGTCCGAGCCCGGGTTGATGCGCGCGAGTCGATGCGCCCACTCGACCTCGACGCCTTCCTTGCCCAGCGCCTCCTCGAGGAGCTTCTCGAAGCTCGCCTGCGGCATGATGGCCAAGAAGGGGTATTTCGCAGGGAGCTTGGAGAGATCCATCCCTGCACGCCGTTCCGCGCCGACGTACAGCCCCATCTGATCGACTCGTCGGCAATCGGCGAGGACGGAGTCGACGAGACCGACTTCGTCGAGCAACTCCAGCGAGCGAGGATGAAGAGCCAATGCGTAGCTATGAGTCGCTCCCCGCCATTCTTCGTCGACGACACGCACCCGAACACCGCGCTTGGTCAGCCACAGCGCGGCGAACAACCCAACCGGGCCTGCGCCGGCAATCAGCACCTCGGGCTTCGGACGTCCAAACATCGCGCACTCCTCCGTATTGCAGCGTGAAACGCTTGGTTTTGATGCAAGAGACGTACGCGAAAGTAAGCGGGAAATTTCGAGCGCACCAGGTGCACTGTGCCCCGCACCGGATGCGCTGGTGGGTCGAATTTGCGCAGTGCCTGCGTCTGGATTCCAGTAGCAACGAAGCGCTACGGGACGATCAAGCGCAACGCCTGCGGAACGACGTCGACACGCACTCTCGCCGACGCGGGGATCTCTTCTCCATCCACCTGGGCGAACACCGGCACGTCGCCATCCGCAGAAAGGGCGAGCTCGAATGCGCGCCCGCGAAGAGGCTTGAAGTGCTCGACGCCGATTTCATTGAGCATCTCTTCGGTCACCGGGTTGCCGTTCAGATCCACGATGGCCTTGCTGACCCATTCGCGCTTGCTGCGGAACAGAACCAGCTCGAACTGTCCGTCGTCGTGTCGGCTGGTTGGGTCGAAGACCCACGCGCCGCCGTAGATCCGGGTGCCTTTGATCACCAGATCCGTCAGGCCGCGGTGCTCGTGCTCGACGCCGTCCACGGTGATTCGCGCGGAAAACTCCGAGCAGACGAGCTGGGATTCCATGAACGTTCGGAGCAACGCGCCGGCGTACACCAGGTGATCACGGTACAGCTCTTTCAACGGCCCGAGATCTTCCACCGTCTTGCGATCTCGATTGCGTACCGAGAGCACCCGGGCCGAAAGGCCCCAGCCCGCGGAGTCGAAGAACCACGTGCTCCCGAGCACCCGGCCGCTCTCGTCGAGATCGTGCAGCCGGCCGGCGTCCAGTCGCGTCTCCTTGCCTGCGCACACCACGGCGACATTTCTGGGTAGCGCGTCCTCTCGAGCTTCGAGCCCGAAGCTCTTGCCCTGATCGTTGGCAGTGCCGGTGGGCAGCATGCCCATCGCGACGTGAGCCGCCCGGGAAGACTCGACGATGGCGGCGGCAACCTCGCGGAAGGTCCCGTCCCCGCCCATGCTGACGACCAGCTCGTCGCTTCCGCTTCGGAGCCGACCTGCCAGGGCCTCGATGGTCTCGCCGCCCGGCAGGGTGGGGAACAGCTCCGCCTCGACGCCGCTCTCGCGAAACAGAGCGCACGCAAGCTCGATGCGTTCGGCGTTCTTGCCACTTTGAGCGGTAGGGTTTCCGACCAGGAGGAGGTGGCTCACGCCTCAGGGTCGCACGTGCGAGCCCGGGTGTACGCTGAAAAGGCGGCGCAGGAGCTGAATCCGAGCCCGCAGCAAGGCGCCGTCCTCCGTGTCTCGAACGGTTTTCGGCGGCACGAAGCGCCTCAGCTCGGACACCTCGGGAATGATGTCGATCCCTTGCTCCACCGCCGCGGCGACGGACTCGAAGTGATGGTGCAAGGCGAGCCGGGTGCCGTGGGCATCGAGGATCAGCGTGTAGCCATGGTCTCCGTAGGCCTCGGAGAAGGCACCATCGATGGTGACGGCCTGCCCGCTGTCCTTCAGCGGGCTCTCGCCGTGCTCCACTTTGACCGGTACGTGACCGTTGACGATCATCCCCTGCTCGGCATCCACGCCAAAGTCCGTCAACACGCGACGGCAGAACGCCGCGTCGTGGATCAGGCGGAAGTACGGGTTCTTGGTCTCGGTGTGGGTGGTGGGGTCCTCCACCAGATAGCGCTCGAAGGTGGTGATCTTGTCCTTACCGAACAGCGGGGATCGCGGCCCGCACCACAGATAGAAGAACAGGTCGAGGTCGCTCTCGGAGGGATGCTCGGCGGTGCGGGCCACGACGTCTTCCAGGGTCTCGAACAGCGCGCGTCCGCTGCGAGGCTTGCCGTCTATCTCGAAGGAAAGGGGCTTGCCCTCGTCGTCCACCGGCACGCAGCCGTGGAAAATCACGTGCTGGTCGCGGACCAGGTACATGCTGCCGCGATCCACCATGAAGCGCACGTGGTGCCACAGGGGCTCGCTCGACAGGAACGAGCTCCGGATCCGCTCCAAGCACTTGCTCTCGGGCTCGCTCAACCGATAGGGGTCCGCCGCATCGATGGTGGGGAAATACGCGTCCTTCAGTGGATGCCGGCGGCCTTCTATCGTGACGCTGCCGTCGTGGAGGTCCATGTGCTGCAGCAGGCGTCGCGACTCCATCGCCATCTCCGGGTGCCGGGCGATCACCTGTCCTTCCAGCTTGAACTGCAGGACGGCCGCCGCTTTTTGCATCCGCGCGAGCGTTTCCGGAGCCCGAAGACCGCTGCCGCGGGAGGCGAAGGCGGGGGCGGGATCACCGGCGTAGACCTCCTCTGCAAGGTTCTCCAACGGCAGCAGCGGAATGCCGTAGCCCTGTTCCAACTGCGAGAGCCGGCCGTAGCGTACGGAGATGCGGAGCACGTGCGCGATGAGAGACGCGTGGCCCAACGCGGCGCCCATCCAGGCGATGTCATGGTTGCCCCAAGTGATGTGCGCGTTCGGCTGGCGGGAAAGGTAATCGACGACCAGATCGCCTCGGGGACCGCGGTCGTAGCAGTCTCCCGCGATCACGATCTCGTCGACGCTCAGGTTGCGCAGCACACGCGCCACCAATCGCAATAGATGGCTCGCGCGCTCGTCCTTCCCGAGGGAAGCGATGACGGCGTCGGTGTAGATTCGTCGATGCTCCGAGCCGGAGTCGAAGATCAGGTTCTCCAGGAGCTCGCGATACTCCGCGGGCAGCACGCTTCGGACGCGCTGCACGGAGCGCGATTGGGCGAGGACTCTCACGAGCGTGAGCAGCTGCCTCAGCCGGCTCTCGAGCAGACGCAGGCGCTCGGCGCCACGGGCCTGCATCCGTTCCAGCGTTTCGCTGGGGTAGAAGATCAGCGTCAGGAGCTCGCGCAGCTCCTCCGGGGACGAGCTCTCGGCGAAGGTGCTCTCCACCAGGGGCCGCAGCGAGCCGGATCCGTTGTTGATCACGTGCCGGAGCTTCTCGAACTCGCCATGCACGTCACTGAGCACGAATACGGTGGCCTTGGGCAGGCTCAGCTCGCCCTCGAGGCGAGCGATTTCCGCAGCCAAGGCGTCGCGGGTCGGATAGCGCTCCGCCAGGAGCTCGAGGACGACGGCTTCGGCATCGGCGTTCATCTCGGTAGTGGATGGTGCCCGTCGGTCTCGGGTCAACCGTCCGCGCTTCCTGCAAAACGCGGCGTTCCGCGCCAGCGCGAGTGGGCTCGGGTGAAAGAAGCGCCCAGAAAGAAGACGTGGGCGCTGTAGTTCACCCACATCAGGAGCATGACCATGCTGCTCGCGGCGCCGTAAAGGGAGACGTCCTTGCGGGTGACGTAGGCGGTGATGGCGAGCGAGCCGAGGGTGAAGAGCAGGGCCGTGACCGCGCCGCCGACCGCGGCATCTCGGATCGTGACCCGAGCGCGGGGTAGTAGACGAAACATCAACGAGAACAACGCGACCGCCACGCCGAATGACGCTGCCGCCTCGACGGCGCGAGATATGGGGAAGGACTCGAAGCCACCGAGGCGGCGCGAAGCGGCGAGCCCCATGTGGAGCAGAGTGTCGCCCACCAGTAACAGGCCGATCACGAGCACCATGAAGAAGGCCAAGGAGCGCCGCACCAGCTGGCGTCGCAGGCTGGCCCAGATGCCTTTGCTTTCG
This sequence comes from Polyangiaceae bacterium, assembly GCA_020633235.1. NCBI lineage: Bacteria > Pseudomonadati > Myxococcota > Polyangiales > Polyangiaceae > Polyangiaceae bacterium. Next base: position 848,109 of record JACKEA010000003.1, on the reverse strand, counting down.
GGGGCTTCGGAGTCCCACAGCAGGTCCAGCGCGCGCGTGAGCTGAGAAAACAGCCGGGTCGAGGCGTACACCAGCACGAGGGCGCTCAGAAGGCCGGACCAGCTCGAGCCCGTGTGTCCTTTGGCCACCGCCACCAGTGACAGCACCGTGCTCGCGCCGTCGTTTCCGACCCAGCGCGCTAGGTCCGCGTGCAGCGCGACCGCCACTTTTCCTTCCCCCACGAGGGCGCCGGCGACTCGCAGGGCGATCACCAAGATGGGAACGACCGACACCAGGGCATAGAACGCGATGGAGCCGCTCAGCAGGCGAGCGCCGCGGCTGGAGAACATCTCGAGGGCATCGCGCGCAATGTCGCGGCCGGCGCTCCACCAGCGCCTCACGTCCAGCGTCATCTGCGGATTATCGCGCCCTGTGCAACTCCCGAGCAAAGTCGTAGGCTCCGCTCGTGCTGGTCGTGTTCCTGTTCATCCTGGCCGGGGTCGCCGTGGCTCTGTATCTCGCCCTCATGCTGCGCGAGGTTCCGGGCTTCGCGGAACAGCGGCTGGGCAAGCTGGAAGAGCTGCCTCCAGAGCTCGGAAAGTGGCGGGAGGATGCCGAATCGGAAGAAGCGGCGCGAGCGAAGGCAGAGGGCCTGCGCCGCGAGGTCCGCTACACCTACGACGACGCTCCCAGCTTGCTGGCCCCCGCGGGGCGCTTGACGATACAGGTGCGCTACCGCGACCGAGAGACCAACGCCATCGTCCGGGCCGAGCCCGATCAGGTCGAGAAGCGCAGGCGGGTGAAAGCGGCCGGGTGATCAGGTGCCGTCGCCGGCTTCTTTTTCGGCGACGCCAGGATCCTGCCCCTTGGAGTTGGCGTAACGCGGGGCCTGCCCGGGACCCGAGTAGTCGATCCAGTAGGTGTCCATCTCCCGCACGTCCAGGTGGATGAACGTGGAATTCGGGTAGTAGCCGACCCCCACCTTGTGCAGCGTGCGGCAGTAGTCGCGCACCACTTCGTTCGGGACACCGGGAATGTAGAAGTCCACCGCGTGCCCCGCATTGTGGCGGGAATGTGCGGTGTATTGGGTGGGACGATAGGGCCGGAAGCCACTGATCACCTTGATGGGACGACCCCCGAAGTGGTCGCTCACCTTGGTGAGCATCCGGATCAGCCGCTCGTGGATGTGCTCCCGTTGGCCGGTCCGCCAGGACGCCAAGACGCGCTCGAAACCGGTCTGGCCCTGGGTCGTCACCTTGCCTCGGCGTACCGCGTAGCCCTTCCACTTGCCGCTGAAGCTGGTGAGGTCGAGATACCCCCGCCGCCGCGGGCGGCGCGCGTAGGGGTCCTTTTCCTTCGTGGTCTTCTTGGCCTTCTTGGTCTCGAGCTGGAGGCTCGCGGGCTTGGTGGCCGGCTCCTCCGCCGGCTTCTTTTCGGCGGGCTTGGCCTTCTTTTTGGGCTCGGCCTTGCTCTGAGCGCTCGTCTCGCGGGCCACGCGCTCGGCCGTCTCGCTGCCGTCCTTGTCGTCCCGCGCCGGGATGTACAGCTTCTGCTTCGGCTGGATCGGGGACTTTCGCCGAATGCCGTTCGCGCGGCAGAGGGCGTCCACCGACACATTGTAGCGCTTCGCGATCATGCCCAGAGTCTGTCCGGGGTAGACCACGTGGGTCTTGAGCGCGGGCGCGGCCTTGTGCTTGGCCTTCGCCAGCGCGCTGGGCGCGGCGAGGGCACACGCAAGGGACACGAGCAGGATGGGCACCAGTCGGGGCATCGGCAGCCTTCGGCGGATAGCTCTTACACAGCTCGGCCGAAAGCGAAAAAAAAGCGGCGGTGTTCGGGGGGCGCCGGGGGGTGGGGGGACGAGTCTCCCTTTTTTGGCGTCTTTCCTCCGACAGTGCCAAAGTTTGTCCCGGCAAATTGAAATGGAGTGTTTGGGAGCCCACGTCCCGCAACACCCCGCGGCCATCGAGGCGAAATGGGCGAAGGGAAGAATCTGGTCGGGGTCGATATCGGGACGAGCTCGATCAAGGTCTGCCAGCTGAAGGAGACCCGCAAAGGGCCGAGTCTCTTGCGCTTGGGCTTCGCGCCGTTGGCGCCCCAGACCATCGTGGATGGTCAGGTGATGGACGCCTCAAACGTGGTCGAGACCCTGCAGCGGGTCTTTCACGACTCCAAGATCCGGCAGCGGGAATGTGCCATCAGCGTTTCGGGCCAGAGCGTGATCATTCGGAAGATCACGGTGCCCATGATGACCCAGGCGGAGCTGGACGAGCAGATCCACTGGGAAGCCGAGCAGCACATCCCGTTCGACATCAAGGACGTGCAGGTCGACTACCAGGTGCTCCGCCGGCGGCCCGAGGCGAGCCAGATGGACCTGCTCCTGGTGGCCGCCAAGCGGGACCAGATCAACGACTACGCGCAGCTCGCGCGGGACGCGCGTCTGAAGCCGGTGGTCTGCGACATCGACGCTTTCACGGTGCAGAACCTGTTCGAATTCTCGCGCGGGCTGCCCCCGGACAACACCATCGCGTTGATCAACGTGGGAGCCAGCTTGGCCTCCTTGAACATCATCGCCGGTGGTGTGAGCGCCTTCACCCGTGAGATCGCGAACGGTGGCAACGTCATCACCGACGAGATCCAGAAGCAGCTAGGGGTGCCCTTCGAGCAGGCCGAAGCCTACAAGTGCGGCGGCGCGGCAGACCCGAACGACCCCTACCGCGCGGGCATGGTTCCGCAGCAGGTGGTGCAGATCATCGAGTCCGTTTCCGACGCGATCGCCGCGGAAATCCAGCGCAGCCTGGACTTTTTCATGGCTACCAGCGGGGAGGCGGAAATCAGCCGGATCTTCGTGACCGGTGGCACGGCCAACCTGTCCAGTCTCGCGCAGGCCGTCGAGCGCCGTGCCCGCGTTCCCACCGAGGTCTGGTCCCCGGTGGAACGCATCATGGTCGAAGCCAAAGAGGTGGTGCCCAACGTGCTGCAGATGCGCGCGGCCCAGCTCGGCGTGGCGCTGGGGCTCTCGCTCCGCAAGGAAAAGGAGAGCCGCGCGTGATCAAGATCAATCTACTCCCGCAGAAGAAGCGGGCGGAGCGCAGCGAAGCCAGCCAGATGTGGCTGGTGGTGGTGCTGGTGCTGTTCATCTTCGAAGCCGGCGGCCTGTTCGTGTTCCACGGCATCAAGAGCGAGGAGCTCAAGGACCAGAACCGCAAGAACGCGGAGCTCAAGACTCAAATCGAAACGTCCAAGCGTGCCGTGGCGAACCACACGAAGATCAAGCAGGAGCTCGAGCAGCTCCGCGCACGCGAGGACGCCATCGCCAAGCTGCAGAGCGCCCGCACCGGTCCTACCGCCGTGATGCTGGAGCTGGCTCGAATCCTGACTCCCGGACGTGGCCCCAGCGTCGACCCCGATCGCCTGGCCCAGATCCGCAAAGAGAACCCGCTGGCGGTCTACAACCCTGGTTGGGACGCTCGCCGGCTGTGGCTCACCCGCTTCGTGGAGCAGCAGCGCAAGGTGCGGCTCGAGGGTGTGGCCCGGGACGGCGAGGACGTCAGCGAGCTGGCGCGGCGCATGAATCTCTCGAGCTACTTCTTCGACGTGCGTCTCCTGCCCGCCAAGACGGAGAAGGACAAGGACTCGGGACTGGAAGTGGTCCGTTTCCAGCTGGAAGCGCAGGTGAGGTACTGATGGCCAAGGAATCCAGCCTCGCGCGCCTGCCTTTCTTGGCGAAGCTCGGCATCGGCACCGGCCTGCTGGTGCTGGTGGGCGTCGCCTACTTCGTCGTGTTCTATGGCGACCTCGCCAGCAGCATCAAGGCGGCGCAGGGACGCGAGCGGCAGCTACGCTCCGACTTGGCGGAGGCCCGCAAGAACGAGTTCGCGTACCAGAAGGACCTGGCGGAGCTCACGGATCGACAGCAGCGCCAGCGTGAGCTGCAGAAGATCTTGCCGGCGACGACCGAGTATCCGTCGTTTTTGAGCTCGTTGCAGTCCGTGGCCAACGTCAGCGGCGTGACGCTCTCTGCCTGGACGCCACAAGAGGAGATCCCGGAGCAGTTCTACGCCCGGGTTCCCATGAAGCTCGAGCTCACCGGTCGCTTTCACCAGGTGGCCAAGTTCTTCTACGGGGTCGGCCAGCTGGATCGCATCATCAACATGGAAAACATCTCCGTCACCGACCCGAAGCAGGAGGGCGACGAGGTCGACGTGAAGGTCGAGGTGCTGGCCACCGCGTTCCGTGCCCTGGCGGAAGGTCAAGGCAAGGTCGACAAACGCGAGCAGCGCCAGCAACAAGGAGGGCCCAAGAAATGAGGGCTCCCTGGTTGGCTCTCTGCATCTGTGGCTTGCCTCTTCTGCTGTCGACCGCGTGCGCCGAGGACATCGCCAAGCCCAGCAGCGGAGGCGGCTCGGGCGTGGTCAAGGCCCAGGCCGTTGATGGTGGCGCCACCACGGACGGCGCCGTCGCGCCCCCCAAGATCGACTTCCAAGAGGCGGAATTCGCAGAAAACGAGCGTAGCCGCGATCCCTTCCGCTCCTATGCCAACACCTTCGTGGAAGAGGCTCGGGGGAAGGTGAAGTCTCAGCGCGAGGTGCTCCTCGACCAGTACAACGTGGACGAGCTGAAGCTCATTGGCATCGTGACCGGCATCCACCCGGCCAAGGCCATGTTGGTGGACCCCACCGGCAAGGGGCACGTCGTTCAGCGCGGTCAGTACATCGGCCGCCCAGAGGTCGTCCAGGCGGGGACCGGGACCGGTGCCTCCTACGAGATCAACTGGCGTGTGGATCGCATCCGCGATGGCGACATCGTGCTCATCCGCGAAGATCCGAAGAATCCTGACGTACCCAGCGCCACTCGGGTCATACCGCTCCGTCCCGAAGGCTCCGTCGTCGACAGCGAGTGAGCGCGACGACCCGCCGTCGAGGCGGGCGTGTGCCCATCGGGGGACTTAACGAAGCGCCATCGGCAAAGGCGCGGAATTTGTTCGTCTCGTGCGACTCCAGCTAGGGTTTCACGTCGAATGGTCGCAGAACCATTGAACAGAGTTTTTTCGGCCATTCCGTCGATCGGAGCCTGACCATGAGGTGGACTTCGCCCCGTCTTTCCAGCGCCCTCACCTTGGGGCTGGCGCTTGCCATCCTGACCCCCGCCCGCGCAGAAGCGGCCGGAAGTGCGTCTCGGCACGCGACACGAATCCAAGTCGCTCGGACCGGGAACACCGGGGCGGCGCAGGTGACCGTGAGCTTCACCGCGGCGCCCACGTTCTCCGCGCGCTTGGACAAGCAACGAAAACGCCTGATCATCGACGTGCCGGATGCGGACATCCGAGGCGCGCCGGGCGCCGTCACCAAGCGCACTGGGGTGATTGGCGGCGTCTTGGCGCAGACCTTCGACACCAATGGGTCGAAGACCACCCGCGTCTTGGTGACGTTGCTGGAGGACGCCAAGTACTCCGTCCGGGTCGACGGGACCAAGCTGGTGGTGGCCTTCGAGCCCGGTTCCCTCGGGGTATTGGACAAGAAGCGGGCCGTGACGCTGGAGACCAAGGCGCCGGCGGCGGAGACCGGGATCGCGCGGGTCTCCGACGTACGGTTCGAGCACCAGAAGAGCCGCGACGACGTCGTCATCGAGCTGTCCGAGAACGTTCGCTACCGGTTGAGCAAGAGCGGGAAGAACCGCGCTCGGCTGGTGATCGACGGCGCCAGTCTGCCGGAAGCCCTGAGCCGCACGCTGGACGCGAGTGCCTTCGGGGGCTCCGTGAGGGCCGTCTCCAGCTATGCCCCCAACGGATCTTCCGACCAGGTGGTGATCGAGGTCGAGACCGCGGAGGCCGAGAACAGCATCGCGCGCCGCGGACACAGTCTGGTGTGGTCGTTCTACGAGCCGGGAGCGCTGCCCTCCAGCGTGACCGGCGTCGCCGCCGACGGTGGCGTCGCGCGCAAGACCCGCACCGTGTACGTCGAGCCGGATTTCGAAGACATCCCCAAGGTGCACGACGGCTACGTGGAGCAGAGCGGCGGCGACGAGGCCGCGGCGGTCACTCCCGGTGTCTTGGGCCAAACCCGCGGCCGCTACACCGGGCGCCGCGTGGATCTGGATCTCAAGGACGCGGACGTCCACAACGTGCTGCGTCTGTTGGCGGACGTGGGGCGCGTGAACATCGTCACCGCCGACAACGTGTCCGGCAACGTCACCATCCGCATGCGCAACGTCCCTTGGGACCAGGCGCTGGACGTGGTGCTGCAGGCCAAGGGGCTCGGCATGGTGCGGCAGGGCAACATGATCCGCGTGGCGCCGCTCTCGGACCTGGAGAAAGAGCGCGAGATGGCCATCGCGCGTCGCAAGCAGGAGATGCAGCTCGCGCCCATCGAGACGCGACTGATTCCCGTGAGCTACGCCAGCGCCGGGGACATCCAGGATCGCGCCAAGGATCTGCTCAGCGAGCGCGGCAGCATCGCCGTGGACGAGCGCACCAACGTGATGATCGTGCGCGACGTCGCCGGCAACCTGAATCAGATCGAAGAGCTCACCCGTTCGCTCGACACGCAGACGCCGCAGGTGCTGGTTGAGGCACGCATCGTGGAGGCCACCAGCCGCTACCTGAGAGACGTCGGTATCCAGTGGGGCGGCGACGCCACCTTCTCCGGCGCCACCGGCAACTCCACGGGCCTGGTGTTCCCGAACTCCGTGGGCGTCGTGGGCGGCGCCAGCGACTCGAACACGCCCACCGGCGGTCTGTCCCCGTTCACCAACTCGGTGCCCAATCCGAACTTCGCGGTCAACCTGCCCGCGACTGTCGGTACCGGACAAGGTGGAGCCATCGGCCTCTCCTTCGGATCCATCGACAACACCATCAACCTGGCGGTGCGCCTGTCAGCCGCCGAGTCGAGCGGCATGCTGCGGATTCTTTCGAGCCCGCGCATCCTGACCATGGACAATCAGCAGGCGCGCATCAGCCAGGGCACCCTGATCCCCTTCTCGCAGATCAGCGCCCAGGGCGTTCAGACGACCTTCCAGGAAGCCAAGCTCCAGCTGCTGGTGAAGCCGCACGTGACCGCGGACGGCAGCATCAGCATGAAGGTCAAGATCAACCGCGACGAGCCCGACTTCAACCAGACCTCGCCGCGAGGCGATCCGACCATCCTCAAGCGGGAAGCGGAGACCAACCTGCTGGTGATGGACGGTCACACGGCAGTGATCGGCGGGATCTTCACGCGCAACACCGGTCGCAACCTGGACCAGGTGCCCTTCTTCGGGGACATCCCGTTGATTGGCCTTTTGTTCCAGCGGCGCCGAGCCAGCGACACTCGTGGCGAGCTCGTGATCTTCCTCACGCCTCGGATCGTGAACCGAGCCGAGGCGCTCGGACGCTGAATCAGAAGCAGGCCGTTCCGAAGTCCGCGCAGCAATCCCCGAAGCCGAGGCAGCTGGCGTCGCAGTAGCATGCGGGGCTCGAGCCCGGCGCGGGGCCGCTCGCGAAGCACATGCCCACGCAGCTGCCGGAGCCGCTGGGAGCGGGCGTCGGCGTGGGCGCGGGAGTCGGTTCCGGCGTCGACGAGCCGCCACAGGCCGCTTGGTAGTCCCCGCAACAGTCGCCGTAGCCGGTGCACTGGTCGTCGCAGTAGCAGCTGGGGCTGGAGCCCGGAGCAGCGTTGGGGCTGCCGCAGATGCCCTGACACGAAGCGCTGCTGGGCGAGGGAGACGGCGTGGGCTCCGGAGTGGGCTCGGGCGTGGGTGTCGGCTCGGTGGGCTCCGTCGGGTTCACCTGCGGCGACGGGCAATTGCCCGGCGCGGTGATCACGTTGATGTCGCTGCCGTAGTAGAAGCGCAAGATGCCGACGAAGTCGCGCCCGTTCTGCTCCAGGCAGCGCGCGCCGTACTGGCTCATGCAGCCGCGGTTTTGACCGAAGCCGGGCGGACCAACATAGCCGAGCTTGGTCTGCTTCACGGAGCTGCCGCTCTTGCCGTCGTTGAAGGTGACCCACTTGGTGGTGGAGCCACCGCTGTCCACGCAGGAAGGTCCGGACACGCCGGAGTCCCCGGCGACGTAGAAGCCGTAGGTGAGCATCTGGCCGTAGGACAGATACATCTGCGCGGTCTCCGCGACCGCCTGGTAGTGCAGCGGACCGGGCTGGTTGTTGCAGCTGTACACCTGGCAGCCTTGGCCGTCGCAGATGGAGCCCTGGGTCGCCATGTTGTAGTAGGCGACGCTCCGCGCCGCGATGGCCTGCGCCTTCAGAGCTTCGAGCCCCGCGCCGTTGTTCTCGCAAGCGATCACGTGGGGCAGGTAGTCGAGCTCCATGTCCACGCTGCCGTGCCCAGTGACGCTGATGCTGCAGTAGGCGCTGGAGACCTGATTGACCCGTTCCGCTGCTCGTCCCGTCGACTCGTTGTCCTGGGGAGGATCCCCGGTCGCCGCCGAGCAGCCGGGTAGGAGGGCCAGGACTACGACGGGACCGAGCAGGGAACGTAGGCGCATGTCCCACCCTCTAGCAGCCGTCGTGCCAGCGAATTTCTGGCCGAATTCCCGCCATTTCCTCGAAATCTTCCCGATTCGTCCGGACGGTCCGCGGGCGGCGTCCGGACGTTTCGGACGCCTCACACGGGCGGCGTCAGCCGCTCCGCGAGGTAGCGGAGGGCCAGCGGGTAGCGGTACTCGATGGCGCTGTGGGTGCCGTCGAACAGCTCGAAGAACACGTCCTTCACGCCAATGGCCTCGAGCTCCCGCCGAAACGCCTCGGCGCCCAAATCCAGGAAGTACTGATCGCGACGCCCGGCGTCGATGTAGATGGCGCGTAGGCCTCGGAGCGCGGGACCGTGGCGCGCCACCATGCGCACTGGATCCCAGTCGAGCCAGCGCTCCCACACGTCTGGCAGCAGGCGACCCGTCACGGTGTCGTAGGGCAGCCGAACCGTGCCGTCTTCGTCCGCGGAGTAGCAGGCCGCCATGCACCAGTCGTTGAGCAGGTTCATCTCCCACGGCTCGCGGAGCGGCGTGGAAGAGCGCTGCCGTGCCCAGAAGGCATCGAAGCTCCCGTCGCAGTGGTCCCGTAGCGCGCGCACGGCATCACGGAACGCCGGCAGGTAACAGGTCTCGAACAATGCGTCCCCCGCGTGGGTCGCGAGGCCGCCGAACACGTCCGGGCGCAGCATGGGGGTCACCATCGCGCCGTATCCGCCGCTGGACTTGCCCATGATGCCGCGATGGGCCGCGCTGGGAAGCGTGCGATAGCGCTCGTCCACGAAGGGAACGACCTCGTTGCACAGGTAGCTGTGGTATTCGCCGGTGCCGGGGGAATCGAGGAACTGGCTGCCGCCGAGCTTCGTCCAGCAGTCCACGTAGACCACGATGCACGGCGGTGCTTCTTGCCGCGCAAAGAGCTGGTCCGCCAGCTCCGGGAAGTGCTTGCGCAGCGGAAAGCGGTTCTTCCACATGTCGAGCTGTCCGGTTAGACCTTGAATCGCGTACACCGTCGGGTAGCGCTGCTCGGAAGAGTCGTCGTAGCCGGGCGGCAGGTAGACCCACAGCGGGCGCCGCGCCGGGTCGCGCAAAGGGTTCTCCTTCAAGAGCTCGCTCTCGATCCAAAGCTCGTCGATGCGACCGGCGTAGTCGTGGGACCAGGGTTCCATCGGTCGAGGCTACGTCATGGTGGACCACCCCCAAAGCGCCCTGGGCATTTGCATGTTGGTGCGGCGCGATCCCCGTCGCGAACGGCCGCGCTCCACGTTGCCTTGCGTCACGGTTTCTCGCGGCACACCTCACTGCACGGCGCAGTGTTTGCGCTCACTTGCTTCGCGGCCGTCCGCCAAAGCGGGCAATCCCACCGGGTACTGATCGCGCCGGGGTTCGCGCCGGGCCAACATCAAAATGTAGAAGGACGAGTCAGTTGGCCTTGGCGACTTCGCTCTTCTTCTTCTTGGGGTGCGGTACGTCGTAGCCCGTGGGCTTGGTGCTGGGCACGGCGCCCTCCGCCTTCCAACGGTACGCGTGGGGCACCATGGTATGGCCCAGCGCGTAGAGCACCGTGGTGTCGTAGCCGGCGAGGGGGGGCGTGGGAGTACCTGCGCGATGCACGAAGGCCGGGTGCTGCGAGCCGCGATCCAGCTCCACCACGCGCTTGCAGCCGGTACGCATCAACGCGGCGGCCAACGAGTCGCTGGAGTCGTGGCGCGCCTGGGCGATGAGCACGCGACCCGTGCTCGACACGCACAACGCACCCCGCAGGCGCATGGGTCCGTGGGTGAGGGCGTAGTCCGTGAGCTTGCCGTCCTCGGCCAAGAGCGGCAGCTGCGCCGCTTCTTCGTCGCTCTCGAGCTGCGGCTGGGTGCCGGGCGGCAGGACCTTGGGCGCGCGGTGTGGCGCCACCACCACCGTGGCGTAGGCGCTGCGCAGGTCGAGGGCGGGCTTGCCGTCGAAGGCGAGGCCGTAGCGCGTGACCTCGGTGGTGTGCCCCATGTTGATGGCGGCGACGACCTTGTGCTGCTCGTCTCCGCTGAGCTCGAGCTTCTTGTCGACCCCGCCTTCCATGCTGGGCTCCTTGTTGCCCGCACGCACCCGCCACTCCACGCGGCCGGGCTCGAAACTGGTGAGCTCCACGTCCAGGTTGCCCATGCGCAGCGTGGCGTGGAACACGCCGGGCAGCCACGATGGCGCGGGCTGCGTACCACCATCCGGCTTCCACTGCACGCGGCTGGTGTCTTGCGGTACCGGATTGCGCACCATCACGTAGAAGAAGTCCTTGGCGCTCCAGCGAACGAACTTCGCCGGATCCAGCTTCATCTCGTCGTGGGCCTTCTTGAGGTGGAACTCCTTGGCGCGCATGTCGACGATGTCGGTGAACACGAAGCCGCAATGGCCCGGGTTCATGTCCAGGTGCATGCCGTAGGAGCAGCCCGCTTGGCGGAGCGCCTTGCCCAGCGTGGGGCCGTCTATTTCGGGACCGAAGGCATAATAAAGATGGCCCGCGGGCGTGACACACAGCGCGGTGCGCTGGGTCATCACGCTGGTGCCCGTCAGCTGCCAACCCCAGATGTAACGTCCGGTGGGATTGGCCACGCCGTCTTCCACCAGTGGATCCAGGTTCTGGCGGAAAGACACGATGTCGTCGGGGATGTCTTCCGTTTGCGGCCAGCTGCCGAGGCCCACGTCCTCGTGGTCCGTCACCATCACGGTGGCAGCTCCCGGCACCGGAGGCAGGAGCACGCGCTTGTCGACCATCATCCCGTACTTGCCGTGGGTGGTCTTGAAGGCCCCGTTGAAGGTCGCAACGATGCGATCCTGGATGTCCTTGTTGCGCGGGAGCCGCCCGTCCCCTGGAGGTCCGGTGAGGGGCTTGGGATCCTCGAAGCCCGCCTGCATGCCGAGCTCGAGCTGCCGCATGTCCATCGCGATCAGCATCACCTCGGAGTAGGGGCGGTCCTTGTCCGGACGAATGAAGGTTCGGTAGAAGTAGGGTGGCGGCTTGTCGGTCTTCTGCTCCGTGGGCAGCGGCCGGAGATAGGGTAGCTCCACCGGCTGCCACTCTCCCTCGCCGGGCTTGAGCTCCTTCCACAGGGAAGGGATCGGCGGCGGTGGCCAGGTGTCGCCGTCCGCGAGCTTGGAAGCATCCAGCACCCGCGCGACGGCATCCGCTCCGCCCTCGTCCTTGAGGCGATTGGAGTCGCCAGAATCGCTGAACAGCTTGAAGGTGGTGCGGCGCACCGTGTCCTTGGCGCCAAAGACCTTGTCCTCCAACCACGCGATGGGACCCGGGCCCACCTCGGCGCGCACGGTGTCGACGCCCCACAGGACCAGTGGCTTTTCGTGCTGGCGATGGATCTCCGCGCGGGCGGCGTAGGCCTGACCGCCTTCGGCGGCGGTCAGCTTGCGGGTACGGGTGTCGAGCACCAGGCTGCGGCCGCGCTCGCCGATCTGGACGCGAAGCATCGGCGGGTCGAGCACCAGCTTGGCCTGCTTGGCGGGCAGCTCCAGGACCACGTCCGTGCGGCCCACGCCGCTCAAGCTGCCGGTCTCCTGCCAGGCGGTGATGGAATGCAGCATGCGCTGGAACAGGCTCTTGGGTCGGTCCTCGCGCCGAACGCCCGAGAGCTCGAGCAGCGTCACGCCCTGGATGCTGCCGAAGGCGACGGTGGCAAAGGCGGCCTCGCTGCCCCGCACTTCGAGCCCGGCGTCGTCGCCCAGGGGCGTCTCGGTGATGTTACGGATTTGGCGGACCGAGATCGGCTTGCCATCGAGGGTGACGCGGACGCTGGCGCGGTACACGTCGCGGGGCTTGCCCTTCTCTTCCGAGCCCAGGAACAGCAAGCGGCGACCGAGGAACGTCTCCGTGAAGAACCCGGGGCTCGGCTCCCAACGGATGTCTCGCGGATCCACCACGGTGTGGGACGCACGGCCGAGCATGTCGGCGAGCCCGTCCAGCGACTGCGCCGGCGGGCGCTCCGCGGCGCAGCGCACGCCGAAGCCCATGCCGGCGGCGATGGCGAACAGCGGCGCGCGCCGTTTCACGAAGGCCTGGAGGTTCATGGGCTTACGCAACCGCCCGGGTGTAGCGAGGGGGGCCGAGCCGCGCAAGTTTGGGGAGGATCCCGCTTGGATTTCGTGCGCTTCGGCTTGACAGCGGGCATGAAGCAGCGCACATCCCGAAGGCGATGAAGCTGCGTACCGCGACCGGCACGACCACTACCCGCACTGGCGGGAGCGGATTCGTGCGCGCGCGGTAACTCGCACGTCGCCACTTTCGAATCAGCCCCGCCGGGATCTCCGACGGGGCACATTGGCGTCTTTCATCGCGCGCTCCGTCGGCCCGGCCTTCGAGAAAAGGACCGAGCCATGCTCGACGAACGTGATCACAGGCAAATAGGTAAACGGCTTCAGCTCTTTCACTTCCAAGAAGAGGCGCCCGGCATGGTGTTCTGGCACCCGCGGGGCTTCGCCCTGTACCGCCTCCTCGAGGACGCGGTGCGTCGGCAGTTGGTGGTGGATGGTTATCAAGAGGTGCGCACGCCGCAGCTCCTGCGTCGGCCGATCTGGGAAGCGAGTGGGCACTGGCAGAGCTTTCCCGAAGGCATGTTCGTGCTCGAAGCCGAACAAGCTGCGCTCAAGCCGGTGAGCTGCCCGGGCCACGTGCAGCTGTTCCAGAGCGCGGCACCCTCGTACCGGGATCTACCGGTCCGACTCGCGGAGCTCGGCTTGGTGCATCGCGACGAGCCCAGTGGAACGCTGCACGGGCTGTTCCGCTTGCGCCAATTCACTCAGGACGACGGGCACGTCTTCTGCTCGCCGGAGCAGGTGGAGGAGGAGGTAGCGCGCTTCTGCCGAAGTCTGTTTCGGATCTACGCGGGCTTCGGCTTCGAGGACGTGGCGGTGGCCCTGTCGCTGCGGCCCGACAAGCGCGCCGGATCCGACGCCACGTGGGATCGGGCGGAGGCGCTGCTCGCCCGGAGCGCCCGGCGCGCGAGCATCGAGCCCGTGGAGCAACCCGGCGGCGGTGCCTTCTATGGCCCGAAGCTCGAGTTTTCACTGCAGGACCGCTTCGGTCGAGCGTGGCAGTGCGGGACGATCCAGCTCGACTTCGTGCTGCCCGAGCGCTTCGACATTCGCTACGTCGGTTCCGGCGGAGACCGTTTGCGTCCCGTGATGCTGCACCGCGCGGTGTACGGCAGCGTGGAGCGGTTCTTGGGCGTGCTGCTCGAGCATCACGAAGGGCGGCTGCCGGCGTGGCTCAGTCCGGAGCAGGTCGTGATCGCTCCGGTGTCCGCCCAGGAGCAGGGCTACGCCGAGGAGATCCTCCGCGCGCTGCCTTCGGTGAGAGCGCGGGTGGACGCCTCCGGCGATTCCCTGGCGCGCAAGGTCGCGCGGGCGCACGAAGCCGGCGTTCCCTACTTCGTCGTGGTGGGACCGCGCGAAGTGCAGAGTCGGTCGCTGTCCTTGCGAGCAGAACGGCGTGGGCTCTCCTTCGATGAAGGCGTCGTGTGGCTGGAGGAGCGATGTCGCGCGCCCTTCTGAGCTATGCTTCGTCCGTGCGTTGGGCTTTCCTGCTACTGCTCGCGACCGCAGCTTGCGGCAGCGATCCGGAGCCCGCCGACAGCGGCGGGTTCGGCGCGCACACCCTCGGGTCCCTGGCCGAGGAGTGCGAGGGCGTGAGCGGTCTCAGCGGGCAGGCCATCTTGGACCAGCGTGCGGACTCCTTTTCGTCGACGCTCTCCTACGTCACGGCGCAGGGCCAGAAGGTGAACCCCACGGATCTGAGCGTGCAGCTCGCTTGGCCGGATGCGCCCGCTGCCACCTGCTACCCGCCCTACGAAGCGCACAGCCATCAGGTCGCGTTTGCCCGCGTCGCCATCCAAGGCCTGGGCCTGTCCTTCGTGACCACGGACGGGAAGCTGACCGAGAGCTTGCCCGCGAAGGCCTGGCTCTTGCTCTTGCCCAGCGGTGCGAAGTCCGTTCAGGTCATGGCCGTCACCACGCCGGACGCGCTCACCGGCAGCTGGCAGGCGCCGCCCGAGTATCAGTCTTTCGACACCCTGGTGTTCACCGTCGGGCTTCCGTCCCAGAGCGGCGTCGTCGCCGTGTCCGCGCAACCGTCAGCGGAGATCGACGCCGGCGTCCTGCGCGGCAGTCTTGCGGTGGCGTCGTTTCCGTAGCGCGAACAACAGACCGAAGAGCGACAAGCTGCCCAGCGGGGGCGCGGACTCCCGCGCCATCCCGCAGGCACCGCAGCCGCCTCGGGGCCTACGCGGTGGCGCTTCGCCCTCCGACGACACCAGCGTGCCGTCCTCGGCCAGTTGCTCGCTGCGCACTCGCTTTGCGTCACAGCCCTCCGGCGTGAACGTCACCCGGTAATACCAACGGATCTCGTCCGCCTTGGAGCTTTCCTCGATGGTGCGCACACCACTGAAGGCCCCACCGCACTTCAGACCCGCGTCGGTCAGGGCGTTGGCCTTGTCACGGTCGCGAGCCGTGAGCGCATCCAGCTGCTTCGCCGCCGCGGCGTCTACCAGCACGAACTGAAGCCCGCCGATCATGGGGTGCCAATCCACGGGCATGACCTTGCCCGGCTCCACGCGGTCGGCGCCGCGCCAGGTGTGCGCCAACACCAACACCTTGCCTGCCGGAGCCGGCTCCGCGTCCACGCGAATCGAGAGGCGTACACCCTTCTGCCCGGAGGGAATGACGTCCGCCTGTGCGGCCGAAGCGACGAGCAGGATCGAGGCGACGAGCGCGAGGATCTTGCGCATTTCCGATTGATACCACGCAGGCACCGCCGCGTGATACGCCATCGGGGTGGCGCTGCTCGAGCTCGACTCCGTCACCGTCTCGGTGAGTAGCCGGGTGCTCGTCCGCGACGTGTCGCTGACCGTCGACGCCGGCGAGCTGGTGGCTCTGGTCGGGCCATCCGGAAGCGGCAAGACGGAGCTCCTGCGCACCATCGCCGGGCTGCGCGACGCGGACGCCGGCAGTATTCGATTCCGCGGACGCGCTCAGGGGCAGGAGCCGCTGCCCGAGTGGCGTCGTCACGTGACCTACGTGGCTCAGCGCGCGGTGCTCCTGGACGGCAGCGTGGAAGACAACCTGCTGCGCCCCTTTCGCTATCGTCACGTATCCGCTGAGTCGAATCGCGAGGAGCTCACGGCTCTCGCCCAGCGCTTGGGCCTTGGCGCCGGCATCCTGGGCCAAGCCGCGCGCACGCTGTCCGTGGGCGAGCAGCAACGCGTCGGGCTGCTCCGTGCCCTCGCGATCCGCCCGGAAGTCGTGCTGCTCGACGAGCCCACCAGCGCTCTCGACGCGGATGCGGTTTCACGGGTGGAGGCGTGGCTTCGCGAGCGAGCCGCGGAAGGACTTGCCGCCGTCATCGTGACCCACGACGCCGAGCAGGCCGAGCGCCTCACCGTTCGTCGCGTCCAAATGCGCGACTACGCGGAGCCCAATGCCTGACCGCGGCGCCATCCCCCTCGGCCCCGGGCAGCTCGCCATCGCCGCCGCGTTGGTGGTGATCGCCGGTGGAGTGAGCGTTGCGCTGCGCCTGGGCCTGGAGAAGAAGCTCGGCGTCGCCGCCCTGCGCACCGTCGTGCAGCTCTTGCTCGTGGGCTACGTGCTCGAGTGGGTGTTTCGCATCGAGCAGCCGGTAGTCCTCGCCGGCGTGCTCTTGGTGATGACGGCAGCCGCCGGCCGTGCCGCCGTGCAGCGGTCCAGCCGCAGCTTCGCCGGAGCCCGCCTCGGTGCCTTCTTCACGCTGGTGCTCACGGGGCTGTCCACGACCTTCACCGTGACCGCGATCATCGTCGGCGTGCGACCCTGGTATCACGCCCAGTACGTGATCCCGCTGCTCGGGATGGTGCTCGGCAACTCCCTCACCGGGGTGTCCCTGGCCTTGGACTCGCTGCTCACGGATCTCGACGAGCACAAGGATCGCGTGGAGATGGAGCTATCCCTCGGTGCCACGCGTTGGGAAGCGGCTCGCGACCCGCTGTCCCAGGCGGTGCGCCGCGGAATGATCCCGATCCTGAACTCGATGACGGTGGTCGGGATCGTCTCGCTCCCCGGTATGATGACCGGTCAGATCTTGGAAGGCGCGAGCCCGCTAGCGGCCGTGAAGTACCAGATCGTGGTGATGTTCATGCTCGCCGCTTCCACTTCCCTCGGGTCCATGGGCGTGGCGCTCTACGTCTTTCGCCGCCTGTTCAACGACCGACACCAGCTCAGAGCCGAGCGCATCACCCGCAGCAAGGGCTGACTTCGGCTTCTTTTGTTGGTGCGGCGCGATCACCGGCGCGTGAGCGCTTTTTCCAGCTCGTCGGCGGAGGTGGTCAGCGCTGCAACCTCCACGCCGAGGACCTGAGCCGCCTTCGCGTCGGGCATGGCGCCCTCCTCGAGCAGCAGTGCGCCGTAGGTGCGGGAGGCTTCGCTCACTCGGTAGAGGGCGTTCTTCACGTCGATGGAGCGATTCACGTTGTTGATGGCGGACTCCAGAATGCGCAGCACGCGTTCGGCGCGGGCTTGGCCGTCGTCTCCGATGCGAGGCGCCGCTCGACGCTTCTTCGGCGCTGCTGCCGGCTCTTCGCCGAAGTCCTCCACTGCCGGAACGGACTCCAGCTGCTTCAGCATTCCTTCGCTGGTCTCGAAGGGATAGTCGTCCACCAGCACCAGGCTCTTGCCGACGCGCTGGAGAAGAAAGCGAAGCACGGAGACCTGCAGGCCTCCGGTGGTCTCGAAGTCTCCGGGATTGTCGATGGTGAACGCGGAGCGGCACGCGGCGAGCCGCTTCTCGACGTCCTTGGGGAGCTCGAGGCTCGCGTCACCGTAGGCCTTCGACACTTCTTCCAGGCTCGGGATCGAGCCCATTGCCCCCATCTCCCCCGTGTCGTCGTCCTCGTCCGGATGCTCGACGAACCAATCGTCGAGGGCTTTGCCACAGGCCAGCTCGAGGTCGATCATCTCGTCCTGGGTCAGGGGCGAAAGGAGGGTGATGGTGCCACTCATGGTGGCGTCCCTGCACCAAAGTGCGCCGCGCCGAAAGAGAAGCCTCAGAACGGGCGGATAACTCGCTGAAATTACGACAAAATGCTCGCGGCTCAGGGCAAGTCCAGGGTCACCGGCGCGAGCAAGTGGCCGCCTTCCGCACCGGCCATCGGCACGGAAACCTGCACCGTGACCGGCCCGGGCGGCAGCGGGCGGTCGAAGAATCCGGTGGTTCCGTCGGGAAACGGGCGCTCTTCCAGGACGCTGCCGTCCACTTGCAGACCCACGAAGCGCGCGCGACCGCGCGGCGCAATCCGCACGCGTGCCAGCGCTTCTTGTCCGTCACGTGTTCCCGCCACCAACGTGCACGCCGCGCCCGGGACGCCGCCCTCTCGGGGAGCGGTCGAGCGAATGCAGAAGCGCCCGTCCCTTACCGGAAGGAACAGTTCCAGGGCTTCCGCGCCCGGGTTCTCGATGCTCACGTCCAAGTCCGCGCAGTGGTGACACTTTGCCCGCGGACGCGACGCGAGCCGCAGCTGGACACCCGGAGCCAACGGGGGCGCTGGCTGCGCCGTCAGACAGCCGCTGGAGCCCAACGCGCGCAGCACGTCGACGTCGCTTCCCGTGCACTCCGTCGCGACCAACGTGGTCGTCGCCGGGCTCGCGTCGCGCTCGGCCACACGCGCTGCGTCTTCCGAGCTTGCCGAGCTGCGCGCGATCGCGGGGCCGCCGCCGTCGTCGCGCGCACCAGAGCCATCCGCCGTCACGGGCGCTCGCGTCTGCGGGGAGCACGCCACTGCGGACGCCATCAGTACCAGCCAGCGCATCCCACAAACAACGCGGGCCGTCCCCGCCACCTTTCACCCCGCAAATCCCAAGCGATGTCCGCGCTTTTTGTCGAGCGAATCGCACTCCGGACGCACGGCGCCCAGGCGACCATTTCTCACTCGGTGCGCGCTCGGTAGCGTGCGTCAGCCCTTGATCACGCCGAGAGGCACCAGGCGCGCGACCTTGCGCGACACGCCCGCGCCGTGGATCACGTCCACGACGTCGGCGACGTCCTTGTAGGCTTCGCTCATCTCCTCCGCGAGAGTGCGGAGTCCCTTGCTCATCACCTCGATGCCGCGCTCCCGGAGCTCTCGGTCGATGCGACGCCCCTTGGCCTGCCTGAGAGCGGCCTTGCGCGAGAGCAGTCGTCCGGCGCCGTGGCAGGAAGAGCCGAACGTCTCCTGCATGGCGGTGGCGTTGCCGGCCAGCACGAAGGAGTAGCGCCCCATGTCACCCGGGATCAGCACGGGCTGACCAACGCTGCGATAGCGCTCCGGGACGCGCGGGTCCCCCGGCCCAAACGCCCGCGTGGCGCCCTTGCGATGCACCAACAGCTGCTGCTCGCTGCCGTCCAGCGTGTGGGTCTCGAGCTTCGCGATGTTGTGGCACACGTCGTACAAGAGCTCCGCTCCCACGTCGCCGTCGCCAATGCCGAGGGCTCGACCCAGGGCCTGCACCGCCAGGCCGGTCATCACCTGGCGGTTCGCCCAGGCGAAGTTCGCCGCCGCCTGCATGGCGCCGAGGTAGCGCTGCCCGACGTCCGAGCGGATCGGGGCGCAGGCGAGCTGCCGATCCGGGAGCGCCCCGTAGTCCGCGCCGAAGCTCGCGTAGATCCGCGACAGCTCGTGCAGTGTCTCGTCGCAGACCTGGTGCCCCAAGCCGCGCGAGCCGGAGTGGATCATCACGGTGACCGCGCCTTCCCGTAGGCCGAAGGCCGCGGCCGCATCGGGGTCGTACACTTCGTCGACGTGCTGCACCTCGAGGAAGTGGTTGCCACTGCCGAGGGTGCCCAGCTGGTCCGCGCCGCGATCGAGCGCGCGAGTGCTCACCGCGCTGGGTTCCGCGCCGGACAAACAACCCTCTTCTTCTGCATGGGCAGCGTCGCTGTCACCGGCGACGAAACCTCGCTCGATGGCCCAGCCGGCGCCCCGCGCCATCACCTCGCGGAGCTCGGCGTGGGACAGGCGCTCGATGGCGTTCCCAACGCCCACTCCGGTGGGGATGGCCTTGAACAGACGCGTGACCACTTCCTGGATGCGCGGTCTCACTTCGTCGACGGAGAGGCGCGTCGTGAGCACGCGGCAGCCGCAGTTGATGTCGTAGCCCACGCCACCGGGGGAAACGGCGCCCGCTTCGGCGTCCACGGCGGCAACGCCGCCGATGGGAAAGCCGTAGCCCCAGTGGATGTCGGGCATGGCCAGGCTGGCGCCGACGATACCCGGGAGGTGTGCCACGTTGACGACCTGCTCGAGAGCCTTGTCCTCGCGGACGCGTTCCAGCTGGGCGGGCGCGAGATATACGCGCCCCGGCACCTTCATGCGCCCTTGCTTCGGGATCTCCCAGCTGAAGGGACCGACTTGGCGAAGCTTCACGGGACTCCCTTTCAAACGTCGAACACGACCTGCGCGAGCCAGCCGTCGGCGTCTCGCTCGAAGCGCGCGGCATGCAAGGTGACCGCCTTGAGAGCGAGACCGTCCACGTGAGCCTCGGGGTCGTAGGGGCCCACGCCCACTTCCACTGTGCAGCCATGCTCCGGATCGAAACGCGTCACCGCGCAGCTCTCGGGCACGACCATCTCGCATTCGAAGCGAAACAAGAGCTCCCGGAGCACGTCCACCGCCATCGCTGCCCGATCGCCCCTCTCCACCTGGACCGTCAGATCACGTTCGGCGGATACGGCTCCACCTCCGGTGAGCACGGCGGAGAGCGCCAGCACCAGGCGTGCGAGGGTCTGCTCGGCGCTCTGGCCGTGAACGAGCACGCCGGCGTCCGCCGTGTGGTCCAGCTCCTCGAAGGGTTGAGGCAAGTGCAAGCGCTCCGCCACGCCCCCAGTGGTAGCAGCGGCGTGGCGGAGCTCCAACCCTACTGGTTGCAGGTCTCCTTCGCGGACCCGACGATGTCGGCCAGCTCTTGAGCGGTGATGTACTGCGCTTCGTACGTCTCGCCGCGCTGCTGCAGCTGTGAGTAGAAGGAGCGCATGTGATTGCGGGAGCCGCACTGAAGCGAGTCGTACATGGACAGGACGTCGGCCTCCGTGGCGCTGGCCCTCATGGCCTCGATGTCGCGGATGTCGAGATCCTCGATGGTGGCGCCGGCGCGCAGTGAGTCGACCTCGCTGCCGTTGCCGAGGGCGACCAGGTCCGTGTACAGCTTCGCCAGCTCGGAGCTCGTGAAAACGCCGACGGTGTCGTCCTTCACCGGATCTTCCAAGCCGTAGGTGTCGAGCACGACCTTCACGCTGTCCATGTGCGTCTGCTCGGACTTGGAGATGTTCTGGTGCGGCATGAGCTTCCAGGTGTCGTACAGCGTCAGGTACACGTCCCGCGCGAGCTTCTCTTCTTCTCTCAGGAAGGTGAGGTCGTCTGCGACGGTAGTGCCCACGACGCCGGCGCTGCCTCCAAAGCCGGCACCGCTTCCAGTACCGGCACCGCCTCCGGTGCCGGAAACGCCGGCGCTGCCGCCAGTGCCGCTGGCTGGGTCGGATTGGGAGTCACTGCCGCACGCTGCGGTCGCGAGGCCAAGGGATGCGACAAGAAGGAGGGAGAATTTCATGACGGCTCCTTTTTGTGGTTGGAGCCGAAAGCACAGATCATGGGTTCGCACTGCTGGTCTTGGCGCGGAGCCGGCGGGCTGATAACCAGTGCGTTCCTTGGCGAAGAGCAATCTCTTGGTGCGGGTGCTGACGGCCATCGTCGTCGTGCCGCTGCTTTTGGCCCTCATGTTCTGGGGGCCGGTGTGGGGCTGGTACGCCCTGGTGGCCTTCGCTTGCCTGGTGGGAGCCTCGGAGCTGTTTGGGATGACCCACCCCGGGGACCGCGTGGCCCAGGCATTGGGCATCGCCATGACGGTGGGGGTGTCTGCTGGGGTCTACTTCTTCAGCGACGACCCGAAGAAGCTCTTGGCCGTCGTGCTGCTGGTGCCCATCGTCGGCATCCTGTTGCCGCTCTGGCGGCTCGGCGAGATCCCGACGGCGGGGCTTCGAGTGATGGCCAACGTGGCGGCCCCGTTCTACATCGGCGCGCTGCTCACCACCATCGCGCTCCTGCGGCGGGACCAAGGAGAGCTGGGCCCACACTACGTGGTGATGACCCTGACGTTCGCCTGGTTCGGTGACACCGGCGGGTACTTCTTCGGTCGCTTCCTCGGCAAGCACAAGCTGTACGAAGCCGTGAGCCCGAAGAAGACGCGGGAAGGCTTCTTCGGTTCCTTGGTCGGGTCTGCGCTCGGCGCGACCGTGGCGCACTTCTGGTACCTGCCCAGCATCCCGCTGGAGCATGCGCTGCCTCTGGCGGTAGTCGCCGGCGCGCTCGGTCAGCTGGGGGATCTGGTGGAGTCCCTGCTCAAGCGCTCCACCGGCATCAAGGACTCGGGCTGGATCGTGCCCGGTCACGGCGGCATCCTGGATCGCATCGATGCGCTCTTGATCGTCGCCCCGCTGGTGTATCTATACACGGCGTTTCGCGGCTGAACCTGACGCGGCGGTCGAAATCTCCCCCTGACG
Source organism: Polyangiaceae bacterium (assembly GCA_020633235.1). NCBI lineage: Bacteria > Pseudomonadati > Myxococcota > Polyangiales > Polyangiaceae > Polyangiaceae bacterium. The sequence continues at coordinate 826,123 of JACKEA010000003.1, read as the reverse complement.
GGGATCGCGCCGAACCAGAAAACCTCTGGGAATCCAGGCGGGTCCGAAAATAGCGTTCAAGGGGGTTGGAACGGCGCCGTCCATCCCATTTGATGGGTAAGCGCGTCCTCCTCGTGGATGACGATCCAGTGATCCTGGAGCTGGGCCGGGCTGCCCTCGAGGGGGCGGCGTTCGAGGTCGCCACCCAGTCCAACGCACTGGGAATGCTCGCCACGCTGCTGAGGCACGATCCGGACATCGTGGTCATGGATGTATCCATGCCCTCGCTGCGTGGTGACCACGCGGTGGGGGTCGTGCGCCGAGGGGAACGGCGCGCCCGCTTCGTGGTCCTGTACTCCGGCATGGTGGTGGAGGAGCTCCGCGCGGCGGCGCTTCGAGCCGGAGCCAACGGGTACATCTCCAAGTCGGTGACGATCAACTACCTGGGCGTGGCGCTGCGTCGGTTGGTCGAAGGGGGTAAGCGCATGGGGCACGGCGCCCTCATGGGCTCCTGCGAAGAGGCTGATGATGAAACATGATTCGCTGAAGGTGAAGAAGGGCGCGAGCGTCGCCCGGGATGCGGTCGTTGCCGGACGCGAGCTGGCGGCCGCCATCCGGCAGCCGGATGCCAAGTTGTCGCTGTTCTATTGTTCGTCCGAGTACGACTTGGACGTGCTGGGCAGAGTGCTGTCCGACGAGCTTCCGGGGACGGAGCTGCTCGGGGCTTCTTCTGCGGGCGAGATCACGCCCGCCGGTTACCTGGACGGGGCAATCACCGGCGTCAGCATCGGCAGCGAAAGCTTCTCCGTGGTGACCCAGCGGCTGGATGACCTCGCATCCTTCGCGTTTGCGGATGGTGAGGCCGCCGCCGAAGCAGCGCTCCAGCAGCTTCAACAGCGTGGTCTGGATCCGTCCGGGGCAAACAGCTTCGCGTTTCTGCTCATCGACGGCCTATCCACCCGGGAAGAAGCGGTGGTCTCGTCGGTGTACCGGAACCTGGGGGACATCCAGCTGTTCGGCGGCTCGGCGGGAGATGGAACGCGCTTCGGCGAGACGCACGTGTTCCACGAAGGCAAGTTTCGCAAGAACTGCGCCGTGCTCTCCGTGATGCACACGGAGAACCCCTTCCGCGTATTCAAGACGCAGCACTTCGTCAGCTCCGACGACAAGATGGTGGTGACCGAAGCGGACCCGGATCGCCGCATCGTTACCGAGATCAACGGGGAGCCGGCCGGTCGCGAGTATGCGCGGCTCGTCGGCCTGGATGTCGCTCACCTCACGCCGATGATCTTCTCCGCCTATCCCGTCGTCGTGAAGCTGGGCGGGGGCTACTACGTCCGTTCCATCCAAAAGGTGAACGACGACGAGAGCCTGACGTTCTTCTGCGCCATCGACGAAGGCATCGTTCTGACCGTTGCTCGGGGTGTGGACTTGATCGAAAACCTGGAGGGGGCCTTCGGCGAGATACGCCGGGAGATTGGCGAGCCGGAGCTGGTGCTCGGCTGCGATTGCATCCTTCGCAGTCTGGAGTGCGACCAACGCGGCGTGAAGGAGCGTGTGGGCGACTTGATGGTCGAGAACAACGTCATCGGGTTCGCGACCTACGGCGAGCAGTTCAACGCCATGCACGTCAACCAGACGTTCACCGGGGTCGCCATCGGCACACGCGAATGAAGTCCGAGAACGAAATAGCGCTCGAAGCGCAGATTCGACGCCTGCAGAAGGTGAACAAGGTGTTGATGGCGCGCGTGGAGCGAGAGATGGAGCTCCAGGGTGGCGCCTTCTCCTTGTTTCAAGCAGCGAGCGTGTTGGAGAAGAAGGTCCAGGTTCGCACGGCGGCCCTGAAGGCGGCCCTCGACGAGCTCGCGCTTTCCAACGGCGAGCTCCAGACGGCGAAGGAGACGGCTGACGCTGCCAATCGCGCCAAGAGCGAGTTCCTGGCCAACATGAGCCACGAGATCCGGACGCCGATGAACGGCGTCTTGGGCATGGCCGAGCTGCTCTTGACCACGGACCTCGGGGACAAACAGCGCAAGCTGGTCGGCAACATCCAGCGGTCGGCGCATTCCTTGTTGGGCATCATCAACGCCGTACTGGATTTCTCCAAGATCGAGGCGGGTCGCATGGAGCTCGACGCCGCGGACTTCGACCTGCGAGGAACGATCGAGGATACCGTGGACTTGCTCGCGGAGGAGGCGCATCGGCGCGGTCTCGAGCTGGTCTGCGACCTGGAACCGAGCTTGCCCGGGGTGGTTCGGGGTGACGCCGGGCGTCTGCGTCAGGTGCTCACCAACCTGCTCGCCAACGCCCTGAAGTTCACACACGTCGGGGAGGTGGTGCTCACGGGGCGTGTCGTGGCTCGTGAGCACGACTCCGTGGAGCTCCGCTTCGAGGTGCGCGACACGGGAGTGGGTCTGGCAGAAGATGCACGCACTCGGATCTTCGAGGCATTTCAGCAGGCGGACGGCTCCACCACGCGACGCTTCGGGGGCACGGGGCTCGGCCTCGCCATCGCTCGCCAGCTCGCGCAGCTCTTGGGTGGGGACGTGGGGGTCGAAAGCGAGCTCTCGAAGGGCTCTACGTTTTGGTTCACGGCGGTGTTCGCCGGACCCCGGGACGTTTCTGGTTCGGTGTACTTCGCGCAGGATCGCGATCTGGTCGCGGTGGTGGTCGATCCCAACGCCAGCGCCGCGGCGGCGCTGTGTCACGAGCTGGAAGCCATGGGGATCCCCGCCGAAGCACACGAGAGCACGGCGACGCTCGGGCCGAAGCAGGGGCATGTACTGTATTTCGTCGATGCTCGGCTGCTCCCGGTCGACCTCTCTCCGTTGATCGTGCTCGATCGCGTGGGTGGAGCCCCGGCGTCGGCGCACCCGCATCTGCTCAAGCCGATTCGCTCGAGCCGGCTGCGGGACGCGGTCGTGGCGATCATTCGACCGCAGAAGCCCGCTCTCCGAAAGCCTGCTCGAGATCCCAGCGGTGCGCTGGGCCTGCGCGTGTTGGTGGCGGAGGACAATCCCATCAACCAGGAGGTGGTCGCGGGGCTGCTCGAGCTGTGGGGCTGCCACGCGACGCTCGTGGAGGACGGAGTCCAGGCGCTCGACGCCCTCGAACGAGACGAGCACGACGTCGTGCTGATGGACTGCCAGATGCCGGTGATGGATGGCTACGAGGCGGCACGTCGATACCGTGCTCTCGCCCGCGAACGACGCGTGCCCATCGTGGCGCTCACCGCGAACGCCATGAAGGGCGACGAAGAACGCTGTTTGGCGGCAGGCATGGACGCGTTCGTGAGCAAGCCCTTCAAGCCGGAAGAGCTACGGGCTGTGCTCGAAACCTGGGGCGGCCGCGAATCGGAGGGACTCGTCGCGGTCCCGAGTCAGAGCCCGAAGGAGGCAGCGTGTCAGGCGCCGCTCATCGACGTGGCGGCGCTGGAGCGCGTGCGGGACATGGCCCGGGATGGCTCGCAGCTGCTCGACCGGGTGGTGAAGACCTACGTGTCCGCGAGCGAGGAGTGGATCGAGAGCATCCGGCAAGGGTTCGAATCCGGAGACCTCACGCGGGCGGGAGAGGGGGCCCATACGCTCAAGAGCAGCAGCGCCAACTTGGGCGCGATCAAGTTGTCTCGCATCGCCACGGAGGTCGAGCGACTCACGCGGGCTGGGGACCTGGTGGCTGCCCGGGAGCTGTGGCCGAACCTGGCGCGGACCCACTTCGAAACCTGCGCACTCTTGGAGGCCCACGGTAGTCGCCTGGTCGCTCAAGCAACTTCCGCACCGGCCGTTTCATTCGGAGCGAGATGAAGACCATCCTCATCGTTGATGACACGCCCGAGAACCTGGTGCTTCTCAGCGAGTTGCTGCAACCACCCTACCGGGTGCGCGCCGCGAGCTCCGGGCGCCGCGCGCTGGAGGTCGCCGCGTCGGACCCGGTCCCCGACTTGATCCTGCTCGACGTGATGATGCCCGAGATGGACGGCTACACCGTGCTGGAACGGCTCCGGAGCAACGCGGCCACGGCCACCATTCCGGTCATCTTCGTGACCGCGCTGGACGGCTCCAGCGACGAGGAGCGAGGACTGGCGGCGGGCGCGGTGGACTACATCAGCAAGCCGATCAAGCCGCCCGTGGTTCTGGCTCGGGTGAACACGCACCTGGAGCTGAAGGCGGCGCGGGACCTGCTCTCAGATCGCAACGCGCTGCTGGAAGCGGAGATCGTTCGGCGGATGCGGGAGAATCAACTGATCCAGGACGTGACGATTCGGGCCTTGGGCCAGCTGGCGGAAATTCGCGACAGCGAAACAGGCAATCATCTGCGCCGCACTCAGGGCTACGTGCGAACCTTGGCGGAGCACCTGCGAGACCACCCGCGCTTTGCCGAGTTCCTCACGGCGCAGAATATCGAGCTCCTGGTCAAGTCCGCGCCCCTGCACGATATCGGCAAGGTGGGCATCCCGGACCACATTCTGCTGAAGCCCGGCAAGCTCACCCCTGACGAGTGGACCATCATGCGCACCCACGCCGAGCTGGGGGCTGCCGCGATCGAGCACGCGGAGGAAGACGTCGACCACCCCGTGCCGTTCTTGGGCATTGCCAAGGACATCGCTCGGCACCACCACGAGAAGTGGGACGGAAACGGCTACCCCGATGGCCTCGCCGGCGACAGGATTCCGATCCCAGCTCGCCTCATGGCGCTGGCGGACGTGTTCGACGCGCTCACGTCGCGACGCGTGTACAAGCCGCCGTTCCCATTCGAGAAGGCCGTGAGCATCATCGTGGAAGGCCGCGGCGCGCAGTTCGATCCCAGCGTGGTCGACGCCTTCTTGGCGAACCGCAGCGTGTTCGAGGAGATCAGCATCCGCTACGCCGACGGCGAAGAGGAGTGCGTTGCGAAGCTGGACGGTCGCCTTGCCCTGCCCCTGATCACCCATAGCGAGCCGCCCATGTAGGAGGACGAACGATGACCGGCTGGACGTATTTGGACACCCTGCCTTCCGACCTGATTCTGAACGAGGGCGTGCTGGCGTTGGTCAGCGAGGCAGATTCGGGTTCCGTGCCCACGCTCCAATCCGCCGCTCGCGAGCGGCAGGTGGATCTTCTGGGAGCCATCGTTCCGGGACTGGTCATCGAGGACGAGTTTCGGCGACGAGGCACGCTGCTGGTCCCACTCCAAAGTGTGCCGCGCGTGATGGTTCCGGTTCCCGAGGCCGACCACACACCGAACGAGACCATCGAAGCGTTGGCGGACTTCGTTCTCGAGCATGCGGCAGAAGGCGGGGGCGACACATTGATGCTTCTGGTAGACGCGACGATCGCCGATGTCGCATCCATCCTCGCGCGCCTGTACATGGAGGTCGGCGACCAGGTGAACTACGCCGGCGTCTGCGTCGGCAGCGAGACCTTCGAACCGGTTCCCTGCTTGTTCGACGTCGAGGCCTTCCAAGGTCGCGCCATCCTGGCGCTGCTGCTTCCCGAACATCCCGGCGCCACCCTGGCCCATGGCTATCGAGGGAACGACGCCTTGTGGGTGGCTACCGCCACTCAGGGTAGCAAGGTGGAGACCATCGAGGGGCGACCGGCATTCGAGGTCTACCAGGAGCTGCTATCTGCGGAGTACGGCATTCAGCTGGATCGCGAGAACTTCTATCGTCACGCCGTGCACTTCCCCTTCGCCATCAATCGCGCGCAGGGCGAGGCGCTGGTTCGGATCCCCGTGCAAGTGTGTGAAGACGGATCGGTGCACTGTTCCGGCGAGATCGCCGAGAACGCGCTGTTGAGCGTGGTGCGCGCCGTCGAGCCCGGCAACCCGCGAACGGCGGCCGAGGTCGGCGCGGCGGCCAGCTCGGACGCCGCCGGCAGCTTGCTCACCTTCTACTGCGCCGGTCGCTACATGCACCTGGACCAGGGGGCGGCCACCAAAGAGCTCGAGGTGCTGCGCAACGAGGTGGCTCCATTGCCCGTCGTCGGCGCGCTGTGCCTCGGGGAGATCGGGTCGGGCCATCAGCAGTATCCGGTGTTTCACAACGCCACGATAACGGCCTTGCCGTGGACCTGAGGCAGAGCCAGACGGTCAGCGTCCTGTACGACCTCGCGATGGCGATGGCGGGGGAAACCAGGCCGCGGCCGTTGGCTCTGAAGATGCTCGAGCGCTTCTTGATCCACACGGAGTGCGCGTGCGGCGCCGTGGTGCTGAACGGGGACGAGGTCTACGCCGCCGTCGGCAACCGCGCGCTCCGGCGGCTGGAAGGACAAGCCGCGCCCTGGAGCGCGGCTGCGTCCTACGGTGGCGTGCTGGAAGCCGAGGGCGGGCTCTTCCCCGGCGCCGGCTACGGGTACGCGTTGTCGTTGCCGCTACCGGAGCTCGGGTACGTGATCCTGTTTTCGCCTCAAGAGGCCGTGGTCGCCGTGGCCAGCCGTCGAGCGGCCGCTCTGCTTCAGCCCGTGCTCGCCAAGTTGGCTCGTAGTCTGACGCTGTGCCTGGAGAGCGAGCGCCAGGCGGCGGAGCTCCTGGAAGCGAAGGTCGCAGCGGAGTCTGCAAGTCGCGCCAAGACCGCGTTCCTGGCCAACATGAGCCACGAGATCCGCACGCCGATGAACGCGATCATCGGCCTCACCCATCTGCTGCGCGAGGACTCCACGGACCCCAGAGCGCGGACGCGGCTCACGAAGGTCGCTGACGCCGCTCAGCACCTCTTGCAGCTGCTGAACGACATCTTGGATCTTTCCAAGGTCGAGGCGGGCCGGCTGGTATTGGAGGACGAGACCTTCTCGCCGACGCGAATGATCGACCATGCCATCAGCCTGCTGGGCGAGCGCGCCGAGGCCAAAGGGCTGTCGCTTCGCTGGAGCGTCGACCCCGCGCTGCCGCAGGTACTGCACGGCGATGTCTTGCGTTTGGGTCAAGTGCTCCTGAACTTCATCGGCAATGCGATCAAGTTCTCGGAGCAAGGCACCATTGCCGTGCGCGCGATCCAGGAGCGGCGGGTCGACGACGAGGTAGTGCTGCGGCTGGAGGTGCAGGACCAAGGCATCGGTCTCTCACGAGAGCAGCGCGAGGGTATCTTCCAGCCCTTCGTGCAGGCGGACAGCTCCACCACGCGCCACTACGGGGGGACCGGTCTCGGCTTGGTCATCGTGCGGCGCTTGGCCGGCCTGATGAATGGCGACACGGGCGTCGAGAGTGAGCTCGGTGTCGGCAGTACGTTCTGGTTTTCCGCGCGTCTTCGCGTCGGGAGCCGCAGATCGAGCTCCAAGCGGATACGAGCGTCGCTGCCGGCAGAGCGGCCGGAGCAGACCCTTCGGACGCAGTGCCGGGGCGCCCGGGTGCTGCTGGCCGAAGACAATCCCGTCAACCAGGAAGTCGCGCGGGAGCTCTTGGAGCGCGTCGGGCTCGAGGTGGACGTCGTCGCAGACGGTAGAGCTGCCGTCGAATGCGCGCGGGCCACGCGCTACGCGATCGTGCTGATGGACGTGCACATGCCAGTGCTCGACGGATTGGACGCCACACGCGCCATCCGCGATCTGCCCGGCTGCGAGGAGATCCCCATCGTCGCGATGACGGCGAATGCCTTCGCCGACGATCGGCAACGTTGCCTCGACGCGGGGATGAACGGGCACATCGGAAAGCCGGTGGCCCCCGCCGCCCTCTACCGGGAGCTCCTCACGTGGTTTCCGGCCATCACCGTGCCCACCGTTCCGCCAGCGGTTGCTCGAACGCTGAGTGAGATCCCGGGGCTCGACGTCGAGACCGGCCTCGCCAGCGTCGCCGGGAACGGCGCCAGCTACCTGCGTCTCCTGCGCATGTTCGTGCGCGGGCATGCGGGGGACGGCGCGGCAATGCGCCAGGCGCTCGCCGAGGGCCGCCGCGGCGATGCCGAGCGCATGGCCCACACCCTCAAGGGGGTTGCCGCCACTCTCGGGGCTTTGGAGCTGCATGCCACGGCGCTGACGGTGGAGTCGGCGATCCGCGCGGCGGACGACTCCGCGCCCGGGCTGGAAGAGCTGGAACGAAGCCTGTCCCTGCTCGTCTCGGATCTCTCGCGATTGGTGGAAGAGCAGCCACAAAAGGCCCCCGAGCTCAGCGCCGTGGAACGCGCCAAGTCCACGGAGGTCCTTCGCCGCCTCGAAGTACTGCTCACCACCGACGACACCCGCGCCAATCAGATCTGGGCGGAATCCGCTCAGCTGCTCTCGACCACGCTGGGGCCGGCGGCGAGCAAGCTGGGAGCCGAGATCGATCGCTTCGAGTTCGACAAGGCCCTGGTCACGCTGCACACACTGACCAAGGCGAGCTGAAGCAGCGGAAAATTCCAGCGCCTGTTGCGTCGAGCGCGTGCTGCTAAGCTAACCGGAGATGCGTCGTACGGCGCCGCCCCCGGATTTCAGATACGTGAGCCTGAGCCCCGCGCCGCCGCGCCGCGACGTGCGATTGATGGCGGCAGGTGCGGGCCTCGGTGCATTCGGCGCCGGCCTCTTTCTCGGGGGGGCGGAGCTCACCACCGCCTGCGCGGCTTCCGTTGCGGGCGTCCTCGCCTCTCTGCTCACCGTGCGCGAGCTCGGTCCCACGACTCGTGGCACGTCGCCGCCAATGGCCATCGTGCCCTGGGGCGTGCTCGTGCATTCCGAGCCCGAGCCCCGCGTGCTGCGCTGGGCCGCGGTGAGCTCCATCGACGTCGAGCTCGTTCACGAGATGGACCACGCGACGCCCGCCACGCGCTGGAGCTCGGTCACCATCCGCACGGCGAGGGACGTGCTTTTCGGACGCGCTCGCGGCAACGTGTGCTTGGAACGGCTGGAAGCCCACCTGGAAGCGTACGCGGAGGAAGCCGCGCTGCCCGTCGCTCTGGATCTGGATGGCGAGCGTTGCATCGAGGATCCACTGGAGCCGGTGTTCGAGCGCGTGCTCACGGAGGCGCGCCGAGTGCTGGCCACCGGCGAGCTCGGGGAGCGGCTGTCCCTGGCTCCGGAGAGCTACCGCCACGCGCGGAGCGCCATTTCTGGCGTGCGCACGCGAGATGCCCTCGGCGCCGCGCTCGATGCGCCGAACTCCGCGGATCCGCGGATCCTGGCGGCGGTGCTCTCGGCGGAGCTCGGCGCCCGAGACGTGCTGCCGGAGATTTTGGCCCTCACTGCCGTCCCGAGCCCCCTGCTGTCCGCCGTGGCGCGTGCCTCGGCCCTGCGCCTCGGGGCGGAAGCGAAGCGCGTCGGGGCGCTTTCGGAGGTGGAGCCGTTCCTGTTCGGCTGGGACCTCGACGCGCTGCAGTCGTGGCTTTCCGAAGGAACGCGCTCGCGCCGGTCCGCCGCCGCGTGACTCGGTTGACAGCTCTCGGGGGCGTCGACGACCATCGCCCTTCGTGCGAGCGGATGCGGCTCAATGAGGGCGAAGCTTGGCATCGTTCTTTGCTGGACCCTGGTGGGCGTGGTGCACACGTCCCACGCCCGGGCGATCGAGGCCGAGGTGCAGTCCACCACGGACGCGCAGTTCTACACGCTGTCGAGCCCGTACGGCGATCCGCTGATCCGCCGGCGCCGCTACACGCAAACGTTGGGCCTGGCGGTCTACGACATCGGTGGGGACAGCGTCGGCTTCGGTCCGCGCCTCTCGTTCAAGATGCGCATGCGTCTCGACTCCGACTTCGGACAAGAGGGCGTGGAGCGCAGCCCGAACTCCGCCGGCCGCTTCATTCCTGGGCTGGAGCAGTCTCCAGTGGACGTGATGTACGCGTACCTGGAAGGCGAGCGCTACCTCGGCGGCTGGCTCGGCTTTCGTGTCGGTCGCCAGTACACGACGGATGCCCTCGGCTGGTGGTCCTTCGACGGCGGCCTCGTTCGCTTGACCACGCCGGTGTACTTCCAGGCGGAGGCCTACGGCGGATTCGAGCAGCGGGGCGGGCTCCCGGCCTTGCTCGCTACCTCGCGCTACACCGCCGACGGCGTGTACCGCGGCAACCGCAGCGAGCTCGAAGCCAACCAGTACCCCTACTATTTGGAAGAGTCGAAGCTCGCCCCCGCCTACGGCTTCGCCCTGGAGAGCAGCGGCGTGTCGTGGATCCACGGACGGCTGTCCTACCGCAAGGTGATCAACCGAGACACGGTGGTGGTCTCTCCCTTCGCGGATGCCGGCGGCGGCTTCGTGACGGTGGGCGGGGATCGCGTCTCCAGCGAGCGCATCGGCTATTCCGCCCGTCTCAGCGCCGAGAGCCTGGGCGCCGTACGCGGCAGCGTGGTGTACGACTTCGTGAATCAGCTGTTCAGCGAGCACGCCCTCGCGGCCGATTGGTACGCCACGGAGAAGCTCACCGTGGGCGCCGACTACGACTACTACTACCCGACCTTCGACGCCGACTCGATCTTCAACTGGTTCACCCACGAAGCCACCACCACGTACCTCGGCCGCGCGGAGTACCGCGCCTCGCGCCGCTTCGACGTGGCCCTCTCCGGCGGCGCGCGGGTGTTCCGCACCGAGGGCGATTCCGCCACTTACGCGAGCACTTTCGACCGCAGCGAGTCCGGCATGCTCACCGACGTGCTCGGCAACGCAGGGGGCCGCTACCGCTGGCGCGACGGTTCGGTCGAGCTCCGCAGCATGGGCGAGACCGGCAAGCGCGGCCATCGTGTGGGCGGTGACGTCACCACCCGTCAGGCCTTCGACTACGGCCTGTACGACGCCATGGTCGTGCTCTCCCTCTACGACTGGAACGACGATCTCCGGTCGCAGCGCGACGCCACCAGCTTCGGCTACGTGCTGGGCGGTGGCTACTCGCCCCTCGAACGCACACGCCTCGGGTTGGAGTGGGAGCACAGCATGAACCGCTTGGTCGGGCAGCGTTACCGCGTGCTCGCTACCCTGGACGTGACGGTGCTGAAATGAAGCGCTCCACGTGGCTGTTTGCGTTCGTCTGTGGGCTCAGCCTGCTTGTCGGGATTCTTCTGGATGTTGGTCCGGCGCGGGCACGCCCCGCCGCGAACGTCGCGGCCCGTCCCGTGCACGGCCTCGCACCGTTGCCCGGAGGAGCGTCGGTTCCCCTCGCGGATCGCCCGCCCGGCGCGCAAAAAGGCGAAGACGGCCCCAGCAAGGGCATTTTCCCGCCCCAGCGCCTGACCCTCCGCTTCAACCACAAGAAGCACGTCAAGGAGCTCGGCGTTCCCTGCACCGGTTGTCACGACCGCGCCAAGACGAGTCTTTCGTCCTCGGACCGGTTGCTACCGTCGCCCACCCGTTGCGACGCGTGTCACGGCAGTGATCACCGAAACCTCTCCGCCGTCACCACCAGCGCAGACGATCTCATCGGGCAGTGCGCCTTCTGCCACGTGGGCTACGACGAAAAGCGCCCGAACACGGTGGAGCGGCTCTCGTTGCCGACTCCCAACCTGAAGATGAACCACGCCGCGCATCTGGCGCGCAACATCGGCTGCGCGCAGTGCCATGGCCAAGTGGAGAATCTGGAGCTCGCCACGCGGGACCAGCTGCCCCGCATGCGCGGCTGTCTCAAGTGCCACCAGATGGCGGGGCCCGCCGCGGGTCAGGCGCGAGGAGCCTGCGACAACTGCCACCTCACGGAGCGGGGCGGCCTGATGAAGACGGCGTTCGCCTCCGGGAAGCTCGTTCCTCCACGTTGGCTGCACGACTCCGGGCACGGCCCGGATTGGATCCTGCGCCACCGAGAGGTCGCCGGGAACGACAGCCAGTTCTGCAGCAGCTGTCACTCGGAGAAAGACTGCGCGGACTGTCACGACGGGCGCGTGCGCCCGCGCAAGGTGCACCCGAACGACTGGATCAGCATGCACCCCACGGCGGCGCGGCAGAACAATCCGCGCTGCACGAGCTGCCATCGCGCGCAGTCGTTTTGCGTCAGCTGCCACCAACGCGCCGGCGTGACCCTGAGCGGCCCTTACGGCGCCTTCGCTGGCCGCGGGCGCTTCCACCCGCCCAAGAGCGTGTGGACGGATCCGCCGCGAACGGCGGGGCACCACGCCTGGGAAGCGGAGCGCAACATCGAGGCCTGCGTCAGCTGCCACGTGGAGCGGGACTGCGCGATCTGCCACGCCTCTACCCGGGTCGGCGGCCGGGGTCCCGGCGGAGGAAGCATGGGTCAGGGCACCAATCCCCACCCCGTGGGCTTCCAGAGTCGCTGCCGCACGGCGCTGCGCAAAAACGCCCGCCCCTGCCTGGTTTGCCATGATCCTGCCGATCCCCAGCTCCTCGGGTGTCGCTGATGGCGTCACGTCAACTCCACAAATCTGGGGCGGGCACGCTAATCCCCTTGCGTGACCGTTCACCCGGCGGGTATAGGCAAGGCCCTTCCGGCCACTGCCCGCCGGACTCCAAGGAGGCGCCCTTTGAAGGAGCTGGTTCGCTATCTTCTGACAAATATGTACCTGGATTTTCAGGGAGATATCTCCGTCGAGAAGGTGCGCGAGTTCCTCCGGGAGGACGACAGCAAGGAAGCCCGTCGGCTGCTGTCGAAGATCATCGAGGAGAAGGGCGTGGACGACCTGCTCATCACCCTCGCGGATTGCCTCAAGGAGAGCATCCGCACCGGCGTGACGGAAGACACGGTTCGCGATCAGCTGAACCTGTATTCCGAGAGCTGAGTCGTACCCTAGCCGTCACCGCGCTCGCTCTACTGGCGGCGGGCTGCGATCAAGGGGAGCCGGAGCTGGACGAGGGTCTAGGCCCTGCGCTCCACGCCGTGGCCGTCTATCCCGCGCCCGAGACGGGAACCGACTGCGGTGTGGGCAGCCCGGACGATTGCGGGGTGCCTCGGGACGCCACCCTCCAGATCCGCTTCGACCGCTACCTCTTGCCGGAGACCGCGGTCCGCCAGTCGATCCGTGTGTACACGGGAGATCCCGACCTCGGCGTGTTCCTGCAACCGGAGTACGACTTGGTGGAGCGCGTGCTCTCGTACCGGCTGGCGGACGGCGGTACGTATCTTCCAGGGGTGCTCTACACGGTGGAGCTGGTGGTGCCCACGGACGCGGACTCCTACGGCTTCCGCGCCTTCGACGGCGCCTCCCTGGCGGAAGGGCCCGTGCCGCTCAAGTTCGACTTCCGAACCGCGAAGGCGGATCCGCCGCCGGCGGCGTCCAGCGATCCGCCCGTGACGTGCGCCGCCATTCTCACCGCCTTCCAGAACGGAAGCTGTACGGGCAGTGCGTGTCACAAGCGCTGTGACGACCCCACTGGGAGCTGCTCCCAGACGCCCCGCATGGGATTGATGTTGGACTCCGCGGACGCCATCCGCGAGACGGCCATCGGCAAGCCGGCGCACGAAACCGAGATCGGCTCCAAGACCGGAGTGGTGCTGGAAAATCCCGTGCGCTTGGGTGTGAACATGCCCATCGTCGATCCCTTTCGGCCCGACAACAGCTACCTGATGTACAAGCTGCTGCGAAAGACGGACTCGTTCCGCACGGCGCCCGACGCCCCACAGACGGTCTGCGACACGCGCTACCAGGTCGGTTTCGGTCCCGACGGCGAGTGCCCGCCGCCGCCAGCAGCGGAGAGCCAGCGCTTGCGCGAGTGGTTCGTTCGGGGCGAGCCGATGCCCCTCGGCGACCTGAAGCTGGACAACAACGACCCGCGCGCGCGCCTCCGGCTGATCCAGCGATGGATCCGCGAGGGCGCCCGTCTCGACGCGTGCCCTCAGTAAGAGTGGGGTGAATCGCCCCTGTCCTGATCCGCGTCGTTTGCGCTGGGACGCGGGGTGGTAGGGTGGACGTATGGGCGAGCAAGAAGCGGAGGTGATGAGCTCGACCTCCGACGAGAAGCGAATCATCGCGCTGCTGCGAAGCGCCACCAAGAAGCTTCGGCTGAAGCAGCTGGACAAGCTCCACGACTCTCGGCAGGTCGTGTTCGACAAGCTGCGGGACGTCCCGAACCGCATGCAGAAGCTCACCAACCGGGTGCGCTTGCTGCTGGATCTGGTCGACGACTATTGGGCCGGGCGCTACCGCAAGGTGCGCTGGTACAGCCTGGCGGTGGGCGTGGCAGCCACGCTCTACTTCATCAGCCCGTCGGATCTCATCCCCGACGCGATCCCGGGCATCGGTCAGCTGGACGACGTGCTCATGATGGCCATCGCGCTGCGACTCATCCGTCGGGATCTCCGGGACTACTGCGAGTACAAGGGCCTCGACCCGAACGACTACTTCTGACGACTTCTGTTGTTGGTCCGGCGCGAGCCCCGTCCCGGACGCCCGCGCGGCGCGTTCCCGAACGTCGGGTTGCCTCGGGCCATCGGCGGCGGGATGATCCGGACATGCGCGGGTCGATCTTGGGGGCAGCGGTGGCGGTGGTGGTCGTCGGCTTTGCGAGCTCCGCGAGCGCGCAGAAGCTGCTCCAAGAGGCCGACCTCGAGTACCTCGGCTCCTTCCGCCTGCCGACGGGCGACCATGGGACGGATCACTTCGACTACTCCAGCGGCTTCGTCGCGGGCAACGTGTACTACGACGCGGCGCGGGGCAATCAGCCGACGCTGTTCGTGTCGGGGTACCTCTCCGCGGGCTACGTGAGCAGCACGCCGAGCTTGGCGCAGATCTCGATCCCGGGCTTGGCGGATCCCAACACGGTAGGGCTCGACGGCCTGCAGACGGCGACGATCTTGCAGGGCTTTGCCGACCCCAGCGACGGCAAGGCGCCGCTGAGCGGTAACGGATTTTGCAGCTACGTCGTGTATCAAGGCAGCCTGATCGGAGCGTGCTCGGTGGCCTACGACGCTTCCGGGTCGCAACCGGCGGCGGCGTTCGTGAACGGCTCGCTGGATTTCGCGAAGCCGAGCGTGTCGGGCCCGTACCCGGTGGGCAACGTGTCGCAGACCCTGTTCGGCTCCTACATGACGTTGGTGCCCCCGGAGTGGCAGTCCGCGCTGGGTGCGCCGGTGGTGGCGGGCAACGGACCTTGGTCGATCATCAGCGTGAACTCCGCGGGGCCGGGGCTGCACACCTTGGACGCGGACGCGCTGATCGCGAAACCGGCAGCGGGCACCACGATCGCGTCCAAGCCGCTCGCGTACTATCCGTGCACCAGCGGAGACACCTCGGACCAGGCCAACTGCCACCAGACGCTGGGTGCCTGGGACTCCAACCTGCCGACCCAGACCTGGAACGGCACGCCGGTGCCCACGGTGGACGTGGTCGATCCGCAAAACCGCAGCGGCCTCCCGGTGGGCAGCGGCGGCCCCAATTGGACCATCCCCTACAACGACAGCTCCATGCGCATTCTCGGTGCGCTGTTCGCCGACGGCACCCGCAGCGTGCTGTTCTTCGGCAAGAAGGGCCTGGGCCCGTACTGTTATGGACCCGGCACCAGCGATCCGTCACTGGTCGGCAAGCCGGCTCCCGGCGGGGTGGACGACTGGTGTTTCGATCCGGACAGCGACGGCAAGGGCGACCACGCCTATCCGTACAGCTACTTCGTGTGGGCCTACGACGTGAACGACTACGTCGCCGTGCTCTCGGGCTCGAAGAAGCCCTGGGAGGTGGCCCCCTACACTGGCTGGACCTTCACCCAGTTTGGCGACGCCGGGCAGCTCGGCGGCGTCGCCTGGGATCCGTCCACGCGACGCATGTACCTGGTGGCGCCGGGGGCGGATGCACCCAATTACCAACCGCTGGTTCACGTGTACTCGGTGAGCGGCGAGACCAGCGACGCGGGCACCGGCGGCGGCAGCAGCACCGACGGCGGCGCTCCCGGCGGCGCCGGCGGCGGCACCGGTGCTACGGCCGGGAACGCGGGAACCTCGGGCTCCGGCGGAAGCTCGGCGAGCCCGTCCAGCGACGACTCCGGCTGCGGCTGCAAGCTCGCGCCCACGCGCGCACCAAGCTCGCTCTGGCTCCTCGCGCTCTCGGCCCTCGTCGGCCTGGCGTCGTTCCGGCGTCGTTCCGGCGTCAGGCTTGAAGGCTGAGGAATGGGCACGACGACGAGCAGCGTTCGGCTCTTCGTTCACCTGGCGCGACGGACCGCGAAGGCCGTGGTCTTGCGCCGGGGTCCCTCCAAGCAGGTACGTCTGATCGCGTGGAACCGCGAGGACGACTCCTTCGAGCGCGGCCAGTGGCTCAAGGGCCGGGTGTTCGAGCAGCGCAGTGATCTATCTCCTTCGGGGGAGACCTTCATCTACTTCGCGAGCACGCAGCGCCCGCCGTTTCTGACGTACACGGCGATCAGCCGACCGCCGTACTTCACGGCACTGGCGCTGTGGCCCAAGGGAGACACCTGGGGAGGCGGTGGGCTCTTTGCCGACGACCATCGCGTGCAGCTGAACCACCCGTTGAACCAGACGAAGCTTGCCGAGGGCTTCTCCCTCGGCAAGCGCGTGCGGGTGGAGCTCTTGGGCGACCGCGCCGGGGCGGGGGAGGACCATCCCATCGCGCACTTGCGGATGCTGCGCGACGGCTGGACGCTCCGCTCCGAGGGCAAACGCACCGACTACTCCTTCGAGCGCCCGTTCAAGTGGGAGTACGTCGATACCGAGGTGTACGCGAAGCACGGGCCGAAGCCGCGCCGGCTCCGTTTGGAGCGTCACCTACACGGCATCGGCGAGCGTGATGGGCCATGGTACGCCTTTTCCCATCGGGTGCTCGACGAAAAAAGCGGAGAGTGCCTCGACTTGGGGCGGACGGATTGGGCGGACTGGGATCGGAACGACGACCTTCTCTTTGCGCGCGAGGGCCGGCTTCATCGGGTGCGTTTCGGGGACGAACCCCTGGCAGATGGCTACGGCCGGGTCCGCGCGATCGCGGACTTCCGCGACGACCGGTTCGAGGCGATCGCGCCGAGCCTGGACGCCCAGCGCTGGTGAGGCGCGACGGGTATCGCGCCGGACCAACAAGCAGCTGGATCAGAAGTAGTTGGGCGGGGTGTTGGCAGCGCCGGCGCAGTTGTTGCCGGTCCAGGTGTTCTTGTCCGTCTGCCACTGACCCGGGGAGAAGTCGTCCGCGCAGCCCACGTTGCTGCCGAAGACGTCGTTGTTCGTGAAGGTGTTGTTGCGCGGCGCCCAGTACGGTTTCAGCTCGTCGGCGCCTACGCTCAAGATGCCGTAGAAGCTCGAGGTCTTGTTGCCGCTGATGGTATTGCCGTTGACCACGAGGTTGTCCTGGTCCGTGTCCTGGCACAGGAAGATGCCCGCGGAGTGGCCGCCGCTCGGGCCCGTGGCGCAATAGGGGTGATAGGGCTGGGGCGGCTCCGTGCCGGGGTGGCTGATGACGTTGTTCGTGATCTTCCAGTTGCTCGCTCCGTACAAGCTGACGGCGGCCCAGGCGGTGTTGTCGGAGACTTGATTGTTCGTGAAGGTCCCGCCCCAAGCACCGTTCACGTCGAGCGCGGGGCCGAAGCTGAACTTGATGACGTTGCCGTCGATCACGGTGCCAAAGTTGGCGGCCTTGGCTTCGGAGTAGATGGCGGCGCCCTCGGCCACGCCCCCGAAGCCGCCCGTCGCGCAGCTGACGGTGCCCTTGCCCGGAATGCTGGTGGGCTGGGCGCTGTACAGCATCTGGTTGTTCTTGGCGGTGACGCCGGTGCCGGCCGCGCCGATGGCGGAACAGCGGTTGTTCTTCAGCACCGAGTCTTCCACCAGGTAGCCGCGACAGCACACGTTGTAGGTGGCAACGCCGGAGCCGTCCAAGGTGAGCTTTTGGACCTTGAAGGGATTGGCGGCGGGATCTGGCGGCAGGGTGTCGCCCACCATGGAGTCGCAGCAGCCGAAGCTCCAGCTTGCCGCGTTGGCCTTCAAGATCGACTCGGCGGCGCTCACGCCGCGCAGCGTGTGGCCGGGCTTCATGGCTACCGTGGCGTCGAGCAGCCAGGTGCCGGGTTGGACTTCGACGCAGTCGTTTTGGTCGACGGCCGCCTGGAGCGCGTTCTGCTGGGTCCACTTGAAGCAGCCGTCGGCGGTGAAGTTGGGATCGCCGCCAGAACCTCCGGCACCGGCGGAGGCGCCGCTGCCCGAGCTGCCGGCCATGCCCGCTGCGCCGCCGCTGCCACCGGACGGGAAACCGCCGTCGCTCGGCTGGGTGCCGGCGCTGCCGCCGCTGGCCGAGCCCGCGGCGCCCCCGGAGCTGGCAGCCGGCGGGCCGTCGCCGTTTTCGCTGCTGCAGCCCACGAGCAGCACCACGCAGCAGAGCAGGACGGGCCTCATGCTGCGAGCGTACCACGCGTGCTACGCTCGCCTGGATGTTCGCGCGCAGCATGTCCGTGGTGGCTGTCGTGGCCAGCCTCGCGTGTGCGTGCGCGTCCAGCGAAGACGTGGGAGACGGACCGCCCGGTAGCGGCAGTGGTGGTGGCGACGTCGATGCGGGCGGCAGCGGCGGCAGCGGCAACGAGGGCGGCGGTGGCTCCTCCGGCATCGGCAACAGCGGCGGCTTTCCGACCGACAGCGGCTTCCCCGGAGGTGCAGCGGGAACTACCGGCACCGGTGGCGGCAGCGGCACGGGGGGCAGCTGCGGCGCCGAAGTGTGCAACGGCGTAGACGACGACTGCGACGGCACGCCGGACAACGGCGGCGTGTGCTCTCCGGGTTGCTCGGGGCAGAAGTTCGACAACCACGGCTACTCCTTCTGCGCCACGCAGAGCACCCTCAGCGTTGCGGCGGAGGATTGCATCGCCCAGAACATGAAACCCGCGCGCCCGAACGATGCCCAGGAGAACGACTGGCTGCGCTCCACCGCCACGTCCCTGGCGATGGGTGCGGTGTGGCTGGGCGCTACGGACTGGACCACGGAGGGCAACTGGGAGTGGCCCGACGGCACGGCGTTCTGGACCGGCGGTCACAACGGCAGCCCCGTGGGCAGCGTGTACACCAACTGGGGCAGCACCGAGCCCGTGGGAAAAGACGCCTCGGACTGCATGCAGATGGGCGTCGACGGCACCTGGCATGAGGTCGCGTGCGGCGGCAAGGTCGCCTACATCTGCGAAGACTACTGAGCCGCGCGGCTCTTCTCGCTGGTGGCGCGCAGGCGCTCGATGGCGAAGTACACCGCCTCCGGAGTGGACGGACAGCCGAGCTCGACGATGCCGCCGTTGCCAAAGGCGCTCACGGCGTCGCGCAGCGCTTCCCGCCCGCTGAGGGCCAGCATGAAGGGCGGCTCGCCCACGGCCTTGCTGCCGTACACCACCGTGGGCTCGGCCGCGCGCTCGAGAAGCTCCACGTTGAACACCGGCGGGCACTCGCCCAGGCCCGGCAGCTTGTAGGTGGACGCGCCGCGGGTGGCGAAGCGTCCCTGATCGTCCCAACGGAGCTCTTCCAGCGTGAGCCAGCCGAGCCCCTGGATGAAGCCGCCTTCCACCTGGCCGCGATCCACCAGCGGTGACAGCGAGTCCCCGACGTCGTGCAAAATGTCCACCCGCGTGACGTCGTACATGCCGGTGAAGCCGTCGACCTCCACTTCCGTCACCGCTGCGCCGTAGGCGTAGTAGTGGAACGGCTTGCCGGTGCCGCTCGCCTTGTCGAAGTAGATCTCCGGCGTCCTGTAGAAGCCGGAAGAAAACAGCGGGATGCGTGCCATGTAGGCCCGGTGGGTGACGTCCGAGAAGGCGAGCTTCTTTTCGGGCTCACCGCGGGCGAAGACCTGACCATCCTCGAAGGCCACGTCTTCCGCGCTCACCCCGAGCTCCAGCGCGGCCACGCCCGCGAGCCGTTCGCGAATGGTCTCGCAGGCCGCCTTCACCGCGGCGCCGTTGAGATCCGAGCCGCTGGAGGCCGCCGTGGCCGAGGTGTTGGGCACCTTGTCGGTACGCGTGGGCATCATGCGCACGGCATCCAGGCTCACGCCCAGCGTGTGCGCTGCCACCTGCAGCATCTTGGTGTGCAGGCCCTGGCCCATCTCCGTGCCGCCGTGGTTCACCTGCACGCTGCCGTCGGCGTACACCAACACCAGCGCGCCGGCTTGATTGAAGAACGTGGCCGTGAAGGAGATGCCGAACTTAACGGGGGTGATGGCCAGCCCTTTCTTTTTGTGTTGGCTCGCCGCGTTGAACTTCGCGATCTCCTGCTTCCGCGCCGCGTAGTCACTACTCTTGGAAAGCTGCGTCCAGATGCGTTCGATGCGCTCGGCGTCGCGCACGTCTTCGGCGTAGTGCGTCTGGTCGCCCTCGCTGTAGAAATTTCTGCGCCGCACGTCCTCCGGCGCGAGACCCAGGGTGCGGGCGATGCGGTCCAGCACTTCTTCGATCACCACCATGCCCTGGGGACCACCGAAGCCACGGAACGCGGTCTGCGACGTCTTGTGGGTGCGCACCCCGCGGCCCACCACCTCGACGTCGGGGATGGCGTAGCAATTGTCGACGTGGAACATCGCGCGGTACACGATGGGCTCCGTCAGATCCAAGCTCCAGCCGCCGTCGGCGAAGAGCGCGAACTTCGCTGCCAGGAGCTTGCCCTGGTCGTCGAAGCCCACGTCGAAGCGGCCCAGGAACGGGTGGCGCTTGCCGCTCAGGGTCATGTCGCGCAGGCGATCCAGCCGCACGCGCACCGGGCGGCCGGTCTTGTGGCAGGCGATGGCGGCCACGGCGGCGAACGCGTTGGCCTGCACCTCCTTGCCACCGAAGGCGCCGCCCATGCGCAGGGACTGCACGGTGACGGCGTGACTCGGAACGCCCATCACGCGGGCGACGATCTCCTGAGTTTCGGTGGGGTGCTGCGTGCTGGAGTGGACCAGGAGGTGTCCGGTCTCGTCCATCACCGCGAAGGCGGCGTGGGTCTCCAGGTAGAAGTGCTCCTGGCCGCCGATGTGGATCTCCCCGCTCAGGCGCTGGGGCGCCTTGGCCAGCGCGGCGTCGGGATCGCCGCGGCGAATGGTGAGGGGATCCGTCAGGAAGCTCTCGGCGGCGATCGCGCTTTCGATGTCGAGCAGCGCAGGCAGCGGTTCGGTCTCCACCTTCACCGCCGCGGCGGCCAGGCGCGCTTGCTCTTCGCTCTCGGCGATGACCCACGCTACGGCCTGGCCGTGGAACATCACCTCGCTCGGGAACAGCGGCTCGTCGGGGCGCGAGGCGCCCACCTGGTTTTCTCCCGGGACGTCGCTCTCGCCCAGCACCAGCACGACGCCCGGTAGGGTTCGAGCTTGCTCTCCGTCGATGCGCGTGATGCGCGCGTGGGCGTGGTCCACCGTCACCGGCCAGGCGTGCAGCGCGCCGGGATGCCGTAGGGCCAAGTCGTCCGTGTACAAGGCATCGCCGGTCACGTGCCCGCGCGCGCTCTCGTGAGAAATGGCCGACCCCAGTGCTTTCACGTTGCACCTCCCTGCGTGTCTGCGGCGAACTTGCGAAACAGCTCGCTGATCATCGCGCGCCGGTAGGCGGCGCTGCCGCGGTGATCGTCGATGGGCGAAAACGAGCGGGACAGGATCGCCGCCGCTGCCACCACGCTTTCGGTATTCCACGGTTTGCCCGTGAGCGCACGTTCGGCCTCGGTGGCTCGCACCGGCGTGGCCGCCACGCCGCCGAAGGCCAGGCGCACGCTCTCGATGGTGGCGTTCTTCCCGGTGGTGAGGGCGAAGGCCGCCGCCACGGTGGAGATGTCGTCCAGCTTCCGCTTGCTCACCTTGTAGAAGCGTTGATGCCGAGGGAGGGGCAGCGGGACGAAAATGCTCTTCAGCACCTCTCCAGTGCCGAGCTCGGTCTTGCGATAGCCTTTGAAGAAGCTCGCCAGCGGCACCCGCCGCGCGCCCTTGGCGCTTTCGATCTCGACCTCTGCGTCGAGCGCCAAGAGCGCCGGGGGGCCGTCGCCGATGGGGGACGCCGTGGCGAGGTTGCCGCCGAAGGTGGCGCGATTGCGAATGAGCCGCGAGGAGAACAGCGGCAAGAGCTGCTCCAACATCGGCAGCCGACCCTGAACGAAGTGCTCCACGTCGCTGAGGGACACGCCGGCGCCGATGCGAACCTCGCTGTCGCCCCACTCCAGGCCTAGGAGCTCCGCCACGTTCTCCAGGGAGATGACGCCGTCGAAGCGCAGGCCTCGCTGGTTCATGTCGACCACCACGTCGGTGCCGCCGGCCACCAGGCGCGCGGCCGGGTGCGCCTGCTGCAGCCGAAACACGTCGGCGAGGGCGGTGGGGCGAAAGTAGCTCTTGCCGTTTGCGAGCTCGACGAGAGCGAGCTCCGGCGGCGGCGCCTTCAGGCGCGCTTGGAAGGGATCTTCCGCGGGGGCCATCGGCAGTGAGGCCGCGGCGTCACGGATCGGTCGGTAGCCGGTGCAGCGGCACAGGTTTCCAGAAATGGCTTCCAGGTCGAACGCTTCGCGCCCTGGCCGGTGGTACTCGGCGAACAGGCTCATCACGAAGCCCGGTGTGCAGTAGCCACACTGTGAGCCGCCATGCTTCACCATCGCCTCCTGCACCGGGTGGAGCTCGCCGCCCTGGGCCAGACCCTCCACGCTCAGCACCTCGTGGCCGGCGACGGAGCCCAACAGCAAGAGGCAGCTGTTGACCGGCTGATAGCGCGCGCGCCCCTCTGCGTCTCGCGTGACGAGCACCACGGCGCAGGCGCCGCACTCGCCCTCGGCGCAGCCCTCCTTGGTGCCGGTGAGGCCGCGACCTCGCAGGAAGTGCAACAGAGGCTGATGGGGATCCGCGTCACCGGCGTCGATGGTCCGGCCGTTGAGAGTGAAGGCGATGGCCATGTCGGTCGCTAGCGTAGCGTCGCCGCCGGTGCGGGGAAACCCTGGCTCAGGAACAGCTCAGAACCGCACCCCACAGCTCCGTGGCATTGCCGGAGCGTACGCCATAGAGCGACAGCACGCGGTCGTGGCGGACACCGAGGGCGCCGGGCGCCGGCACCAGATCGATGTCATTTGCGATCTCCACGATGGGACCCGTGGCGCGGAGGGCGGCGTCCAGGGGTCGCGCGCGCAGCCGGCGACCTTCACGCCACGCGAGCAGGAACCCGCCGCTCGGTAGCGCCGCGACGACGGGCCCGCGCTGGTTCGCGGGAACGTCCCCGGGCTCGAGGCGCACGGTGGTGACGGGTAGCTTGCCAGGCTTCGCCAGGGCGGCGTACAGCGACCACGGTTCGCCCGTTCCATGAGCAGCGAACACCGTGAGCGCTCCGCCGTCGCCCGCTGCGACCGCCGGAGCGCCGACACGACGCTGGCCGACGGCGAGGCGACCGAGATCCGTGCCGCGGGAACCATCCGACGACAGCCATCCGAAGACGACGTCGCCGCTCTCACCGCCGCGTCCCAGGGCCACGGCGGTGCCCACGCCTTCGAGGCTGGCGGCGCTGAGGGTGGTGATGGTGCCGGGCGGCCCGGGCCACACCACGCTCGGATCGCGACCTGGCTCGAGGCGCACGATGCCGGCGCTGGTGGCGCCCAGGCGCATGGAGCCGATGGTCTTGGCCAGCTGCAGTGTCGCGACGGGCTCGTCCACGGCGAAGGTGACGGGGGAGCGGTGCGGCAGGGGGCTGACGGACAGGATGCGTCCGGAGCCCTGCTTTCGCAGGCGCGTCTCGGTGCTCAGGCCGTCCAGGGACACGATCAGTCCCACGGCTTCCTGGCTCGGCGTGACGAAGCCGACGGCGATCTTGTCGCCAGGGGCGGCCGCCACCTGGGGCGTGATGTCGAAGGTCGCCTCCGGCGCCAGACGCCGCGGCAGCTCCGACAGTCGACAGCTGACCGATGCGGGCACCGCCGCGGGCGCGATGGGCGCGGTCGCGGCGGCGGTGGAGGGTGCGGGGGTGGTGCTGCGACTGCGAGCGACGAGCACCAACGAAACGACCACGCCAACCACGGTGATCGCCGCGAACACACCGATCGCCGCCGCGATGGCCGTGCGGTCCGACGTGAGCCGCAGCACCAGCGGCACCAAGCGCGGATCCTCCGCCGGGGGCGGCGGAGGCATGGGCGGGTGAAACGCCGCCGGGGGCAGCACCGGCGGCGCCAAGGACAGCTCCGGCGCCACCTCGATCACCGGATCTTCCGGCGGAGCGTGTTCGAGCAACGGAAACGGCTCGCTCTTTGGCGGCGGCAGCAGCGGAAATGGATCCGTCTTCAGTGGCGGCTCGGGGGCTGCCCAGGGTCGTGGTGGCGGCGGCAACGGCAGCGGGGGCAGGCCCGGCGGCCGTCGCAAGGTCGCCGCCTCGTCCAGCTCGTCTCGCTCCGATCGTCGCAGTGTCGAGGCTTCGTCCAGCTCCTCCTGCTCCCATCGCCGGGGCTTCGTGATCGTTTCGTAGAAGCCCGAGCCCGTCAGCTCTTCGAAGCGCGGCAGCGGCTGCTTGGTCGTCTCCACCAAGTCGTCGTCGGTGTTGCCGAGCACGCGCGCGGGTCCTTGGCTCGGCACGAAGACTTGCAGCGTGGGTCCGTCCTCTGGATCGACCGGGTCCGTGCCCGCAGGCTCGGTCGCCGCTTCCCAGGGGCCGGAGGGCTTTCGCACGGATGGAACGCTATCACGGCGCCGCCGCGGCGCAGCCACGGAGCCATGCGAAGGGCCTGCGAGGCTCAGTTCTGGTTCCTGCGCCGGCGCCGCCGCTCCTCGCGCGTGGGCAGCACCCGCGCCCGTTCGTACCATTCGTCCGCCTCGGCATCGCGACCCGTGTCGCTCAGGAAGTCCGCCAGGCCTTCCAGGCGCTCTCGATGATCCGGCTGGAGCACGATGCCTTCGCGGTAGATCTGTTCCGCCTCGAGCAGTCGGTCAGTGTCCGTGTACAGGACGGCGAGGTCCAGTCGGGCAAGGTACCCGTCTCGCGGGGACAGGGCCCTTCGCAGGGCGACCTCGCCTTTTTGGGACGAAGAACAGCGAACCTCAATTGCAGGCGCCATCACCGGTCCAAACCGATGGCCCATCGCCGAATTCGCAGTGCATGACCGTCCAGCTCGACCCTGCGGCGCTGCATGGATAGCCGCACGCGCTTGGGTCACCTCCGAAGCCTCCCGGCATGCACTGTGCGCCCTCCGACGGCTGGGTCGGCGGGCACGGGCCCGGCGGGTTGTAGTCGTAGTTCGTGTAGAAATACCAACCGCCTTCGGGTGAGCAGATCAGGCTCGTGCCAGGACAGGAGTCGTAGGGCTGGGAGCACTGAAGGGGATCGACGACCTTCCAGTGCTCGGAGCTCTTTGGGTCACACTCGATATCGAGGGAGATCTTTCCACTCTGACAAGCGATGTCGTAGTGGCAAACCTGATGGGGGACGCAGGCAGTGGTCCAACCCTTGCCGCCAAACGTGGGTGGATCCGGCGGGCAAGGCGCGCCGGCATCTGCAGGCGCACCGCTCGAACCGCCGAGTCCGCCGAGTCCGCCGAGTCCGGCGCTACCTGCGGTGCCCGCCGCGCCGTCCGAACCTCCTGGTCCTCCGTCCCCTTTCTCGGACGCAGTGACGGTATTTCCGCCACACGACGCGAGGGCGCCTGCGGCGACGGCGGCGCTGATGGTGACTACGAACGGCGCGCGCATCTTCACGCGTTTTCTCGTTCGGGGTGCATCTGACGAAGGGTGTGCCGTAGCGAGCGAACGCGCAAGGAGATCGTGACGCCCGCGGGCCGCGTTCCGTGGTACGTCGCCGCGCGATGTCCGATGGGAGCCGCATCGTCCGTCCTGGCCGCACGCCCCGGGAAGTGAAGACAGATTCTGGCGAGTACCTCAGCGCCCCGAGCGACTGGGTGCTGGTGCCGCCGGGGGATCCGGCGCTCAGCCGGCGTGTGAAGGCGGGCGGCGCGCACTGGCTGGTGCAAGAGAAGAAGGGCCGCAAGCTGTTCTCGCGTGGGATCTGGGCGCCCAAGGATCGCGTCGAGCGCATCACCGCGGCGCTGGCCGTCGAGCGCGCCGATCCGGCGTACCAGCGCAAGCTCGATGCCGCGCGCAACAAGCGCGAGGTCCGAGAAGGAGAGTACGCCGCTGAGTTCGAGCGTCAGGTGCTCGAGTTCTTGGACTTTGCGCCGTGCCATGGCGAGCTCGCCAAGAAGATGGCCGCGGCGATCGCCGCCCACGCCACGCCCGTCGGCAGCGGTACGGTGGCGCGCACCCAACGCATCTCCATCGAGGAGCGCGCCCGTGCCGCGACCATCGCCTGGATGCGCCACCAGACCACGGGCTACGACGACATGACCATCCCGCGCGTGAAGGGCATGCGCCGGGAGGTGCGCCGCATGCTGGCGCAACGCTCCACGGCGCTGCTCGAGCGCTACCGCCAGGGACGGCCCATCCCCGCCGAGTGTCCCCTGGCGCGGGCGCTCCACACCTAGAGCGCGAGCTTCGCGAACACGGGCGACGCTGGCCCCGACGCGCCTCACGACATTCCCGTCGACCTCGATCTCGCGGTGCCGTGTCGCCAACGGGACGCTACGCGACGACTCCTCACGCTGAGGAGGTTCACCCCAACAGCTCCGGAAGGCAGCGGGTCGTAGCCTCGATCAGAAACCGTCAACACACTCTAGGCGGGGCTCGCTCCGCCTTCGCGCGTCTTGCCCAGGTTCACCAGCACGCCGAAGACGGCGCCGGTGGCGAACATGATCAAGCTGTAGATCGCCGGCGCGATGCTCATGGTCGGATTGGCGAGCAGCGTGCTGGTCACCAGCAGGGCCGTGGTGCCGTTCTGGATGCCGACCTCGATACCGATGGTGATGGCCTGCTTCTTGGACAGCTTCAGGAGCTGCGCACCGAAGAAGCCGACGGCCATGCTGGTGGCGTTCAGCGTGAGCGCGGCCAAGCCCGTCTGCGCGAAGAAGCCGGGCAGCTCCGCCCAGGTCTGCTTCATGATGCCGGCGATGACCGCGAATAAGAACACCACCGACAGGATGCGCACGGCGCCTTCGCTCTTGGTGGCAGCCTTCGGCGCTTTGTTGCGGATCAGCATGCCGATGCCGACCGGCAGCACGGTGATCGCCAATAGCTGAACGATGGTCTGGCCGATGGGAAGCTGGATGTGCTGACCGCTGCCCATCATCGCGTCCATGGTTGGTACGAGCACCAGCGGGATGGTGAAGGGCGTGACGATGGAGACGATGGCCGTGAGGGTGATGGACAGCGCCACGTCGCCCTTGGACAAGAACGAGATCATGTTGGAGGTGGTGCCGCCGGGGCACAGCGCCAACGCGATGAGCCCGACGCCCAACGCGCCCTCCATGCGGAACAGGTGCACCACCACGAAGCCCAGCACCGGCAGCGCGACGAGCTGAAACAGCATGCCCGCGGCGACGGCTTTGGGAAAGCGCATCACGCGGCGAAAGTCCGCTGGGATCAGCGACAGCCCCATGCCCAGCATGATCGCGAACAGCGCGAGAGGCAGAACGATCTTGGTCAGTACCGAGCCTTCCATCCGAAGCTCCCCGTCTCTTCCGGCGCGGGCCGGAGGCCACTTCCCTCGCGACGAAGGCTCGTCGCAGCTTCGCTCTTGTCACGGCCGGGTCGAGCTGTCTACGGGGTCTGTTGGTCCGGCGCGCGTCTTTCGCGGTGCGTCAGCACGGCTCCGGACGGGGATTCTCCGGCGCGCCCCGAACTCTTGGCGACGGGCTACATCTACGACGAGAGCAACAAGAGATGTCGAGTAGCTCTGCCGGGGGATGGTTACAGCGCGAGTTTCGCGAACAGCACGTGGGCGTTGCCGCTGTGGTTGTCGGCGAAGGTCGCGGCAAAGCCACTCGGGAGCGCGACCAGCCCGCCGTAGTCTCCGATCCACAGCGAGCTCTGGCGATCACCCGTGAACGTGATGGGAGCGTGCAGCGTGCCGCCCGCCGTGAAGCTCTGGCCAGCGTCCGTCGAGCGCCACCAGCGCACGCTTCCGTTGGTGTCGCCCTCGTGGCTGCCGCCGTAGGCCATCACGAACAGATCGCCGCTCGGCGTGCGCACGATCTCCGGCCTCAGAAACTGCGCTCCCGATTCGGAGATCACGGCGTTGCCGTTCCAGGTGTTGCCGCCATCCGCCGAGTGCGCCACGTGGATCTCGTCGAGCGGAGGTATCCCGGTCGCCGACGAGCTGCCCGAAGCCAGGCCGTACATCAGCCACACATCGTTCTGCTCCCCGACGCAGCGCAGGTCGTACGCCTGCAACGCTCCGAGGCTCGATGCCGGCGCAAAGCCCGAGCTGTGGTTTCCGGCGGGCCAGGTCTGGCCCAGATCATCGCTCCAGCGCAGCCCCGCGTAGCTCGGGCTCGAGGAGTCCACGTATACGACCCACAAGCGGCTGCCTTGGGGCGAGACGCAGGCGTGGGGGATCCCGGCGATCTGCCCCTGGGGCAGGGTGGGCACGGCCTCGCTGTGGGACCACGACGTTCCGTCCGTCGAGCGCGCCACCACGATCCGGTCGATGTTGGTCGGGTTCTGGCCCTGCCGCGCCGCCACGACGAGCACGAGCGTTCCGTCCGCTCCCGTCATCAGCCACGGCTTGTCGTAGAACTCCGCCGGGTTCGCCGGCGACGCGTCCACGGGGGCCTCGAAGCTGGTGCTGCCGGGCGCGAGGCGCGCCACCCACACGTGGCCGTTGTCACAGCCTTGGGCGCCGCAGTTGCCGTCCAAGAACCCGTAGTAGAGGCTGCCGTCTTGGCCGTAGGTGGCGACAGGGTCGCCCTTCGTTGGTGTGCCCGAAAGCACCTTGGGGGACGACCAGCTCGCGCCGTCGTCCTCCGAAAGGGCGTAGCCGTTCTGCACGCCGCTGGCTCCGAGGTTCATCCACACCGCGAGCATGCGGCCCCCCGGCGCGCGCACCACATGCGTCTCGCTCTCGAAGCCGGAGCCGGGCGACGACGAGAGATCGATGGGACCCGACCCCGCGTCCGTGGCGGCGTCCCCGCCAGCTTCCGTGAGTACGACATCTTCCGGCGCATCGACCGCGACGTGATCCGAGCCGGCGTCTTGGGGCCGAGCCGAAGACGAATCATTCGACGAGCAGGCGCTCAGTGCGACAGCCGCGACTAGCAGGGTCGTGCGCATGGCCTCCGGTACCACGGACGGGCCGCGACGGGGCGCCGCGTGTTTCCGCGGCGAACCAACAAGAAGATGCAGAATGATGTTGGCTCGCCGCGGAAACCGCCCTCCACGAACCCGCTAGCGCGCGCTGGGATCGGCGACGGCGGCGCCGGCTTCGGGGGCGAGATCTCCGGCCAGCACGCGGGCGAGGGCGGGATCGTGCACCACCGACATGTGGGGGCTCGCGTGCTCGTGGCGCAGGGCCACCAGCTCCCCCACGATGCTCACGGCGATCTCTTCCGGAGTGACGGCGCCGATGTCCAGACCCACGGGGGCGTACACGCGCTCTAGCACGGGGAGCTCGCGCCGCTGGGCGATACGTTGGATCACGCGAAACACCTTGCGGCGACTTCCGATCATGCCGATGTAACGGTGGGGTAGGCGAGCAAAGGTATCCAGAGCCTGTTCGTCGAGGCGATGATCGTGCGTCACGATCAGAAGCCAATCCTCCGGTCGCGGTGCAACGCGAGAGGCGGCCTCCGAGGGCTCCGCGAGGATGCGCTGGCAGCCGGGGAAGCGCGTTTCGGTGTTCAGCTCCTCGCGGTCGTCGATGACGGTGACGTCGAACCCCACGGTGCGAGCCAAGGCCGCCGTGGGCATGGCCACGTGTCCGGCACCGAACAACAGCAAACGCTGCACCGATTCCACCGGCTCCACGAACACCTCCATGTGACCCCCGCAGCACATGCCGAGATCGCGGGTCAGCTCATAGCTGAGCAGCGTCGGCTTGCCGGTGCTGCGGCAGGACTTGAGCGCCTCGAGCACCGCGTGCTCGATGGCTCCCCCGCCCACGGTGCCGACGGTCACGTCGTCTCCCGTGAGCAGCAGACGCGCGCCGGGTTCTTGAGGCGCCGAGCCGCTGGTGCGGATCACCGTGGCCAGGGCGCCGCGGCGGCCGCTTTCCAGCGCTTCGAGCAGCGCTTGAGTCAGGTCCTTCTGCACCGAGGGAGCCTACCACGCACCGTTTCCGGTCTTCCCGGTGCCCCGGGTGTGCCAGCAACAGAGTTGACAATAATCGTAGAAAATAGCAACAATAGTGGATTCAATTGGGGGAAGAAGATGGCATCTGAGTTGGCGCATGGGCCGCGAAAGCTGGGGCAGGGCCAGAGCAGCGAGGCGTGGCTGGTGGAGGGCCCAGGGGGCGCTCTTCGCACGCTGAAGGTCGCGCGCGACAAGCGCTTCGCGGGACGTTTGGCCGACGAGGCCGAGCGCTTGCTCTCCGTCGACAGCAGCGTGTTGCCGCGCTTGCGCGATGCGGGGTTCATCGCTTCCGAGCTGCCCGAGCTCCGGGGTCACGCCTTCGTGGCGCTCGACTACGTCCCTGGAGTCGAGCTCGATGTACGCGTCGCGCGGGATGCGGAAGCGCGGCGCGCGCTGGCCCGCGTCGTGGCGCGGGACGTGGGGCACGCCCTCGCCGAGCTTCACGCGGCCGGCAGTGCCCATGGTGACGTGAAGCCCGCCAACATCGTGGTCGATCAGAACCGAGCTCGGCTGATCGACTTGGGGCTCGGCGACGACGCGGACGCGCCCACACCGCGCGGTGGCACTCAGCGCTATCTCGCGCCGGAGGTGTTCTCCGGCGCCGAGGGCGACGCGCGGGCTCGCGACCTGTGGGCGCTGGGGCTGACCCTCGCGGAGATCGCTTGCGCCGAAGTGGCGGCGTCCGCCGAGCCGGCCAAGGTCGCGGCGCGCACGACGTTCCCGGGGGAGCTCGAGACGATCCTGCGCGCGCTCCTGGCGCCGCTCGCGGCGCTGCGCCCCAGCGCGGCCTGGGTGCGGCGTCGGGTGACGACCGAGCCCGAGCCGGAGCGCCACGCCGTGCGGCGCGCGTACCTGGCGGTGCGCTCGCGGGAGATCGCCGCCCACGCGCAGCACGCCGAAGGCGATGTTGCCGTGGCCGGCGTCTGCGGCGAGTGGCTCCGGGAAACGGTGGCTCTGGCGCGCAAGATCGCGGCCTTGCGCGGGACGCTCAGGCCCGCCGGGGCGGCGCCGCTGGAAGAGCTCGACGCCCTGGGCCGCTCGCGCTGGCTCGTCGCGCTGGTGGGGCCCGCCGCGGCACGCTGGCCGCTGGAGGCCGGGGACAGCGCCCTCGCGGAGCGCCTGCTCGCGCTGGCCGAGCCCGAAAGCATCACCCTGGCGCAGCTCTTGGGCGACGCCGCCCAGGAACGCGTGCCCACCACGCCCACCGAGCTCGCCCTGGAGATCGCCCGCGGGGCGCCGTCGAGCGCGGTGCTGAACGCCGCCGAGGCGCTATCGGACGCTCCGGACGCGCTGAACCTCGAGCTCGCTCGCGCGCTCAGGCTGCGTGGCGAGCCCGGGCGCGCTCTCGCGGTGCTCGCCCGGGTGCAGGGGCCGATGGCGGAGGTCGAGCGCGCGGAGGTGTGGCGTCGCGCGGGCGACGCCGAGCGCGCGAAGGCCATCCTCGCGAGTGTGCAGTCCGATGACACGCGGGTGCGGTCGCGCGCCGCCGCCGTCACGGCGCGGATCGAGCTCGACGCGGGCAATGCCACGGGCGCGCTGTCGGTCTTGGACGACGTGGCGCCCACGGCGCGCGTGCTCGAGACGCGCGCCCTCGCCGAGCTGCGACTGGATCGCCGAGCGAAGGCCGAAGCCAGCGTGCGGGCAGGGCTTTCGTCGTGCCGAAGCGACGAAGAGCGCGCGCGGTTGTCCGCCGCCGAGGGCTACGTGGCGCATTTCTCGGGCGATCCCCAGCGAGCGCTGGCGTCGTTCCAGCGCGCCGCGGAGCACGCCGAGCGCTCCGGCGCGGTGCTGGAAGAAGCGACGTACCTCACCAGCGTCGCCGCCGCGGCCGCCGTGCTCGGCGAGCTCGGCACCGCGCTGTCGGCGTCCACGCGCGCCATCCTGCTGTTCGAGCATCTGGGCCGCGACGGCGATGCCGCCCGCGCCGCGCTGTCCCGGGCCAGCGCGTTCGCCAGCGCCGGCGCGGTGCACGAGACGCGAGAAGCCGCAGCCGACGCCCTCGCGCGGGCCCGCGCCGCGGGCGACGATGCGTGCCGCGCTTACGCGCACCTCGCGCTGTCCGACGTGCTCGGCGGGCACGAGGGACGCGAGCACGCCGAGCGAGCGCGCGGTCTCCTTGCCGAGCCGAGCGGCGATGACGAGCTCTTCGTCGCAGCGCGCCTGTTGCGCCACGGCGCAGACGTGAACGTCGTGCACCTCGACGGCCTCGCGCGAGATCCGCACCGGGCGCTCGACGCTCGCCTCGACTGGTGGAGCGCCCGCGGATTCGTCGAGGCGCGAGCTTCCGCGCCGAACCGACCCCAAGAAATCCTCACGGAGCTGGTACAGCTGACGAGCGTGCGGAGCCCTTTGACGGTGCGGGGACCGGCGGCCAGCGCCGGAGCGGAGCTCGGCGCGCGGGTTGGCGATGGCGATGCCGTGCGGCGCTTTGCGCTGTTGGTGCGGGAGCTGTCGCGGCAGCTCGTCGAGGGCGCGCCGCCGGAGCTGCGGGCGTCGGTGGCGCAGCTTTCGTGGGTGCGCAGCGTGGAAGCGCCCGGCGGGGGCGAGCTGTCTCCGGAGCAGCTCGGCGACGTGGAAGCGCTGGTGCACGCCCTCGGCAGCCGCGATCGCCTGCGTCCCTTGTTGGACCAAGCGCTCGACGCGCTGGTGCTGTGGACCGGTGTGGAGCGCGGTCTGCTCTTGTTGCGGGCACCGGGGGATCGCCTGGTGCCACGGGCGGCGCGCAACCTCGCGCGGCGGGATCTGACGGAAGAGCAGCTCATGTTGAGCCAGACCTTGGCCGAGCGCGCGGCCCAGCGGCGCGAGCCGGTGGTGGCGGTGGATGCCGCGGGGGAGATGAGCGACGTGCACGCGAGCGTCCACGCGCTCAAGCTCCGCAGCGTGCTGGCGGTGCCCTTGCTGGCCCGGGGCGAGGTGCTGGGCGTTGCCTACCTGGACGATCGCGTGCGGCGTGGCGCCTTCGGTCCCAAGGAGCTTTCGTGGGTGCGGCTGGTGGCGGCGCTCGCGTCCGTGGCCATCGCGGACGCGCGGGATCAGCTGCTGCTTCGGCGTGCGGCGCGGCGGGCGCGGAGGGCGGAGGCGCGCCTCGCGCGGGAGCTGGCGGCGCGCGAAGCCGAGCTCGACGTGGCCGAGCGCGAGCTGGCGGAGAGCCGTTCGGGGCGCGGCACGCGCTTCGATTACCCCAGCATCGTGGGGGAGAGCGAGCCCATCCGCGCGCTGCTCCGTCTCGTGGATCGTGTGGCCCAGAGCGACGTGCCGGTGTTGGTGACCGGCGAGAGCGGCAGCGGCAAGGAGCTCGTGGCGCGCGCCATCCACGACAACGGCCCACGAGCGAAGAAGCCGTTCGTCAGTGAGAACTGCGGCGCCATTCCCGAGGGCCTGCTCGAGTCGGCGCTGTTCGGTCACGTGAAGGGCGCGTTCACGGGCGCCTCGCGCCCGCGGGCGGGGCTGTTCGAGGTGGCCAACGGCGGCACGCTGTTCTTGGACGAGATCGGTGAGATGAGCTTGGGCATGCAGACCAAGCTCCTGCGGGTGCTGGAAGACGGCGACGTGCGGGCGGTGGGCAGCGAGCGGGGCCGCAAGGTGGACGTGCGCGTGATTGGCGCCACGCATCGCGACTTGGTCGCGCTCTCCGCCAGTGGTCGCTTCCGCCAGGACTTGCTCTACCGACTGGACGTGATCTCCCTGCGAGTGCCGCCGCTCCGAGAGCGCCCGGGGGACATCCCGCTCTTGTGCCGCCATCTGATCGCCAAGCACGCGAGCCATCGAATGGACGTGAGCAAGCCGGCGATGGCGGCGCTTTCGGGCTACGCCTGGCCGGGCAACGTGCGCCAGCTGGAGAACGAGCTGCGCCGCGCGCTGGTGCTGGCGGACGACGAGATCCGACTCGAGCACTTGTCGCCGGAGATCCAGCGCGCCGAAGGGAGGGGGCAGGAGCTCTCGACCCTCGACCTGCGCACCCGGGTAGACGCCCTCGAGACCGAGCTCCTGGAGACGGCCCTCGATCGCACCGGCGGCAATCAGACCCGCGCCGCCGAGCTCCTGGGACTCTCCCGCTATGGCCTCAGCAAGATGATGAAGCGGCTCGAGGTGGGAACGGCACCCGAATCTGGACGCCGCTCGAAAGGGGCGGTAGTCAAGCGTCGATGACGCGTCGCGCGACTCGCCCGGTGCTCAAGTGGGCCGGGGGCAAGACGCAGCTCTTGGAGCGGATTCTGCCGCTGCTGCCCGAGTCGATCGAGACGTACTACGAGCCCTTCGTGGGCGGCGGCGCGGTGTTCTTCGCCCTCGCCACCCAGCAGCGCTTTCGCCGCGCGGTGATCTCGGATCGCAACGCCGACCTGCTCTCCGTGTACCGGGCGCTGCAGGCCGACGCGGAAGCGGTGATATCCGAGCTGAAGCGCATGCGCCACTCGGAAGAGGAGTACTACCGCGTGCGCGCCGCTCGTCCGCGAACGCTGGTGAAGCGCGCCGCCCGTGTGATCTACCTCAACAAGACCGGCTACAACGGCTTGTATCGAGTGAACCGCTCCGGCGGGTTCAACGTGCCCTTTGGTCGCTACAAGAATCCGAACATTTGCGACGAGCCGAACTTGCGTGCGGCTGCGAGCGCGCTCCAAGGCGTCGAGATCTTGGAGGCGGATTTCGAAACCGTGTGCAAGAAAGCCAAGCCTGGCGACGCCGTGTACTTCGATCCGCCGTACCTCCCGCTGTCCATCACCTCGAACTTCTCCGCGTACCACAGCCTGCCCTTCGGTCTGGAAGAGCACGCACGGCTGGCGCGCGTGTTCGGGGCGCTGGCGGATCGCGGCGTGGGCGCCGTGCTCTCGAACTCTTCCACGCCGGAGTCCAAGAAGATCTTCGCTGGCTTCAAAGGCACGGTCGTCCCGGTGTCTCGGCCCATCAACTCCAAGGCCAACGGCCGTGGCCACATCGATGAGCTGCTGCTCGTGAACCAGCCGGGTCGCCTGCGCCGAGTCTGATCTTGTTGTTGGTCCGGCGCGGGCTACTCGCGAACGGCGTGCTGGCGTTCGGCGCGATGAGGCGGCTTGCGGCGTGGGTGTGCGCGATCGTGCTGGCAGGGTGCGGCAGCTCGGGATCCGGCGCGGGCGGCAGTGGCGGCGCGAGCACCGTCGGGCTGTCGTCCATCAAGAAGGTCACGCTCGCGGTGTACGGACGGAGCTTCGCCACCACGACCAGCGGTAGCGTCAGTTGGCAGACGTTCAAGGGGATCGGCGCGTCGCCCTCTGGCGGCGTGGCGAACAGCACGCCGTATCAGTGGTACAGCGCCGACGCGACGGCGTACTCCGACGCCGGCGACGGCGGCATCCTGCTTCGCATCAAGCCGGGGCCGCCGTCCGACGCCTTGATGTGTGGAGCTGTGTATCGACGCGACCTGACGGGCATCGCGCCGAACCAAAAAAATCAAGCCGCTTCGGCGTCGGCTTCGAGATCGTGGAACAGCTGCGCGAGCTCCGGACGCTTGCGCAGCGGGGCACAGAAGCGCGTGGCCAGCTCCAGGAGCTCCGCTTCCATCGCGTCGGCCTGGTCGCCCATCTCGCTGATGCTCTTTTGCGTCTGCTCGGTCTCGAGCTCGATCTCTTCTTCGTGCTTGGCCAGGGCGTTGCGAAGCTCCTGGATCTGGAACTCGAGGTCGTCGACCTCGGCCTTCTTGGCCCGAGCCTTGCTCTCCGCTTCGCTCTTCTTCTTGCCCACGATGACCCAAGCGTCGACTTCGTCGGCCACCGTGCGATAGGCCGCGGCCAGCTCGGGGTAGGGCGCCTGAAAGCCAGTGCGCCCCTCCCAGAACATCACTTGGCCGTGGGCCTCGAGCACCTTGGCCAAAGCCGCGTCCATGGCGCCATCCACCTCGCCGGAAGCCCCTTGGGCAGCCTTGGCTTCGTCGCGAGCTCGGCTCGCGTCCACACCCAAGGCGTGCACCGCGTTGCCGAAGCGCTGGCGCCCGTCTCGCCCTCGCGTCTCCACGGACTCGAGATGGCGCTGCTGGGCCAGGCTCTTGCTGCGCAGCGTGGTGATCTCGCGGACGAGCTTCTTCACCTGATCGAGCAGGCTGGTGAGCTCCTCGGGCCGGTCGTCGGGAAAGGCGGTCGCGAGCATCTGCTCGAACACCGCGGTGCGCCGCACCCAGCGATCGATGGCCACCGGGGGCAAGGTCTCCGCGTGGCCGCGGATGCTCTCTTCCTCCTCTTGGGGCTCCTCCGGGATGCGCGCGCCCAAGGGGCCCGCGATGGCGACCAGATCGGCGACCACCCGGTGGGCGTCCACCGGGCGATCCTCCGGCGCTTTCGCCATCAGTTCCTGGGCCAGGTCGTCGACCGCCTTGGGGATGCCGGAATCGATGTCCAGCATGGAGGGCGCTGGATCCTTCAGGTGCTTGATGAAGAATCCCGCGACGTCGCGGGCGTCGAAGGGCAGCTTGCCCGTGAGCATCTCGAACATCATCACGCCGACGGCGTAGAGATCCGCGGCGGGTCCCGCGTCAATGCTCGTGATGCGCTCCGGCGCCATGTACTGCGGCGTGCCAAACACCTCGCCGGAGCCCGTGAGCCGCGTGTCCTGCATCGACCGGGCGATGCCGAAGTCGAGCAGCACCGCACGGTCCGAGCCGTCCGCGTTCTTGGCGACGAAGATGTTCTCCGGCTTGAGATCCCGGTGGATCACCTCGAGGTCGTGGGCGCGGGCGAGGGCGCGGGCGATTTGGATCAAGAGGGGGAGCGCCCGCTCGAGACCCAGTCGGTGCTCCCGCTCCATCAAGTCCGCGAGGGTCTCCCCTTCGAGCAGCTCCATCACCAGGTACAGGCTGCCGTCCCCCGTCTCGCCCTGGTCGAAGATCTCGATGATGTTGGGATGCGCGAGCTTCTGCGCGGCCTTGGCTTCCCGCCGGAAGCGCTCGCGAATGACCTCGTTCCCGGCGAAGCTCTGGTTCATGATCTTCACGGCACAGGGCCGGTCGATCAACCGGTGGCGGGCCTTGTACACCGTGGCCATGCCGCCTTCGCCGATGACGCTTTCGATCAAGTAGCGCCCAGCGATGGTCGTACCAATGCGCGGATCCTGGATCTCGACCAGGGTGGACCCGTCGACGAAACACGCGGTCTTGTCGCTCGGGTACTTGAGGTTGCACTGCGGGCAAGCCTTCATCGGCGCGTCACTCGACATCCTCCGTCAGGCGAGCCGGGGTTAAAAGGGGGAAATGTCAGGGCTCGAAGCGGCTCTGGGATTCGATGACGGCCGCCGTCGTGGCGACGGACCCGGGCTCCGGTGGGAGCTCCGTGTCGACGTCGGTGCCCGGTGGAACCACGTAGTGCTCCGGAGTCGATGGATACACGTCGATGCTGGTTTCCACCCGAGCGGGGCCCGTGGCGGGAACGATGGTGCGGGTACGGCGAATGCGGTAACCGCGGATCCCCTTCTGTTTCTTGATGATGGTGCCTTCGGGCAGCCAGCTGCTCTCGGTGATCTTTCGCTTGAAGGGGATCACCGCCAGGGTGTCGCGGAAAAACTCGACTTTTGCGGGCTTGTTCGCCCCCATCAAGCTCACGGTGAGCGTGCCACCGCGGACCTCCGTGTGGATGGCGATGGGAAACGGCCAGCCGTTCCTGAGCTTCAAATCCAACGTGGGCCAGGAGACCGTGGAATCGAGACCCAAGCCGATGTAGGCCGACGGTCGCGAGTGCGGTGCCCGCTCGATGACGTCGAGCCCTGCGAAGAACGCCGCCGCGTGCAGAGTGCTGGACACCTGGCAAGTGCCGCCGCCGATGCCCCGCACCATCTCGCCCTTGTAGATCTCCCATCCGGGCCGAAAGCCGTTGTCTTTCGAGCGTGCCCCCACCACGCGGTTGAAGCTGATGACGGCACCCGGTGCCAGGATCACGCCATCGAGCTTCTTGGCGGCGACCTCGATGTTCGTCGCGCGATTGCCAGCGTCGCCACCTCGCGCAAAGTGCGTTTCGTAGCTCGCCACCACCGCGTGGAGGTCCGCTTTCCGTACCAGGTCGTCGTTCACCTCAGGCGCGATCTCCCGCACCGGCAACGTTACCGTGCGCTCGCCGCGGCGCACGGCTCGAAGCAACGCTTCCCGACTCTCGTCGAAATCCAGATAGCGACCCGGTCGATCGGGAACGACGCGGTCGCGCTCGAAGTCCCAGCGCGCGGCGGTACCGAAGGTGTCGCTTCGCTCTTTCAGGGGAAGAAGCACCCGGCCGAGAGCGTTCGGGTCGATCGAGAAGGTGAGCGGAACGTCGATCTCGCCGCGGCGCGCCCGCGAAAGCTCGCTGAGCCGCGTGGCCCAAGCGCCGTCACGTCCGATGGCGCGGGCACGCCGGGTGACTTCCGCCACGTCCACTCGCAGCCCCAGCTCGCCCAGGGACCGCGTGAGGGTGGTCGAGCCCAAGGTCAGCGCCAAGCGCCGCTGGACGAGGGCCCGGGCGCGCCGTTCCACGTGCTGCCGGATGTCCTCTCCGGGCGTCAGGCTCGTGCCCCCGATCCGCAGGCCGACCACCGCCCCCTCGGCGGGTATCCATGTCCTCCATCCGAGGGCCGCCCCACCGATGGTGAGGCCAATGGCCACGGCTACCGCCGCGAGCTTTGGCGCTGGGCCCATGCCGCCATTTTTCCATCTGGCCGCGGTCGTGCTACAGCGAAAACCACTCCAAGCCCGAAGCCGCTTCTGAATCGATGGCCACATCCAAAGCCAGCCTGAAGGTCGAGCTGCCGAAGCCCGGCGAAGACAAACCGCGCTTCAGCCGGGTCGGAATCATCACCGCCGTGGGCTTCGGCCTCGGGGTGCTCTGGCCTCGACTGGCGGGCGTGCACCTCGTCCCCAGCGCCCCGGCGGAGGAGGTCGCGGGAGTGAGCTCGGCCGCAGAAGAGGCGGCACCGGCGGGCTCGGGGGATCCGACGCCGCCCGCCGCCGCCGTCGCCCCCGCCCCCACGGCGGAGCCGGCGACCAAGCCGCCGCCCACGGACGTGAGCGACCGCCTCGAGATCGGTGAGCTACAGATCACCAGCTGCCGCGACGCCGAGGGGCATCGCAAGAACGAGTGTGGCTCGTTGGATCTGGAGAGCGTGACCAAAGCGCGCATTCAGTCGCTGGTGACCTGTCCAGCCGCCGAAGGCGCCGAAGGCACCCTGAGTCTCGGCCTCGAGCTCGACTTCAAGAAGAACAAGGTGGTCGACTACGTCTCCGGCAAGAGCACCACGCTTCCGGACAGCACCGCCAACGGGTTGATGGAGTGCGCCAAGAAAGAGTTCGGCAGCGCCACGTTGGAAGGGCTCGAGCACACCTACTCGCAGTACACGGCCTTCTATCTGGTCAAGCTCAAGCAGCCGGGCGAGAAAGCCGGCGCCGACGTCACCGAAGCGAGCGGACATGCCACCGTGAGCTGGGAGGTGGCCATCATTCGCGCAGAGGCCAAAGACGGCGCCATCGTCGCGCGCATCTTGCGTGGTACTCGGGTCGTGGTCACCGGTCGCAAGGACGATTGGTACCGCGTGAAGTACGACGCCAAAGGCAGCGAGGGTTGGGTTTTCAAGACCGCCATCGGAATGTGATGGCGCAGGCGTTCCCTGCACTGCTGTTCCTCGTTCTGGCGCTGGGTTCGGAGCCGGCGCAGGCCCAGACCCAGCACTCCGCCGGCGCTTCTCTCACCATCGCCGCGGGCAATCCGGACGACGCCGAAGGCGAGCAGCAGCGCGCCATCGCTCACGGCCAAGAGCCCCCCGCGAAGGACGAGGCCCCGCGTGAGCCGGCAACCGGCGGAGCGGGGCTCCGCGGCACCTTCGGCCGCACGCTGACCCAAAACGCTGCCGCCGGCTGGTTCGGACGCATCGAGCTGGAAGCGTTTTCGACGCCAACCCTCGACGGCGGAGGTCCGGTAGGAGGCGCCCTCATTGGCGGCGAGGTGTGGACGTCCCCCGACGGTGGCGGCGGCGGTCTGCCCATGAGCTTCTTCCTCGGCTTCCGTTCTCCCCTCGTGATCAGCACGCTCGGCTTCGGTGTGGATCTGTTCGTGGTCGACCGCGTGAAGGACGACGGCGGCTTCGGCATCTACGCGCCCTTCGGTGCCGCCACTTTGGGTCTCGACTTCGGCAGCTTTCGGATACTGGCGGACGCTCGCGCCATCGAGCGTTGGCAGTGGGGTGCGCCGGATCGCCCACAGCTCCAGCTAGGGTTCACCTTGTCGCAGATCCTCACCACGTCCCACGATCGACGTCGCCCGCGCCGCTGACGTCCTTCATTTGTTGGCGCGGCGCGAACCCCGTCGCGCCGCGCTGGCGCGTCGCTTCCGCGCCGCAG
Organism: Polyangiaceae bacterium; assembly: GCA_020633235.1. NCBI lineage: Bacteria > Pseudomonadati > Myxococcota > Polyangiales > Polyangiaceae > Polyangiaceae bacterium. The sequence goes on along the minus strand of JACKEA010000003.1, from coordinate 785,956 downwards.
CGACAAAAGTCAGCGGCGCTTTCACCTCGTCGCGCTAGAATCTCGTGACCCCCTTGGAAAAATCGAAGAAGCCCGTGTCGGAGCCTGCTGCTCCCAAAGCCGACAAGAAGCAGAAGGAAGACTTCGTCGTTCTGGGACCGAAGACGACGGACGGCGCGGGGGTCGGGGTGCTGCGCTTTCGCGAGGGTCAGGTCGAGGCCGGCGTGGTGCGACCCATGGAGCACGGCAAGCCCATCGCCGGCGAGGTCGTGCGCCTCGAGCCCCGGCCGGAGCTGCCGGCGGTGTGCGACGTTCACGTGGAGCTCGACGCGCGACCGACGACGCCGGAGGCGTCGCGTGGCGGCCCGCCGCAGGTGGCGACGGAGAGCTACCGCCGGGGTTGGGACGCGATCTACAAGCGGCGCAAGAAGGCGCTACTGAGTTGACGGCGAGGCGCCGGCGTCGCCGGAGCAGTCCACGGCGGTGGCGGGTAGACACTGGCCGTCGGGGTGGCACATCTTGATGACGGCGGTCTCGAGGCAGCTGGTGTCCTTCGGGTTGCAGACGCGACAGCGCTCGCCGCAGGCCTTGCCGGCGCAGGGATCGTAGCCGGCGTCCACTTCGGGTGCCGGCTCCGTGGGAGCGGGCGCAGCCGTTACCGTGGTGGTGGGCGTGGGAGCGTTGGGGTCCTTCTTCTCGTAGGTCTTGATGGTGCAGGCCGTCGCCAGCGCGACGCCGCCTACGGCGAAGAGTAAGGCTTTGTTCATGGCCAAACAGGAGACCGCCCCAGGGCGAGGCTGTCAACTCACAAGGTGCGAACGCACAGCGCGCGGCGCTCCAGTTCCACTCCGTCGCGCACGGAGTTGCCCACGGCCAAATGCAATGCCCAGGCGCTGCTGAACGCAGCGTCCCGGTACGGCGTGGATGACCAGAAAGCGTCGGCGCCGCCGATACCCGAGAACTTCGCGGTGTCGATCATGGCGCCGGAGGTTGCGTCCGTCTTCACCAACGTGATCAGTTCCTTGATGTTCGGTAGTCGCCAGTCGTCGTGGTTCCCCGTCGTCGCCCCCTCGCAGGTCGCAATCGCGCTGGGCCAGTCGAAGGTGTTGGCCGCGGGCGTGGCCTGCCACGACAGGCCCGTCCCGCTGTCGTCGACGACCGTCCCAGTTGCAGTCAGTGCACTCACCAGCGGCGCGCCGCGGACGCAGATCACGTCGAGGGGGGAGGCGGCGTTGACGGACGGTTTGACGAAACCGAACTCGAAGCTCACCACCCAGGCGCCGCCGTTGGCGGCGGCCGTGGAGGAGTACAGCTGGGACTGCGCAGCGATGCCGAACAAGTTGCTCGCCGCGGGGGCCTTGCTTCCGAGGTCCAGGATGCTCACCAGCTCCAGGAGCGAAGGAAGGCGCCAGGGGCCTTCTCCCGGCGGCAGCCCTTGGCACTTGGTCATGCCGTCTGCCTGGGACAGACCGGAGAAGACCGGGCTCCAGCTGAGCCCCGTGACGGTATCGCGAATCGCGCCGGAGCACTCGAGGTAGCCCGGCGTGTTCTCCTTGTAGCTCGCGTCCTGGCCCGGAAGAGCCGAGCAGGCAGCGGGCTGGGCGCTCCCGTCCGTGCAGTACTCGGTTGCCGAGTCCGGCCAGCCGGGATTGGACACGACACACGGGTCGCCCCCGCTACCGGCGACCCCTCCGCTGCCGCCCCCGCCCCCGCTACCCGCATCCTTCTCGATGGTGTTGGTCGTGCTCTTGGAGCTGCACGCGATAGCGAAGAGGAAAACCACCCAGCTCGACCGAACCATGAACGGAGCTTAGCAGGTGTCGCTCACAGCGCGTCGAACAGGCCTGACAGCTTGCTCTTGGCGATGGCGTAGGTGGCGTCCACGCCGCTCGAGCGGGCGTAGACGATGCTGGTGTTGCGATAGTCGTCTCCGGCGCCAAAGGTCAGCACGCGCGGCTTGCCGGTGCCCGGGGGCTCGATCCGTACGGTGAGGCGCGGCTTCTGGAGCCCTTCGTCGGCGCGCGCTGCGCCGACGTGAACGGCGGCCTCGGCGCGCAGGCCGGACAGGGCGTCCATCGCACGGGTCACTGCAGTTGCCCCCAGCGGCGGCCCCGATGCTTGCGTGTAGTGGTCCCCTTCGTACACGAGCTCGATCTTCTTGCCGTTCCGCTCCAGGAACACCTTCTTGGCGTCCCCCGGATTGAGCATGAACACCGAGCGATCCAGGAGCAGCGTTTCGAGAGCGTCGAGGGCGCGCCGGCTCATCACGAACACGCCCGGTTGCTTTTCGAGCTTGGCATAGGCCCCACCGGGGATCAGCGTGCCGACGACGAGTTCCATACTGGTAGCGCCGGCGTCCTGCTCGTCGAAGGAAAAGCCGACCTGTAGCGTGGGTCGCGAAAGCCCGAAGCTGCCGTCGTCGTCGTCCGCCACCCAGCGTTCTGCCGTGAGGGAGGAGAGCGCGTCCACCACGTCTGCGCATAGTCCCGGATCCGCGTCGAAGCCCTTTGGCTTTTCGAGTACGAACTGGCCGGATGCTTCCCGCACGAAGCGCTGCGTGGTTCCCTCGCGGGTGACTTCCACGAAGTGAAGCGCCGAGGGCTTGAAGTCGAGCACTCGCGTGTCGCGCACCAGAGTGGTGTCCACGCGGATGGGCTCGGCAGCCTGGGGCGAGAGCTCCAAGACGGCGCCGTCCTGCTCGCGACGAACCCAGAGGCCGCCCTTCTCCGTACGCTTGCCAATGTCCACTCTCGCCTTGGCGAGCTGAGAGTCGGTCTCCTGGATGTACTTGACGAGGATGTGGCCTCGCGGCGGCGAGAGTCCGAGGGCAGCGAGGTCCGGCTCGTCCTGCAAGGCGCCCTCCGCGCCCAAGACCTTGTCCAGCCACTGATTACCCGCTTCCAGCTTTACAGTCGCTTTTAGCGGGGCCGTCATCGAGAAGCCGTCTTCCTTGCGGTCTAGCTCGAGCTTCTTCGGGCCGAGCTGCATGGAGATGGATTCCACTTCGTCTTTGCGCGTGGCGAACAGCGTGCGATCCACGAGCTTTTCCGCAGGCAGTGTGAGACCGACCATCACGCTCGCGGGCACGCACGCGCCGAGCACGTCGGGCTTTCTGCGGAGCGCGACGACGTCCTTGTCGTTCTTGGGGCAGCGGCCGCCCACCTCCACCAGGCCGGGCGGATCCTTCTTGTCCTTGGGTGTGAGGCGCACGATCACGCGATCCTTGCCCAGTGCCGCGATTGCTTCCTTCTCCGACAAAAACTCGTCGGCCTTGGTGCGCGCGAACTGCAGTAGCACCTGATCGAAGATCTCGCGGTTCACGCGCACATCGCCGAGCATGCCGTCGAAGCGCCAGCGGTTGTTGCCCAAGCTCGTGAGCTTGCGGTCCCCGCCGCTTCCGCCGAGCTCGATGCGCGAGAGCGAGCTGGAGAAGTACGGCATCACCAAGCGTCCCCGCAGATCCGCAAGCTCGATGCCGAGCTCCTTGGCCAAGTCCCGACTGACGATCACGACCCCGCTGCCGGGGGCACCCTTGGCCTCGACCTCCAAGTAGTGGGCCCCGGGGGGCTGCGCCGCTTCCTTGCCCAGGCGGAGCTCGTAGTGGATCTCCCCCATCTGGATGCCCATCACCCACTTCGGGTGCTCGAGGCCGAAGGCCGAACGATCCACCTCCTGGGGATCGATGCTCCTGACCTTTCGGGCAAATTCCAGCGAACCGAGGAGCTTGTCGATGGCGTAGGTGTCGGCCTCTTCCTGGATGGGCTCTGCGATGTTCCAGGTGACGTCGCCCGCGTCCTCGTCCCCAACCTTCGTGAGTACGATGTGCTTGTCGCCGTCGAAGGTGATGCGCGAGAGCTCGCCGGGGCGGTAGGCAGAGAGCAGGTTGTCCTCGCGCGCCTCGCGCTCCCCCGTGGTGACGTTGCCGCGCGTCACGAAGACGACGGCCACCAGGGCCACCGCGACGACGACCAGCGCGACGTTCAGCCACTGGCTTCGAAGCGAGCGCACCATCAGCTCTCCTTCTCGTCCTTCTCTTTTCGGCGAGAGCGCTTCTCCTTGGAACGCCGGCGAAGCATCACGAAGATGCCGAGGGCAGCGGCGGATGCTGGCATATAGAGCAGCACGTAGTTGCGGACGTCCGTCAGGGATTCTTCCGTGAGCGAGAGACCAACGTCGTGGCTCGCTTTTTCGGGCACGCTGACGATGGCCGGGCGCGCTGCGAGCCAGGACACGGCGCTCTCCATGAACAGCCGATTGCCGAGCAAGGTGGGCTCGCGCCAGTTGCGGCTCCAAGCCAGGTTGGCGCTTCCGACGACCACCATGCGGGGACCGTGGGGTGCTTGCCCTTGCTTGGGCAGCTCCGACGCGAAAGCCAGCACGAAGGGGCCCGGCTTTCCTGCGCCCTTCTCGATGGCCTTGCCCTGTTCCACGAAGGGGCGGATGTCCTTCACGGCTACCGCCTCCGCGCTGGTCACTAGCAGGGAGACGGGCTGCTTGCCGCTGGCCCGGAGGCTCTGGGCGGCGCTGACCAGCACTCGGAAGCGTGGCTCCCCGGCACGGAACAGGCCGGCGGTGATGGCGTGCTCCTTGGGCGTGGCGAAGAACGATTCCCCGAGCCCGGTCGGCAAGCGGAGCTTGTCGTCCTGCTCCACCACGAAATCGGCGTTCAGCTCGATGCCCGCCGTCCGGGTCAGGGGCTCCAGGCCGGTGGGACGGATGCGGTTGTCCTCGTCCAAGATCGGGTTCGCCAACACCAGGACGTTGCCCCCACCCGAAAACCACTTCGAAAGACGGGACGTGACGTTTGCGGGCACCTCGACCTGAGGGCCTGCGACCACCACCACTCGGCACTCGTCGAGGGCGACGTCCGGCTTGGGGGCGCCCAGGTCCAACGTGACCACCCGGTAGTTGTTCTTCTCCAACCGATAGCGCAGCTCCCCCAGGCCGTTGGGGCCGCCGTCGTCGATGCTGATCTCCTGATGACCCGCGGAGAAGCAGATCGTCGTGCTCTCTTTCTGGAGCACGTTGCGGATCGCCTCGGTGAGCGCCTGCTCTAGCTTCGGCTTCGCTCGATTGTCGCTCTCGTCGTAGGAGACGATGTCGTCACTGGTGACGTACCAGTGGCGGTCCCCGCGAGCGACCACGATGGCGGCGTCCGTCACCACGCGACCGTCTTCCGTCTTGCCCGTGATGATGCCGTACTTCTGCTGCAGTGCCAGGAACTCCGCGGGGTTGCGGTCGGGATCCACGAAGCGTGTCTTCAGCTGGCGCGTTTCCGCGCCATAGGCGGTGAGCATGTTGCGGACGCTCACGGAAAGCGGATCGCTGGCCGAGAGGAACACGACCACGTCCACCGGCTCTTGGAGATCGTGCAGCGTCTCCACCGTTGCCGGGCTCAAGGTGTACAGGCCCTGACTGGTCCAGTCCCAGCGTTCGTAGAAACGAGCCGCCAGGACGTTGGCACTGAGCCCGATGAGGGCAGCCGCCAGCACGCCGGCGGCGGAGAGGGCTTTGAGCGTGGGGCTGGTCGCGCCGGACTTGGCCATCAGCCCCACCTCCAGGAATCCACGACGCGGACCGTCACGAACAGCGGTACGGCGATCAGGCTCCCATCGAACACCAGCCGACGGAGATCGACGATGCCCTTCGAGAATTCGTCCATCTGGCTGAGCACGGAAACGTGGGACGAAATGTCGTGGGCCAAGCCCGGATTGAAGATGTACTCCCCGATGCCGAGGATGAAGAGGCCGAACTGCACCATCACCGTGAGCACGAAGGCCAAGAGCTGGCTCCGCGTCATCGCGCTCATCAGCGTGCCCAGCGCGAGGTAGCCGGCGCCGATGCCGAACACACCCAGGTAGCTGGAGCCGACCACGGACCATTCCACGTGGCCCGTGTTGCGGAGGATCACGATGTACAAGATCGTCGGCGCCCACAAGAGGACGTACGTGGTCAAGGTGGCCAGGTACTTTCCGAGCACCACGCCGGCCGCCGTGACGGGAGCCGTGAGCAGCGCTTCGATGGTGCCGCTGCGCCGCTCTTCCGCCAACAGGCGCATGGTGAGCGCGGGGCACACCAAGAGCAGCGACACCAAGAGGAAGATCGATTGGCCGAAGTAGGCCTGTACCGGACCGTTATCGAGGGAGAGCTCCGACAGATTCGAGACGTGGAGCACGATGGAGTAGAACGAGATGCCCTGGATCAACAGGAACACGACCAGGAGCGCCCACGCCAGCGGCGTGACCCACAGGCTGAGCATCTCCCGGCGGTACACCGAAGCTAGCCCGCTCACGAAGCGTCCTCCTCGCGGTCCTCGGCGTGGGTGAGCTGCGCGAAGACGTCCTCCAACGTGGCCCGCACCGGGCTCGCCTCGCGGACGCCCAGACCGGCGGCGACCAGCGCGGTGATGGCCTGCTCGAGCACTTGGCCCGCGTCCGCGTTTTTCGTCAGGGCCAGGGTGTAGCGGCGGAGCTCTCCTTCTGCTTCCGCTCGTTTCACCTTGCGCACACCATCCAGCGCGGACAGTACCGCTTTCGCCTTGGAGTCGGGATCACGTACCAGGAGGCTCACCCCCCGTGCCCCGCGTCGCTTGCGGAGCTCTTCCAGGGAGCCCTCGGCAACCAGGCGACCGCGGTCGATCACGATGGCGCGATCACAGGTGGACTCCACCTCTGACAGGATGTGAGTGGAGAGCAGAATGGTGTGGCTCTTGCCCAGCTCCCGGATCAGCCGTCGGACCTCGCGGATCTGATTGGGGTCGAGACCGGCGGTCGGCTCATCCAAGATCAGAAGCGGGGGGTTTGCGACCAGAGCGTCGGCGAGGCCCACGCGCTGCCGGTAGCCCTTTGACAAATGCAGGATGAGGGTGTCGGCCATTTCGCTGACGGCCGCTTGCTCCATCGCTCGGCCGACGGACTTCTTGCGCTCCGCGCGCGGTACCTTCTTGGCGTGGGCACGAAACGCGAGGTACTCGCGCACCCGCATCTCTGGGTACAGCGGCGCGGACTCGGGCATGTAGCCCACGCTTTGGCGAGCCTGGAGCGAAGCGTCCACGATGTCGTGCCCGTTGATCTTCACGCTTCCCGAAGTGGCTCCCAGAAAGCCCACCAAGATGCGCATGGTGGTGCTCTTGCCGGCGCCGTTGGGGCCGAGGAAGCCGACCACCTCGCCTTTGCCCACGCTGAAGGAGACGTCGCGCACGGCCACCACGGTGCCGTAGTCCTTGGTCAGGTTCTGAGCCTCGATCATGCGGCTGCTCGCGGCTTTACCACGGCTCGGAGCCTCGCGGAAAAAGGTCCGATTTCGCTGATTTTGCCCGATCCGCCGCATTGCCTTAGATCCATGGCCGTGCGCCCCTTTTCACAGCTGACGGTCCTGCTTTTGGCGGTGGCCTGCAATAACCCCGGAGCCGCCCCTCCTGCCGCAGCGCAGGCCGAGGCGCAGACCGCGCCGCCCCCGCAGCCCGTCGCGAAGCCGGTGACGAAGCCCACGGCCAAGCCCGCGCCGCCGCCGAGCGCCAGCGCCGCGCCCGTGGCCAGCGCAAAACCGGAGAAGCCGGAGATCCCGGACGACATGCTCCCGGTCCCCGGTGGGACCTTCACCATGGGGGCAGACGACGAAGGCGAGCAGGACGAGCGACCGGCCCACAAGGTCACGATCAAGGGCTTTCTGCTCGACAAGACCGAGGTCACCAACGCGGCCTACCTGGAGTGCGTCCAGGCAAAGGTGTGCAAGCCGTATCGCGAGGGCGTTGCTGCGGCGATGAAGTACGGCTCGGATCGCGAGTTCCGGCACCCGAACCAGCCCGTGGTGGGGGTTTCGTGGACCGACGCCAAGACGTACTGCGAGTGGCGTGGCAAGCGCCTGCCCCGGGAAGCGGAGTGGGAGCGCGCCGCCCGCGGCGACGACGGGCGTGAGTACCCCTGGGGAAACGAGCCACCGGACAAGAACAAGCACGGCGCCTTCGCCGGTGCCAAGAACGGCACCACCGTGGACGTGGGCTCCTATCCCGACGGGCGCGGTCCTTATGGGCACTTCGATCTGGCGGGCAACGTGTGGGAGTGGACCGAGGACATGTACGACCCGTACGCCTACAAGCGGCCCACGGCGAGCGAGGGCAAACCCGGTAGCTGCGACGAGATCCTCGCGGCCCTGAACGAGCTGCGCCGAAACCACCAGCAGGGCTACACCGGCACGAACCCGATCCCGGCGGAGTGCGAGCACGTGCTTCGCGGTGGTGCGTTCAACTATCGCCCGCAAGGGTTGCGCGCCTCGAACCGCGTCCATCACCCCGGGGGCTTCCGGATCCTGGTTGCCGGCTTTCGCTGCGCCAAGGATATGTGATGGAATAGTCGGGCTCCATGGCTTCGCTCCGCGACCTTCTGAGGGCCGCGACCGTCCTACTCGTCAGCCTACCGGCTCAGGCGCAGCCGCAGCCGCAGCCCCCCCTGACGGTGACGTTTCCGTCGGCAGATCCGCAAACGGATGTGAGCCCGTCGGAGTCGCGCGCCTTGGATGCGCTGGCCAGTCCGAGCGCTGAGAAGCCTCCCACTCGTCGCTGGCGCTGGCGTCGCTTCAGCACCGAGGAGTACGTGGTGACGGGCGCCGCCATGGCCATGTCCGTCGGGGCGCTCTTGATCAAGCCATCCCCCGGTCGCTGGAACGGTGGCGTGCTCGTGGACGAAGACGCGCGCCGTGAGCTGCGGCTCGACGACTATTTGGCCGAGCGCCGCGCGCGGGACGCGAGTGACGTGCTGCTCGCCGCGACGCTCGCGACACCGGTGTTGGCCGACGCCGTCGCCACCGCGGGGTGGTACCACCGGAGCCCGGACGTCGCGCAGCAGATGCTCTTGATCGACGCCGAGGTGCTGGCCGTCACGACCGGGGTCCACGGCTTGGTGGCCGGCGTCGTGAGCCGAGAGCGCCCCTACGGGCGGAACTGCGGTACGGAGCTCAGCCCCGAGAGCCTCGAATGCCGCCGCAACGAGCGGTACCGAAGCTTCTTCAGTGGGCATTCCGCCACGGCCTTCGCGGGGGCGAGCCTGATGTGCATCCACCACCAAGAGCTGTCGCTCTACGGTGGTGGAGTGCCGGATGCCGTCGCTTGCGGCGCGGGCTACGCTGCCGCGACGGCCACGGCCACACTGCGGGTGGTGGGCGACATGCACTACGTCTCCGACGTGGTCGTGGGTGCGGCCTGGGGCACCATCGCGGGGCTCGGGCTTCCGTGGTTCTTTCATTATCGCGTTGCCGATGCCGACTCGCGCCGCAGCACCGCGGAGCTGCACCTGGTTCCGTACCCGGGTGGCATCTCCTTTGGAGGGACGTTCTGATGCGTCGCGCCGCCTTGGCCCTGACCCTGGCCGTGGTCTCCGTTGCACGACCCAGCGCGGCCGACTCGCTGATCCCCGGACCGTTGCCGCCCGGATCGTCCGTCGAGGGGGGCGCCACGTCGCGGTACTGGTCGCGCTTCGACTCTCAGCCGTTCCTGGCCGCCACGCTGGAGCTCGGCTGGGCCTACGTCCATCCCAAGTTCAACGCGGGCGTGGGGAAGCCGTTCTATCGCTGGATCGGGCTGGACGCGGAACCGCTGGTGTCCGGTTCGGGTGCCGGGCTCTACGGCGGCGCGCACGCGCAGGTTCCGTTGCTCGATCTGCGCGCGGGAGCTCGCTACTTCTCGCCCTTCGACCGCAAGATGTTGTCCCAGAGTCCGCGCCACACGCGCGACGAGCTGGAGGTCCTCGACGGGCCCGACGCCAACGCGCTCACATTGGAGGGCGAGCTCCGCGGCGCCGTGAGCCTGCCCGGAGGCGGACCCTTCTGGATGCTGACGGGCCACTACGTTTCCGGCGTGGACGAGGATCACGACCTCTACGAAGAGAGCCTCAAGGTGGTGATCCGTCCGCCTTGGGTGTGGCGTGCCCGCGTTGGCTACGCGTTCTTCTTCGGCCGAGATGACGCCATTCGCTTGGGCATCGCGGAAGAGGTGCTCCAGAGTCCGGGCCGGGACGGCTACGTGCTCCGCGCCGGAATCACCTCCACCATGAAGCTCGCCGACACCGTGGATCTGCAGGCCACGCTCATGCCCGTGATCCACAGCCCCGACGCCATCGGCCTGGCCGGCGCGGACTTCGGACAGCTCGGCGTGCGCTGGCGCTGGGCCACGCGCCCGCCGAAGTCCGAATGAGAAAAGCCGCCGCCCGAATGGGCGACGGCTCTTCAACTCCCCAGCCTGATCGACTCAGGCGTGTCGGCGACGACGACGGCTGAAAACCATCGCGGCTCCCGCCAGGCCCAGCAGTGCCAGCGAGTTGCCGTTGGACTCGTTCTGACCCGGGACGCTGCAGCCGCAGCCGCTATCGTCACTCGAGCCCGAGCCGCTGCTCTTGCTGCCGCCGAGACCCGCGTCCAAGCCACCACCGAAGCCGCCGGTCGCACCGAAGCCACCGGTTGCACCCGTGCCCCCGGTTGCACCCGTGCCCCCGGTTGCACCCGTGCCCCCGGTTGCACCCGTGCCGCCGGTCGCGCCCGCTCCACCGGCACCCGCAGCACCGGCTGCGCCTCCAGCACCGGCTGCGCCCGCAGCACCCGCTGCGCCCGCAGCACCGGCCGCACCGGCCGCGCCCGCGGCACCGGCCGCGCCCGCAGCACCTGCCGCGCCGCCTGCGCCTGCCGAACCGCCAGTACCGGCGTCTCCGGTACTATTGACCTCGCCAGCCAGAGCCACGTTGTCGATACGGAAGGTGCCGCTGGTGCCGGAGGCACCGTACGCAGCGATGCGGATCGAGAACGGCTGGGTGTACGGGCCGGCCGCCGCACTCAGGGGGAGTGATTCGGACGTCCATGTGCTGGCAACGATGGTTCCAGTGCCGACCGACGTTACGGTACTGCCTTGCACGACGTACGCTTCGAAGCTGGTGGGCCCGGTGCTCGATCGGTAGGTGTCGAAGCCGAGCGTCGAAAGCGACACCGACGTGCCGGCGTTCGGCGTCACCGTGAACGTGTACCAATCCGTACCGGCGGACGTGTTGACCCAGTTGCCGGAGTTCATCGAGCTGCCGGGGTTTCCCGCATTGAACGTAACCGAGGTAGTAGCTCCTTCGCGAGAGATGTTGCTCGCGGTAACCCCGCTATCGACCGTCGTTGGAGCCGTTTCGTTCGGCGTAGCGCCCTCGAACGTGTACGTCACCAGGTCGACGACCAGCGCGCTCGACTTCTTGCCGAGCTGAGAGGCGTCGTCCTCCCCTGAACATGCCGGGATGACGCCAGCAGCGAATACGAGCGAATACCAGACCCAAGCGCGTGGAGCGCGAATGCGAATCGACATATTGAAGCACCCTCCCACAGGTACAAATGGACCAGTTCTGTACCACGTCGAAAGAGCGCGCTCAAAGAGAACTCGCGTAGGACTGGAAAGGCCCGTGAGTGGATGGCGGTAGTGAGACGCGCGGGATGTGCGTCTTCACACGCTCGTCACACCAGCCGCGCTGCCTCCGCGATCTGCCACAGCTCGTAGAGCGCGAAGCCCCACGCCGGAGAGAGCAGCAGCACGCTCCCGAATTTCAGAAGGTGACGGTCGTCAGACCTGCGCCTGATCTTCGGCGCCGCCGTCGTCCTCGTCGTCTTCCAAGGCGGCGCCGTGACACTTCTTGAACTTCTTGCCGGAGCCGCAGGGACACGGATCGTTCCGGCCGATCTTGGGGGCGGCGGGAGCGGAGGCGCGAGCGGGCGGCGGCATGCTGGCGGCGGCTTCGCGCATTTGGCCCAACACGTCGTCCGGGGCTTCGCCTTCGGCGCCGGGGTGTCGCGCGACGGCTTGCTCCAGCAACTGCTGGTGCTCTTCGGCGGCGACCTGCTCCAGCGCTTCGATGTCCTCTTGGCGCTGCACCTCGACCTCGAAGAAGCGCATCAGCACCGTGCCACTGACCTTCGCCATCATGTTCAAGAAGAGGTCGTAGCCCTCCTTCTTGTACTCGTTCTTCGGGTCCTTCTGGCCGTAGCCGCGCAGGCCGATGCCGTCCCGTAGGTGCTCCATGTTCGACAGGTGATCCTGCCAAGCCTGATCGATGGCCTCCAAGTAGATGTGACGGAACACGCGCATCGCGATGTCGACGCCGAGCTCCTTCTCCTTCTTGAAGTAGAGCTCCTCGGCCAGCTTGTAGAGCTCGCGGACGAGCATTTCGGCGTCGCCGATGTCCTCGATCTCGGAGTCCAGCTTGGACTGGAAGTGCTCCTTGAAGCCGGCGCGGATGTTCTTCCAGTCCCAGTCCTCCGGCGGCTTGTTCTCGGGGCAGCTCTCCTCGACGATCGCCGCGATCACCTGGTCTACCAGGTCCAACATGCGCTCACGCTGCTCGGAGAGGCCGTGCATGACCATGTCCAAGAGCTCGTCGTGGACCTCCGCCGCGGTCCGCTTCTTGCGACTCTCGATGTCGAGCTTCACGCCCCACAGCTGGTAGATCTCGCGCTGGAGGGACTCGAGCTCCACCAGCTTGTCGATCTTGGCCATGTCCTTCTTCTTGGGATCCCGCGGCTTGCCCTCTTTGTCCGTCAGGGCTTCGAGCGGCGGGTCGGCGAAGAAGGAAATCAGCTTGGGTACCAGCGGCTTGACGATCTTCTCGATCTCGGGATCCGCTTCCACCTTGCGCACGCGTCCGGTGGGCTTGCCCAGCTCGTCCACTTCTTCCGGCTCGTAGCGACCCACCAGCAAGGACTGGCGTAGCGAGTACACCGTCTTGCGCTGGGCGTTCATCACGTCGTCGTACTCGAGCAGGTTCTTGCGGATGTCGAAGTTCCGCTCCTCGACCTTGCGCTGAGCGTTCTCCACGCTCTTGGTGACCCAGGGATGCTCGATGGGCTCGTCGTCCGGCAGGCCCATGCGGTCCATGAGGTTCTTCACGCGCTCGCCGCTGAAGATGCGCATCAGGTCGTCTTCCAGCGACAGGTAGAAGCGGGTGGAGCCCGGATCACCCTGGCGCCCGGCGCGACCGCGGAGCTGGTTGTCGATGCGGCGCGACTCGTGCCGTTCCGTGCCCACGATGTGCAGGCCGCCGTTCTCGATGACCTCGTCGTGCTCCTTCTTGCAGCTCTTCTCGAACTTCTTCACGAGCTTCTCGAACTCCTCGGCGTCCAGATCCGGATCCTTGCCGGCCTCCTTGAACTCCCGACGCGCGAGCATCTCCGGGTTGCCGCCCAGCAAGATGTCCGTGCCGCGCCCGGCCATGTTCGTCGACACCGTGATGGCGCCCTTGCGCCCGGCCTGCGCGACCACGAAGGCCTCGTTCTCGTGGTGCTTGGCGTTCAGCACGTGGTGCTGGATCTTCTTCTTGGACAAGATGCGCGCGATGGCGGCGCTCTTCTCCACGCTGGTGGTGCCCACCAGCACCGGGCGCCCGGCCTCGTGCTCCGCCATGATCTCCTTGATCACGGCCGTGAACTTCTCGCGCTCGGTCTTGTAGACGACGTCCTGGTGGTCGGCGCGGACGTTGGGCTTGTTGGTGGGGATCACCACCACGTCCAGCTCGTAGGTGGAGTGGAACTCCTGCGCTTCCGTCTCTGCCGTTCCCGTCATGCCGGCGAGCTTGTCGTACATGCGGAACAGGTTCTGGAACGTGATCGTCGCGATGGTTCGGCTCTCTTCGTGGATGCGAACGTTCTCCTTCGCCTCCACGGCTTGATGCAGACCGTCGCTCCAGCGGCGACCGGGCAGCACGCGGCCGGTGAACTCGTCCACGATCAGCACTTCGCCGTCCGGTGTGACCATGTAGTGCTGGTCGCGCTTGTACAGAGCGTGGGCCTTGAGCAGCTGATTGAGGATGTGGAGAGACTGCACGTTGGCCGGGTCGTACAGGTTCTTGAGCCCGATCATGCGCTGGACGGTCTCTACGCCTTCGTCCGTGAGCGTGGCGCTGAACGCCTTCTCGTCCACGTTGTAGTGCTCGTCCTTGCGCAGACGCGCCACGACCTCGTTCAAGGTGCGGTACTTCTCGCTGGCGGCGTCCGCCGGGCCGCTGATGATGAGCGGCGTGCGGGCCTCGTCGATCAAGATGGAGTCCACCTCGTCGACGATGGCGTAGTTGAGCTTGCGCTGGGCGTAGTCCAGCGTGGAAAACTTGAGGTTGTCTCGCAGGTAGTCGAAGCCGAACTCGTTGTTCTGCCCGTAGCAGATGTCCATCTTGTAGGCAGCGCGCTTCTCGTGGTCCGGCTGCTGGTTCACGATGGTGCCGATGGACAACCCGAGGAAGTTGTAGAGCTTGCCCATCCACTCCGCGTCGCGCTTGGCCAAGTAGTCGTTCACCGTGACCAGGTGCACGCCCTTGCCTTCCAGCGCGTTCAGATAGATGGGCAAGGTGGCGACGAGCGTCTTGCCTTCGCCCGTCTTCATCTCGGCGATCTTGCCTTGGTGCAGCACCATCCCACCCAGGAGCTGCACGTCGTAGTGCCGCATCTTGAGGGCGCGCTTGCCGGCCTCGCGGCACACCGCGAAGGCTTCGATCAAGAGGTCGTCCAAGGTGGCGCCGTTGTCGAGCTGCTCCTTGAACTCTGCAGTCTTTGCCTTGAGCTCTGCGTCCGACAGTTTCTGGATCTTGGATTCCAGCTCGTTGATGGCGTTGACGGTCGGCTGCATGCGCCGGACCGCGCGCTCGTTCGACGTACCGAAAAGCTTCTTGGCTACCCAGGTGAGCATCGTTTCCTTCTGCTTTGCGCTCTCGCCGTGCTTTTTCGAGGCCGCCAGGGGCGCAAAAGTCCTGGGAAGCTAATGCGCCTCGGCGCCACCTGCCAGCGTTTGTCCGACTTTTGGGGCAACCGGGCGAAAGCCCGACAAAAAGCAGCAAAATTTCCAAGTGTTGCCCGTGATTGGGGGCAGCCCACAACGGGGGTACCCTGGCCCTCGTGCTCCGGAGTGTGGCGGACGGGCTTTGGGTGGTCGAGCACCCCCTGAAAATTGCGGGCCTGGCTCTGGGTTCGCGGATGACCGTGGCCCGCCTCTCGGATGGCTCCAGTTGGCTCCACTCGCCGGTGCGCTTCGTGCCGTCCACCGACGTTCGAGCCGTCGGTCCCGTGAGCGCCATCGTCGCGCCGAGCAAGGTCCACCATCTGATGGTGAAGGACTGGACCGACGCTTACGGCGACGCCCGGCTGTTCGGTGCACCCGGGCTCTCGCAAAAGCGGCCGGACCTGTCCTTCCATACCGAGCTCGGCGACGAAGCTCCCCCGGAGTGGGACGGCGTGCTCGATCAGCTCGTGATCCGCGGCGCGCCCTGGGTCAACGAAGTGCTGTTTCTGCACCGGCCATCGCGCACGTTGATCGTGACGGATGCGGCGTTCAACATCCCCGCCGCTCCGGACTGGTGGACTCGCGGCTATCTGCGCGCCTTCGGAGCGCTCGGTGGCTTCGCCCAGAGCCGGATGTTCAAGCTCTGCGTCCGCGATCGCCGTGCCGTACGGGAAAGCATCGACCGCGTTCTTGCGTGGGACTTCGATCGCGTGATCGTCACCCACGGAGAGATCTTGGAGAGCGGTGGCAAGCGCGCCATCGAAGACGTGTTCGCCTGGCTCTGACGAAGGAGAGGACGAAGTGCACGACCTGAAAACGTTCTTGGCGGTGTTGAGTGCAGGGGTCTTGTTTGTCGGGGCGGCGCGGGCACAGCCCGAACCGGCCGGCGGGGAAACACCGCCGGCTCCAGCCACGGAAGCGCCGCCCCCGCCGCCGCCCCCCTCGGGTGCGACCGAGCCGACGCCCAACGCCCAGCTGCCAGGCCCCGGCCCTGGTCACCCGCCGCCTGCCGGCGGCTACAGCCAGCCCGGCTACGGCCAGCCGCCGCCTCCCGGCTACGGCCAGCCGCCGCCCCCTGGCTACGGCTACCAGCAGCCGGGCTACTACGAGCCGCCGCCCCCCGTGCCCACGGAGGATCCCACGATCCACTACCACGACGGCTTCTATCTCCGGATTGGCCTCGGCGTCGGCTATTTCACGACGTCGGTCACCTCTGATCCCGCGCCAACGCCGGAGCCGGACGTGAAGATCAAAGGTACCGCTCTGGTGGGGGAGTTTCTTCTCGGTGGTACTCCCACGCCGGGCCTCGTCATCGGCGGAGGCAGCATGGGCGCGTCCGTTCCCAGCGCCAAACTCGAGAGAGATGGCAACCAGGTGGACACCAGCAGCAACAGTGTCGCGCTCTCGATGCTCGGGCTGTTCGTGGACGTGTATCCGGATCCCTCCGCGGGCCTTCACTTCCAGGGTCTGATCGGCTTCGCCCAGCTGAACGACAACGACGACAGCACCAGTGACAATCCGACCGGCGTGGGTCTGTCCCTCGCCGTCGGCAACGAGTGGTGGGTGGGCGAGCAGTGGGGTATCGGCATCATGGGGCGGTTGATGTACGCCAACACCAAGCTCGACTTGGACAACGGCATCACCGGCAAGTACTCCACGCTGGTGCCCGGGATCCTGTTCACCGCTACGCTCCACTGACAGACCTGCCGCGGCCCTTGGGCCGCGGCACCGGGCCCAGCGTCCCTTTCACCCGTCGCAGCACGGTGCGCAGCCATAAATGGGCGGGATCCGCGTCATTTCGCAGGTGCCAGGCCATGGACACGCCGTAGCTGCCGACGTCGATCGGCGGCTTGCGCGTGACCAAGCCGAGGTCTTCGGCGAACAGGGCGGCGATGCGCGCGGAAACCGTGAGCACGAAGTCTTCCCGCGCGACCAAGTGCGGCGCGACGAGGAAGTTCGATACCGTGCGCGCCACGCGTCGAGAGAGACCTCGCGCCGCCAGGGCTTCGTCCACCGTGCCGCGGGGGCTGCCGCGGGGAGCCACGAGCACGTGATCCAGGGCGGCGTAGGCCGCGAGGTTCAGGGGCTTCCGCAACGCGGTGTGTCCGCGCCGCAACAAACAAACCAATTCATCCCGAAATAGCTCTTCCGTCAGGATGTCGTCGCTCGGCGAGCGGAACACGCCGATGGCCAGATCCGCATCGCCGCTCCGGAGCTGGCCTTGGAGATCCCGCAGGGGCTTGGAGTACAGGTTCACGCCGGGTGCTTCGCGAGCGCACAGCTCGCCGACGGGGACGGCCACCACCAACTCTGCGTAGTCCGTCGCCGCCAAGGCGAAAGCCCGCGTGAGGGTCGCTGGATCGAGCGCGCGCTCCGGGGTCAGTGCCTGCTCCACGTCGGTGAGCAGCCGGCGCACCACGGGGCGCAGTCGCGCAGCGCGTGGTGTGGCCGAGAGGGCGCGGCCGGAGCGCACCAGCACGGGATCGTCGAGCAGCTCTCGCAGGCGGGCCAGGGCGTGACTGGTGGCGGACGCGGAAAGGCCGAGGCGCGACGCTGCGGTCTTCACGTTCTCGGTTTCGAGCAGGGCATCGAGCACCACCAACAGATTCAGGTCCAGATTTCTGAGCTGCACAACATGCAGCTATAGCATGTAAAACATGCAGTTGCCGCATGTTTGGCGCAGCTCCAAGCTCTCGCTCGAAAGGAAACGAACAATGACCATCCTGATCACCGGAGCTACGGGAACCATCGGCACGCAGACCCTGAAGGCGCTCGAGCGAGAGGGCGCCACGGCGCTCTGCGGTGTGCGCACGCCGCGCGGCGAGCACGACGTGAAGTTGGATCTGGAAGACACCGCCAGCCTCGACGCCGCGCTGAAAGGTGTCACGCAGCTCTTGCTGATCACGCCCTTCGTCGAGCACTTCGAGCCCCTGGCGGAGCGCGCGCTCGACGCTGCGAAGCGTGCGGGCGTCTCCCATGTGGTGCGGCTGAGCGCGGCCGGCGTCTCTCCCGACGCCAGCTTCGACCTCGCACGGCAGCACGGTCGCGTGGAAGAAGCGCTGAAGGCGAGCGGTCTCGCCCACACCATCGTCCGGCCGCTCTTCTTCCAGGACAACTTCGTGAAGTTCCAAGCGGACACCATCAAGAAGGACGGCGCCTTCTACGGCGCCTCCAAGGGTGGCAAGAGCGCCTACCTGAGCTCCCGCGACATCGGCCGCGTGCTGGCGAAAATCCTGGTGGATCCCGCCCCCCACGCGGGAAAGACCTACTCCCTGACGGGGCCCGAGGCGCTATCCGACGAACAGGTGGCGGAAGTCATCGGCGAGGCGAGGGGACGCACCGTACGCTACGTGGACCTGCCGCCGGAGCAGCTCGCCGCCGGCATGCGCTCGAGCGGCGCTCCGGATTGGATGGTGGAGGGCATCGTCGCTCTCGAAGCGATAAAGGCCAACGGCTGGGCCGCGGAGGTGTCACCCGTGGTGAAGGACGTCTTGGGTGAAGAAGGGCAGCGCTTCGATGCCTTCATCGCCGAGCACGTAGACGCGTTCCGGTGATCACTTCTTGCGTCGGGTGAGGCGCGCTTGCTGACGTTCCTCCGCCTCGCGGAACCGCCGTCGCTCGTCCTCGGTTTCGAGAACGAGCGGCGGCACGCTGGTGGGGTTGCCGTCGTCGTCGAGCGCGACGTACACGAGATACGCGGAGTTCGTATGCGTGACCTCGCCGGTGATGGGATTCTCCGCGTGCACGCGCACGCCGACCTCGAGAGAGCTCTTGCCCACGAAGTTCACGCTCGCCACGCAGGCCAAGAGCTCGCCCACGTGCACGGGCGAGACGAACGTCATCGAGTCCATCGCCACCGTCACGCAGGGCCGCTGCGCGTGGCGCATGGCGGCGATGCCGCCGGTCTCGTCCACCATCTTCATGATCAGGCCGCCGTGCACGTTGCCGTAGGCATTGGCGTGTTCGGGGAGCATCAGCTGGTGGAGCTGCACACGGCACTCTCGCGGCGTCTTTCCGCGCGGAACGCTGGTCATGGGCCGGAAGGTACCCGGGCCTTTCGCCTCATGCTACGCTCGCGCCCCTCTTTCGAGGCCAGACGCCCGGCCCACCGCGATGGACCTCCTCTACTTCGTCATCCTGGTGAGCTCACTCATCTTCGTCCACGAGCTCGGACACTTCGCCTTCGCCAAGATCTTCGGCGTCAAGGTGCTCACCTTCAGTCTGGGCTTCGGCCCGAAGATCCTGCGGCTCCGGGGCCGGGAAACGGAGTATTGCATCAGCCTGCTGCCCCTGGGCGGCTACGTGAAGATGCTGGAAGCGAGCAAGACGGACATCGTCTTGCCGGAGGACAAGAACCGCACCTTCGAGTCCCTGCCCATCTACAAGCGCATCATCGTGGTGCTGGCCGGGCCAATGATGAACCTGGTGTTCCCGGTCCTCCTGTACTTCTCCGTGTTCGTCACCGACGGGCCCTTCCTGCCGCCCACGGTGGGCGTGGTGCTGCCGGGCCACCCTGCGGCGGGCAAGCTGTTTCCCGGCGACCGCATCATGGCGGTGAACGGGCAAGACGTCGGTACCTTCGACGAGCTCAAGCGCATCGTCAGCAAGAACCCGAGCAAGCCGGTGCGCTTCACGGTGTTTCGCGACAACAAGCAGGTGGAGGTGGAGGTCACCGCGGAGGAGACCGTCGAGCGCCGCGAGCTCGACATCGTCGAGCGGGTGGGCACCGTGGGCATCCAGCCCTCCGCCCCGGCCGCCGTGATCGGCATCGCCAATACGGATTCCCCAGCGTTTCGCGCGGGCCTCCGGAGCTTCGACGTCATCACCCACGTGGCCGGGCAGCCCGTGCGGCGCTTCATGGATCTCGATCGCGCGCTGTCCGAAAACCGCGGCGAGACCGTGCCGGTCACGTACCTGCGGCCGGTGACGGTCCCGGAAGCACTGGGCGGATTGGCGAACATGGCGGTGTTCGAGTCCGGCGTGGTCGCGCTCACGCCGGACGCCAGCGGAACGGATCTCTCCTCCAGCACCGGCATCGAGCTGGCAGATCTGTACGCCGCGGTGGTTCCGGAAGACAGCTACCTGCACAAGGCCGGCTTGCGCCCCGGAGACAAGATCCTGCGCTTGGACGACGAGCCCGTCCCTGCTTGGTCCACCTTTCGCGAGCGCGTGCTGGCGGCGCCGGATAGACCCCACCGCATCGACTACCTGGCCGCCCGGGAGGGTCGTGAGCGCTCCGGAACGTTCCAGATGCGGCGCGAGGACTTCACGGACGAGCACGGTCAGACCTTCGCGCGTTACGTGCTCAGGGTGCAGCATTGGATCCCCCTGGCGCCGGAGAAGCAGGTCGACCACCCGACGCCGGTTCGCTACGCGATGGAGAAGGCCATCGAAGAGACGGTAGACGTCACGCGTTTCGTGATGATCGGCATCGTGCGCTTGGCCCAGGGACGGATCAGCCTGAAATCTCTATCCGGTCCCATCACCATCTACGAGGTGGCGGGGGAGGAAGGACGCAAGGGCCCCGACTTCTTCGTGTGGGTGATGGCCCTCATCAGCATCAACCTGGGGCTCGTGAATCTGTTGCCCATCCCGGTGCTCGATGGCGGACATCTGATGTTCTTCGCCATAGAGGCCGTGCTGCGCCGACCGCTGCCGCTCCGGGTGCGAGAGATCGCCCACTTGGTGGGCATGATGATCCTGGTCGGCCTGATGGCGCTGGCCTTCAAAAACGACGTGGAGCGTCGCTGGGACGTGATCGTCGGTCAGCTGCGCGAGCTCACCGGGTGAAGACGGACGCTCGCAGCATCGCCGCGCGGGTGGTCACGCGCGTGGAGCGCGACGGCGCCTTCGCCGCGGCGGCCCTCGACGCGGAGCTCGCGCGGCATCCGGAGCTCGACCCCAGGGATCGCGCACTGGCGACGGAGCTCAGCTACGGCACCTTGCGCTGTCGCGCCGCGCTGCTCACGCGGCTGTCGCGCTTCGCGCCGCGCGGGCTCGGCAAGACGCATCCGGCGGCGGTCGCCCACATGCTGGTGGCGGCCTATCAGATCCTGCTCCTCGATCGCGTGCCCGCCCACGCGGCGGTGAACGCCGCGGTCGGTGCCATCACCCGGGAGCAGGGCAAGCGCGTCGCGGGTTTCGCCAACGCGGTGCTGCGCAAAGTCGCCTCCGCACCGCTCGAGCTCTCGCGTGGCCAGGCGGTGGTGGAGAGCGTGCCGCCCTGGCTCTGGGAGCGGCTCACCGCTGCGGTGGGAGACGACGAAGCGCGCGCTCTCGTGGGCGCGGACCCGGGGCGCGGCGTGAAGGTCGGCGTGCGCGTGGTGGGTGACGCACCGTTGCCCGCGTGGCTGGAAGAGGCGGAGCCAGGGCGCGCTTCCCCCCGCGCGCGGCTGCTCACCGGCGGCGGCGATCTACGCCTGCGCGAAGGCTTCGCGGAAGGCCGCTTCGTGATTCAAGAAGAGGGCGCGCAGGTCGTGGGTCTCGCCCTCGGTGCCCGCCCGGGAGAGCGCGTGCTCGACGCCTGCGCGGGGCGCGGTCAGAAGACCACGCTGCTCGCGGAGCAAGTGGGCGCTGCCGGCGAAGTGTGGGCCACGGATCTGTACCCCGAGAAGCTCGCGGCCCTCGACAGCGAGAGCGCGCGCCTCGGGCTCTCGGCCGTGCACACCGCGGGCGTGGACTGGACCGTGGGCAGCGGCGGCGTGCCGGAAGCCTTCGACCGCGTGTTGGTGGACGCCCCCTGCACCGGCGTCGGCACTCTCGAGCGCCGCCCGGAGATCGCCCATCGCTTGCGCGCCGAAGATCCCGCGCGGCTGGCCAAGCTCGCGGAGCAGATCCTGCGTCGCGCCCTCCGCCACGCGAAGCCGGGCGGTCGCGTGGTGTTCGCGGTCTGCAGCGTGTTGCCGGAAGAAGGCCCCGCGCTGTGCAAGCGGGTCTCCGACGTGCTCGAAGCGGCACCCTTCGACGCACCGGAGCTCGCGCACCTGCTCACGCCCGGCGCCACGAGCTCCTTTCTGTTGCCCCATCGGCACGGAACGGAAGGCTACTTCGTCGCGAGCTTCCGCCGGCCGGCGTGACTACTTCACTCCGCCTTCTTTCAGCGTTTCCAGGTAGGCGCGGTCGGACACCGTGATGTGCGTGACGAGCCAGCCGCTCAGGTAGTCCATCAGCGCTTTCGTCACGCTCTGGAATCCCGACTCGAAGCGGTCCTTGTAGATCTCGATCTGGTCCGTGAAGATCCGATGCTCGCGGCGGTGCTGCTTCAGATCTTCGTAGTCGTGCTCGTGGAGCAGCGTCTCTTCCGTCTTGAAGTGGTAGTGGGTGTAGTCCACCAGCTCCGTGAGCGTCTTGGCCATCACCTCGGGGCCGCGACCGTCGTCCATGGCCTGGCCGAGCTCGTTGATCAGATCCACCAAGCGCTTGTGCTGGGAGTCGATCACCTCGATACCGAGCTGAATCTGGGGTCCCCAAGTGATTGCGGGCATGCGCGTGTTCTCCTGACGAGGCCTGCGTGCGACACGAGGCCGATTCCGGGTGTTCGTACGGCCGACTTGCGCAAACGCAAATGACGTGGCTCAGCACGCCCGCGACTCCTGCCCTTTGCAGCGCTCCAAAGCCCCGTGACCCACCTGCGGGCCGTCTTCTTTTTTGTTGGTCCGCCGCGGAACCCGCCCGCCCAGGCCGTCGCGGAACCCGCCCGCCCGGGCCGCCGCGGGGCGGCCCCGCCGACCCCCGTGCTACCCTCTTCGTCTCTCGATGAGACGACGCGTTCGCGGCCTCAAGGCGCTGATCCACGACGCGGTCGACTTCACCGCGGACATGGTCGAAGAGGGGCACGCCTCGATTCGTCGCAATGCGCTGCGCGTGCTCGACGTCTCGCCGGAGCTTTCCGGACCGGCCAAGCTGGCAGACGGCGTGTACCGAGCGTCTCTGGCCATCACCCTGGGCTCCGTGCGTGGCGTGAATCACGCCGTCCGGTTCATCACGGACGCGGGGCTCGAGCCCGTGCTCGGGCGCCTGGCGGACGAAGCGGAGCCCATCGAGATGCGCTCCGACATCGCGGGCACCGCCGCATGGATCTCGGACGCCGCCCTCGGCGCCCTCAATGGGGCCGTCGGGGATTACCTGCAGCGCTCGAACAATCCCCTGGATCTGGGCCTCTCGCTGCGCTTCCGCGATCGCTACCTGGACGCCACCTCCGGCACTCCAGAGCTGCCCGCGCGGCTCGCCGTGTACGTTCACGGGCTCGGCACCACGGAGTGGTCCTGGTGCTTCAACGCCTTCGAGGCCCACGGGGACGCCGCGCAGTGCTTCGGCACCTTGCTGGAGAAAGACGCGGGGCTTGCGCCGCTGTTCGTGCGCTATAACTCCGGGCGCCGAGTCGTGGAAAACGGCAGCCTCTTGGCCGACGCCTTGGAGCGGGCCTTCGAGCAACGCCTCCCGCAAGAGCTGGTGCTGGTCGGCCACAGCATGGGGGGCCTGGTGCTGCAGAGCGCGTGTCACCAAGCCGTCGAGCGAGGGTACGGTTGGCCCTCGCGGGTGAGCCGGGTGTTCTCGCTGGGCTCGCCGCACCAGGGCGCGCCGCTGGAGCAGCTCGGAAGCGCCGCCGCCACGCTGCTCGCCGGCATCGACTGGCCCAGCACTCGGATCCCCG
Source organism: Polyangiaceae bacterium (assembly GCA_020633235.1). Taxonomy (NCBI): domain Bacteria; kingdom Pseudomonadati; phylum Myxococcota; order Polyangiales; family Polyangiaceae; species Polyangiaceae bacterium. The sequence continues at coordinate 762,548 of JACKEA010000003.1, read as the reverse complement.
GCGAAATCCTCCGGCGCCGCAGCGCGGGGATGCAGGACCTCCGGCGCGGCCAGGTGCTCGACGGCGATGAGCCAGCGCGGCTCCTGCCCCAGGCCAGCTACTACTTCGTCTCGGCCACCATCACTTCCGACCCGCACCATCCTCTCGGTTGGCTGGCGGGCGACGTGCTCGTGCGCGTGCCGAGCGCTTCCGGCCCGGCGCGCATGGATCCGGGCGCCCACTTCGAGACGAGCTGCCTCGGGGGCATGGTGCACCAGGAGCTGCAGAATCATCCCGACGTGTATGCGGTGCTGAAGCGCGCCTGCGCCGGGGGGTGAGCGCAGCGCGCCGCTGCCACGGGCTCCGCAGCGGGACGGGCTTCGCGCCGGACCGACAAAAATGAAGGACGAAGCGCGTGCTGCCAGCGGGGAGCACCCGGCGGACCCGGATGCGGCGCAAGGTCGCGAGATGTGCGCGCAGTCTCATGGAAGTTGCGTTCGCTGCCCAAGAGGCAAATAGTCTCGGCATGAGCGGTCTACAGCTTCGCGGCGCCTACACGGCGCTCGTCACCCCCTTCACCAAAGACGGAAGCGCCATCGACTGGGACGCCTTCGACGCCCTCGTGACCGGGCAGCTCGATGGCGGCATCGCCGGGCTCGTGCCCTGCGGCACCACCGGCGAGACGCCGACCCTGACGGACGCCGAGCAGCGCGAGGTGATCCAGCGCACGGTGAAGCTCGCCAAGGGCAAGGTGCCGATCTTGGCGGGAACCGGCTCGAATAACACCAAGAAGAGCATCGACGCGAGCAAGGCGGCACTGGAAGCCGGCGCGGACGCCGTGATGATCGTGATGCCCTACTACAACAAGCCGAACCAGGAAGGCATGTTCCAACACGTGCGCACCATCGCGGAAGCGGTCGGCGCGCCGGTGGTGCTGTACAACATTCCCGGTCGCACCAACGTGGAGCTTTCCGCGGACAGCACGCTGCGGCTCTTGGACGCGTGCAAGAACGTCGTCGGCGTGAAGGACGCCACCGGCAACGTGGCGTACTGCCAGGAAGTCCTGCGTCGTGCGGGCGATCGCGTCACGTTCATGAGCGGCGACGATCCGCTGACGCTTTCCATGATGGCGGTGGGCGTGAAGGGCGTGATCAGCGTCACTTCCAACATCTTCCCGAAGCAAGTCAGCCAGGTCGTCACGGACGTGGAGGCCGGCAACTGGGAGGCGGCGCGGAAGAAGCACCTGGCGCTGTACCCGGTGCACAAGGTGCTGTTCATCGAACCCAATCCGCAGGTGCCCAAGGCAGTGCTCGCGGCCAAGGGTCGCATGAACGACGCCGTGCGCTTGCCGCTGGTGGTTGCCAGCGGGGCAGCGCGAGAGACCGCTCTCAAAGTCGTCGCGGAGTACGAGAAGTCGTGAGGCTGGCGTTGCACGGAGCCACCGGGCGTATGGGCGCCACGGTGGCTCGCCTCGCTCATGGCATGGACGACGTGCAGATCGTCGGCGCCGTGTGCTCCAGCGTGGACCCGGGTCAGGGGCGGGACGTGGGTGAGATCGCCGGTGTGGGGCCCATCGGCGTGGAAGCCACGGCGGATCTGGGCGCGGGGCTCCTGGGAGCCGACGTGGTGGTGGATTTCTCCGTCGCGTCTGCGGTGCCCGGATTGCTGGCGGTGGCGGCACGCCAGAAAGTGGCCGTGATGAGCGGCACGACGAATCTGGACGCGGCCGGGCGGCAGGCGCTCGACAAGGCGGCCGAGAGCGTGCCGGTGCTGTGGGCTCCGAACACCAGCCTCGGCGTGCAGGTGCTGGCCGAGGTAGTGGAGCAAGCGCTGCGCCGATTGGGGCTCGGCTACGACGTGGAGATCGTGGAGATCCATCACCGTCGCAAGGTGGACGCGCCCAGCGGCACGGCTCGGCGGTTGGCGGACGCGGCGCGCGCGGTGCGCGGCGAGCTCCGGGAGTTGCACGGTCGTGGCGGCGAAGTGGGCGCCCGCACGGACGAGGAAATGGGGGTGTTTGGCGTGCGCGGCGGAGACGTGGTGGGCGACCACACGGTGTACTTGCTGGGGCCGGGGGAGCGGCTGGAGCTCACTCACCGGGCGACCAGTCGCGAGCTGTTTGCCCATGGTGCGCTGCGCGGCGCTCGCTTCCTCGTGGGAAAGAAGCCGGGCTTGTACACGATCGCCGACGTTCTGGGCTGATGCGGCGTCGTCTCGCGCTGATTCTGTTCGCGCTCTTGGCGGTGGCGTGCGGGACCGGGCGTCCTGCCGAGGACCCCAGCTCCTTCCGGGTGGCCGCTCCCGCCCCAGCGAAGCCCGTCGCGCCGGAGCCTCCCACGGAGGAGAAGAGCTTCCGGGACAACCTGCGCCGCGTGATCGCCGATGCCACGCGGGACGGCTGGCTGGTGAAGAAGACCGTGGAAATCCCCGACCACCACGCGGCCATCGTGCTCATGGATCCCTCGGCGGCAAAGGCACCGGCGTACAAGCTCTCGCGCTTCGTCGCGGTGGGCGCCGGCCCGTTCAAGGTGCACACCGGCGAGAGCGGGATGATCGATGTGGTGAAGACCAAGAGAGGCAAGCTGCTCTGGGACCTCCACGGAGATGGAGCGCGGTTCGTCGTCTTGCACCTCACGCCCTGCGGCGCCAACTGCGGCGTAGCGGCGCCCAAGGTGCTCGAGCTTTCGCACGACGAGTTCGTGGAACCCAAGAGCGTGCCGGCGTGCCCGACCTGCATCCAGGACCTGGATCGCGACGGCATTCCCGAGTTCGCCTATCGCATGTTCGCGCTGACGGTGGCGCCCTGCGCACGGGTTTCCTGCGGACCCTCCTTGGCGCTGCAGCTCGAAGTACGCGGTCTGGAGTCGTGGGAGGGAGACCACTACGCCAAAAACCTACGGGACTTCGTGCCCATGTACTTCGAGCGGCTCAAGCGCGTACAGCGCGCCGCGCGGCGGGCGCGCCGCGCTCGCGACAAGAGCAAGCGCTGCCCGCTGGGTGCGCTCCAGGTCGCCGCGGAGCTCTACGTGTACGGTCAACTGATCGGCGAAGACCGCGACCGAGCCATCAAGAACGCCGACGACGTGATGCAGGGCTACGACACCGGAGCCTGCAAGGGCGAATACGATCTGCTCGAGGAGCCTCGCAGCTGGAGCGAGCTGAAGCAGGAGCTCTTGTCGCAAGAACTCCCGGTTCTCGACCTGCGCCGCGCACCGCGTCGCTGAATTCCATCGCAATCACCGAATGGACAGGCTATTGGCCGGCCATGTCGGTGATGCAGACGAGCGTGACGAAAACGGACAGCTTCACTTGGAGCTTCGACGCTTGGGAAGGCGATCTCGTGCGCCGCGCCGTGCTGCCGTTGGACTCGAGCTCACCGATCACGATCAAGCGGGACGTGCGAAGCTTCGTCGTGAGCGCCAGCGCGCGGGAGTTTGCCGCTGCCTTCGCCGGGTCGATGGCGGATCCGGATCGCGCTTTCGGGCTGGTGCGGGTGATGCGGCCGCGGGCCGAGCTGGGCAAGCCGTTCGCGGTCGGGCAACGCTTTCAAGGGCGCTTCAGCGTGAGGGAGCTGATCCGCCAGCGCAGCGGCAATGACGAGTGGGTGTCGCGCATGGCGGGATGGTCGCAGCAGAACGGCATCGCGCGGATGGTGTCGGGGGCCGTGCGCTCGATGGAGGACGCGTTCACCAGTGACTTCGGCGAGCTCACGGAGCTCGACGTCACGCACTTCCCGGCCCGAGTGAAGTACGTGTACCTGGAAGGGTCGTACATCGCCGGCAGCTCCGCGTTCGAGGTGACCGAGCTGGGCCCCGAGCGCTGCCGCGTGGACCAAACCTGGCTGTATCAAGAGCTCCGGACGCCGTACGTCTTGTGGGTGGGGACCAGCGTGCTGCGCATGCACCTGCAGGTGGTGTGGAGTCAGATCGAGCAGGCCGCCGAGAGCGTGGGCGCTGCCATCGTCGACTCCGACGTGCCGCCGGAATACCGCGTCATCGCCTGAACCAGGGCTGGGCGGGTAGCGGCAGCGGCGGCAGCTCGAGCTCGAGGGCGCGCGCCAGGCGCAGCAGGGTTTCGTCGCCGTGGAGCCGGCCCACCAGCTGAGCCCCGATCGGCAGCCCGTCGGGAGACAGCCCGGCGGGCAGGCTGATGGCGGGCTGACCGGTCACGTTGAAGGGTGCCGTGAAGGCGGCCACGCGGGCGGCGCGGTCGAAGATCTCCTCGGGTGCGAGATCTCGAAACAGTCCTACCGGCGGCGCGGGGGTCTTCACGGTGGGGGTGAGCCACACGTCCGCGTCCGCGAACGCGTCGAGCACTCGACGCGCGATGGTGTGCGTGAGCGTCCGCGCTTGCCTGCGGGAGACCTTGCGGGAGCCCTGCCGGAGCCAGCGCGTGAAGGGCTCGAGGCGGCGCTCGTCGAGGCGTGGCATGACCATCGAGTTGGCTTGCCACAGGGGCAAGAACTCTTCCGGAGTGGTGCCGCCCACGGCGGGCATCTCGCGCACGCGATGGCCCATGGCCGCCAAACGCTTCGCGACCTTCTCGATGGTGGCCGCGACACATGGGTCGCTGTCTCCAAGGACGGAGCGCGTGGTGTACCGGATCTCGAGGCGCTCGGGAGCATGCTCCAGCGTCGCCGAGAAGCCCGGCTTTGGACCTGGCTCGGGGTGACGGCTTCGCCGGCGCTGCCAGCGGTCGAAGGCCGCGCCGAGGGCGGAGCCGGAGGTGGTGGCCAGCACGTCCAACAGCGCCACGGCGTCGCCCACGCTGCGTGCGATGGGCCCGCAGGTCCAGATCAGATCCGGAGCGTCGAGCCCGAAGGGATTCACGATCAGACCCCGCGAGGGCTTGAAGCCGACCACTCCGCAGAAGGCAGCGGGAATGCGCACGGAGCCCGCGCCGTCGCTGCCGAGGGCGAGCGGCGCGAGGCGTGCGGCGACCGCTGCCGCCGAGCCGCCACTGGAGCCTCCCGCGCTGCGCTCGGGATCGAAGGGGTTGCGTGTTGGGGCGTGGATCTTGGGCTCGGTGACGGGCAGCACGCCGAGCTCCGACGTGGAGGTCTTGCCCAGCATGAGCATGTGGGCTTCGCGAAGGCGGCGCACCGCGAGATCGTCGAAGGGCGTCCACAACCACTCCGTGGCGGCCGAGCCCAGACGCATGTGGCTGCCCGCCACGGCGTTCAGATCCTTGATGGCGACGGGCACTCCCGCGAGGGGGCCGGACGATGGGCTGCGCGCGGCGTCGCGGCGCACGCGTTCGTCGTGGACCTCCACGAACGATGCGAGCTCCGCGTCCCAGTCGCGGATGCGCCCGAGGTAATGCTCGACGACCTCCAGAGGGCGGAGCTCGCCGCGGGTGATCCGTTCGCCGATTTCGACGGCACTCGAGTCCGAAAGCATCTGCCGTGTGCTCGAAGAGAGCGGCGTTCCTACCTTGCCCGCCTCCGATTGCCAACCCGGATGCGGCGCGCTACGGCAAGGGGGCCATGCGCTGGGGCTCGGTCCTGATCCTCTTCGCGCTCTCGGCCTGCGAGAAGAAGGCCTCGGACCTGGTCCAGGAGCGCGAGGCCATGGTGCGCGCGACGGTACAATCGCGGGGCGTGCGGGATGCCCGGGTGCTCGCTGCGATGCGCACGGTTCCCCGCCACGAGTTCGTGCCGTCGGCGAGTCGGAAGTTCGCCTACAGCGACCGGCCGCTCCCCATCGGTTGGGGTCAGACCATCAGCCAACCGTACGTGGTCGCGGCCATGACCGACGCGGCTCGGCCGAAGTCGACGGACCGATGCCTGGAGATCGGAACCGGCAGCGGCTACCAGGCGGCGGTGCTCGCAGAGCTGTGTGGCAAGGTGTTCAGCATCGAAATCGTCCCTGAGCTCGCGCGTTTCGCGAAGGACAACCTGCGCCGCTCGGGCTACGGACCGGACCGCGTAGCGCTGGTCACCGGCGATGGTTACGGGGGGTGGCCGGAGGAGGCGCCGTTCCAGGTGGTCGTCGTGACCGCCGCGCCGCCCAAGGTGCCGCGAGCGCTCCTCCAGCAACTCGCGATCGGGGGACGCTTGGTGGTGCCTGTGGGACGGCAAGGCGATACCCAGACGCTCCAGCGTTGGACGCGTACGGCGAAGGGGAGCGAAGCGTTCGTGAAGGAGGATCTGATGGACGTGCGCTTCGTGCCCATGGTGACCGCGAAGTAGCCGCGGCGGACCAACAAGAAAACCAATCAGAGGCGGTCGGGAGCCAGAAGCGGTCGGGTGATGCGAAGCAGCGCGCGCTCCCGGCGAACGATGGGCAGGTAGCCGCTGCAGGGGGAGCGATCGCGCTCTGGGCAGCTGCTGCAGGGCGAGCGGTTCGGGCCCCGGCGGCGGTAGAGCAAGAACAGCACGGTAGCGAGGGCGAGCACCACGAGCGCGAAAGCGACGCCCGAGGTGTCTCCCGCGGCGAGGCCGCGGGTGGCGACGAAGGTCGCGGCCAAGGCGGGGACGAAGCGACCGAGCCACTTGGACACGGGCCGGAGGAGGGACACCACCGCGAGGGCGACGCCGAGGGCGACGACGGCGAGGGCGGGCAGCGCGCCGAGGCGGAAGACCGGGGCAAGCGCGGCGCCGAGCAGGGCGCCGCCGAGGGTCAGGGTGCAGCCCTTGCAAAGGCGACCCCGCCTGGAGACGTGGAACACTTCCGCGGCGTAGCGATCGCAGAGCGGGTGGTGGGCGAAGCGATGGAAGCGATGCGCGGCCCGCGACAGTCGATCGATACGGCGCGAGAGCGCCTTGGACACGCGCGGTGGTCGCGTGGGCGAGAGCGCGTGCATCACTCTCGGGCGAGCACGACCGCGGTGCCGTAGGCGACGATCTCGTTGGTGTTCTGCATCAGCTCGCCGGAATCGAAGCGCATGCCCAGGACGCAGTTGGCGCCCTGCTCGATGGCGTGTTTCTCGAGGCGCGCCATGGCTTCGTTGCGTGAATCCGTGGCCAAGGTGGTGAGCGCGGAGATCTCGCCGCCGAAGATCTGTTGGCAGCCGGCACAGGCAGTACCGACCACGCTGCGGGAACGCACCGTGATACCCCAGCAAGGTCCGACGATGCGCTCGATGCGCGAGCCGGGAGGTGCGTCGAAGGTGGTGAGGATCGGGATGGAGTGCATCCCGGCAGTGGAGGAGCGAAAGCGTTCGGCGTCAATCAGCGGCGGGACATCAGGTCCGTGGCTGCCTTGTGGTCCACCGAGGAGAAGGCTTCGATGACCTTGGTGAGCATCTCGAACTGGCGCGATGCGGTCACCAAGCTGGTCATGCTCGTCACCGGCGAAGCGTTCGACATCTCCAACGCCTCGGGCTCGAGATCCGCGTCGACCGGAACGGGCGGAGGAGCGCCGGGCCGCGCCTTGAGTAGCACGTTGCCGTCCTTGTCCAGGGTTCCCGGAGGGAATTTCAGCGTCAGGAGGCGTGAGCCCGACGCGATGCCGTCCACGTTGATGCTGCCGTCGCGGCCGATCTCCACGCGAGCGCCATCCGTGGCCACCCGCAGCGGCTTCTTGTCCGGACCCAGGAACGCGTAGCCTTCGCGCGTCACGAGGTTTCCGTTGGATTGGATCTGCACCGAGCCAGCGCGCGTGTAGCGCTCGCCTTGCGGAGTCGACACCACCAACACGGACTCGGGATCCCGCAGCGCCACGTCCATGGGGCGCGCGGTGCGCACGATGTTGCCGACCTCGAGGTTCGGCGCCGTGCTGCGCACGACGGAGTAGCGCATGCTGCGGCTGCCCAAGGACTGAACTGCGCGCGACAGCTCCTGGCGAAACACGGCGCGGTCGGCCTTGAACCCGGGCGTCGTGGCGTTCGCGATGTTGTTGGCGGAGACGTCGAGGGCGAAGCTTTGTCCCGTGGCGCCGGAGGCCGCAGACCAGATCCCGGTGCTCATGTCAGGTTTCCTCCGTGGTCTTCCGCGCGTAGCCGCGCCAGTCGTCGAGTCTATAGGTGAGCCCCAACAGGCGAAGCAGCGTTCCGTCCAGCGTGAAGGCCCCCGGTAACGGTTCCTCTTCGAGCGCCGTCTCGGGATCCTTCGCCAGCCGAGCGGCGATGCTCACGGCCAGTGACACGCCGAGGCGAGGCTCCAAGCTGCGCTGCGGCTGCCAGTGGCTGGCCACGGCGTGGATCACGCTGTGCGGGAAGCCCCACAGCCCGAGCAGGTACGCGCCCAGCTCGGCGTGGGTGACGCCGAGGACCTCCCGTTCAGCGTCCAGCGGGGGAACGCCACTGCGCTCCAGGCGTTTCACTTCCGAGAGCTGCGTGGGTGTCCTGGCCGCGAGCAGCAAGACTCCCACCTCGTGGACCATCCCCGCCAAAAACGCGTCGTCGCCCATGCCCGTTCCGGCCAAGATGCGACGCGCCAAGTGCGCGGTGCACACGGCGTCCCGCTGCAGCTTCTCGACGTCGAAGTCCCGTGAGGGCACGTTGGGGCGGAACATTTCCATCAGCTCCGCAGATAGAACCACGGCCTTGATGGTCTCGAAGCCCAGGTAGGCGACGGCGCCGTGCGGCGTGCACACCCGACTGGGCAGCCCGAAGAACGCAGACGACGCCAGCCGCACCAGCTGGGCGGACAGCGCGATGTCCTTCTCGATGATGCTGCCGACGTCTCGCACGCTCGCGCGGGGGTTGGCCAGCGCCTGCTGCAGCGCCGCGAACGTCTTGGGCGGGGAGGGCAGCCGGTTCTTTTTGCCGGCCAGCGCCCGAAGCACTGGATCGCCGAGCAGGGAGCGAAGCTCGAAGGCCTCGCGCAGCGTCGAGCGGAATCGGATCGGCTCGAAGGGCTTGGTGAGGAACTGGTGGGCGACCGGGACGGTGCGAAACACCATCGACGGGCTGCTCATGCCAGAGAGCACCAAGCGTACGATGTCGGGGTGGCGCTTCTGCACTTCCGACAGCAGCGTGGCGCCATCCATGCGAGGCATGTTCAGATCGGAAACCACGACGTCGAAGGCGGACTCTTCCAGCGCCGCCAGCGCGTCGCTGCCGCTGTTGGCGAAGGAAAGCTGCCAGGTCGGCTCCGAGGCACCCAGCAATCGGCCGATGCCTCGCAGCACTGCCGGCTCGTCGTCGACGAACAGCACGTGCGGGGTGGGCTTACGCACCGGCCTGGACGGCGGGTGAGTCGAGAGCCGTTGGGCGGTGAGCATCAGGACTCGCGCACAGCAAGGACCGGGCCACCGGAACGGCGGGCTCCCGCCCTCGAATTCGCGCCGTCGTGGCGACGTCTTGACGTGACGACAGTCACCGATTTGGCGCTGCGGGATCCCGAGTTGGCGTCGAGGGGGAGCGCGAGGGTCGGCCCGGTTTTCGCAAGTAAGGAGGGCATGCCGGTGGCGGTGCGCGCGGAGCAGGAACCCAGCCCTCGAGTGGGGCCTGAGGATCTGCGCTACATCGACCAGTTCCTCGAGCTGCTCCTGGCGCTCAACGACGCCTACGCCAGCGCCACGAAAATCGGCGCATTGGTCGCGAAGATCCCACCGCTCGCCATCCGTGTGATCCGCCAGGCCCGACGCAAGGCGGTGCGGCGAGACATCCACACCGTGGAGCAGGCCCTGGCGCTGATCGGAAACCGCGGCCTCGAGGCCGAGCTCTTGCCCCTTTTGGAAGAGCTGACGACCTTGAAGGCGGAGCTGGAAGGCTGAGGCTGGCGCGGTTCTTGCGCTGACGGAGACTCGCCATGCCGATTCAAGCCACCCTTCCCGTCGCCCCCGCGGGCATCCGGGCCGTAGACGTTCCCACCCCGCCGTCCAGCCCCGCCGTCGTGCGTGCCGTGCGGACCCAGCTGACGGGTGGGCAAGCTGCAGAAGCCTTGAAGAGCGCATTCTCGGCCGTGACCGGGCGCCCCGCGTCCAAGGAGACGGTGGCGGTGCTGTCCGCGCAGTGGGCGCACGAAACCGGGCGGGGCGCGAGCATGTACAACTTCAACTTCGGTGGGCTCAAAGGGACCGGGCCGAGCGGCCTGTCCGTGGCCCAGAAGACGCGAGAGGGCTGGGGCGACAGTGAGCGAACCATCGTGGACCGCTTTCGGGCGTACGGCAGCGCCGAGGAAGGGGCCACGGACTACGTGCGGCTCCTCAAGCAGCGCTACCCGAAGGCTCTCGAGGCGGCGGAACGAGGGGACAGCCAAGGGTTCGTCCGGGGCTTGAAGGAGCGCGGCTACTTCACGGGTAACGAAGGCGCCTACATCCGATCCGTCAGCTCCATGGCCGAGCTGGCGTTGAAAGACGGCCCCGATGCGTTGGGCAGAGGCGGTCCGCCCGCACCCATGCACCTGAGCGCACCGCGTAGCGTTCCCGCTCGCAGCGCCGGCTTCGACGAGCCGCTACCCTTGAGTGAAGTCGCGGCGCCCTTCGTCGACAGCTTGGCCATCGCCGACGAGATCGGTCGCACCGCGCTCCGCATCATCGCGCAAGACGCGCGGGACCGCCGCAGCCAGGACCAGCAATGGAACCTCGGGTGAGCGACGCCCTCGGGCGCTACCTGGACGTGCGCTATTCCGCACAGGCGCGCCCCTACACCAGCTACCCCGACGCGCTGTGCGCCTACCTCGGTGAGCACCACCTGCCCAGTCGCGGGCGGCTCCTGGATCTGGGCTCGGGGCGCGGCGAATTCCTACATGGATTCCGCACCTTGGGATTCGAGGTCATGGGCGTGGATCGCGCCCTGCCTCAGGACCGTCGCTTCGTGGAACCGGTGAAGGTCGCGGACTTCGAGCGGGACGGATTGCCCTTCGCCGACGACAGCTTCGAGGTCGTGTTCAACAAGAGCGTGCTCGAGCACGTGACGGACGTGACGCGGGTCCTCGACGAGTGCCGCCGTGTGCTGGTGCCGGGCGGCCGGCTGGTGAGCATGGTGCCAGATTGGCGGTCGCAGTGGCGTCACTTCTATGACGATTGGACCCACGTTCGTCCGTTCACCCTGAACGGCCTCTCGGAGTGCGTCACCAGTCATGGCTTCGCCATCGTGCACGCGGAGCGCTTCCGGCAGCTGCCGTTCCTGTGGAAACGGCCCTATCTCGGTTTCGTGGCGGACATTGCCACCTTGCTTCCCGATCGCATGAAGACGAGCAAGCTGGTGCGCTTCTCCAAGGAGCGCATGCTGCTCGTGGTAGCGACCAAGAGGTAGGGCACGCCACTTGCACTGACTCCGGGCACCAGGAGGTCCGGAATGGCGCGAGTGATGATTGGCAACCTGCCCGTGGGCGACGACGCTCCCTGTTACGTCGTTGGCGAGATCGGCATCAACCACAACGGCGATCTCAACCTCGCCAAGAAGCTCGTCGACGTGGCTTCCATCGCCGGCTGCCAGGCCGTGAAGTTCCAGAAACGGACCGTGGAGGTGGTGTATTCCGCCGAAGAGCTGGCGCGGCCCCGCGACAATCCGTTCGGCGCCAGCAACGGAGATCTCAAGCGCGGGCTCGAGCTCGACGCCGACGCCTACCATCACATCAGCACGTACTGCGCCGACAAGAACATCCAGTGGTTCGCCTCGTGTTGGGACGAAGCCAGCGTGGACTTCATCGAGCAGTTCCAGCCTCCCGCCTACAAGCTCGCCTCGGCGTCGCTGACGGACGACGCGCTCCTTCGGCATCACCGACGGATGGGCCGTCCCATCATCCTTTCTACGGGCATGAGCACCCTGGAGCAGGTCGACCACGCCGTGGACGTGCTGGGAACGGACGACCTGGTGATCTTGCACACCACCAGCGCGTACCCCGCGAAGGTGGCGGACCTGAACCTGGCGATGATCCCGAAGCTCCGCGAGCGCTACGGCGTGCCGGTGGGCTACTCCGGGCACGAGGTGGGTTTGGCCGCGAGCTTCGCCGCCGTCGCCTTGGGCGCGTGCATGGTGGAGCGCCACATCACCCTGGACCGGGCCATGTGGGGCTCCGATCAGGCCGCCAGCGTCGAGCCTCAAGGCTTGATGAAGCTCGTGCGTGACATTCGCACCATCCAGATTGCCCTCGGCGACGGAGAAAAGCGCATCACGGCAGACGAGGTCCCCGTGATGAAGAAGCTCCGCCGGGTGGGTTGAGAGAGGCCGTCATGATCCCATCTGGCTTCCGTCTCGGCGTGATGCAAGGTCGGTTGTCTCCGCGACCTCCCGATAGGCTGCAGGCGTTCCCCCACGCGAGCTGGCGCGAGGAGCTCTCGCTCGCGAGCGATCTGGCGCTCGACGCCGTGGAGTGGATCTACGAGGCAGAGCGCGCGGACGAAAACCCCATCTGCTCGTCGACCGGGCGTCTGGCAATCCGGGAGACTCAAGCTCGCACCGGCATCGCGGTTCGCAGCGTGTGCGCGGACTACTTCATGGTGCACCAGCTGTCGCAGCCGAACGTGGTCAAGCGTCGCGACAACGCTCGCAGACTGGAGATGCTCATCGGCTGGGCCGCGGAGATCGGCGCTCGCCGCATCCTGCTCCCGCTCCTGGAAGAGGCCGCTCCGGACACCGAAGACAAGCGCGCGGCGGTGCGCGACGCGGTACGCGCCTGTCTGCCGATGGCGGACGCGATGGGCGTGGTGCTGGGCCTGGAGATGGAGATCCCGGGTGCCGAGTACGCGAGCTTCGTACGGAGCTTCGGTCACCCGCGAGTGCGGGCGTACTACGACACGGGAAACTCCGCCGCTCAGAACGTCGACATCGCGAGTGACGTCCTTCCGTTGCTGCCCATGCTCGAGGCCGTCCACGTCAAGGATCGCGTGGTGGGCGGCGGAAGCGTGCCGTTGGGCAAGGGCTCGGCGAACTTCTCCGGGTTCTTCGACGTGCTGGCTCGCGCGCACTTCGGCGGCGACTTCGTGCTCCAGCACTACTTCGATCGCGAGCCGCGCTTCGACGCCCTGCGCGCCATCAACTACGTGCGCCTCGAGCTCGGCCGGGCCAACCGGGAGGCGGCATGAGGCTTCGCGCGCTGATGGTGGGGCTCGGCGGGGTGGGGCAGCGCCACGTGCGCAACCTCCGCCAGCTGATGGGCGACGACGTCGATCTCGTTGCCTACCGTGTGCGCAAGGAGTCCGCAGTGCTGAGCGACGCGCTGACCGTGACTCCGGACGCGGAGCTGGAACAGCGCTACGGCATCCGCGCCTTTGGCGAGCTGTCCCGCGCGCTCGCCGAAAAGCCGAACTTCGCCATCGTCGCGAACCCCACCAGCTTGCACGTGGGCGTCGCCCTGGAGGCCGCCCGAGCGGGCTGCGATCTGTTCCTGGAGAAGCCCGTTTCCCACGACCTGACGGGCCTCGGGGAGCTGTCTCGGATCGCTCGTGACAAGGGTTTGATGGTCAGCGTCGGCTATCAGCTCCGCAAGCACCCGGGGTTTTCGCGGCTCCGCTCCTGGCTCGACAAGGGCCGCGTCGGATCGCTGTTCGCCGCGCGCTTCGAGGTGGGGGAGTACCTGCCGGGGTTTCATCCCTACGAGGACTATCGGCGGATGTATGCGTCCCGCGCCGACCAGGGAGGCGGGGTCACCCTGACCCAGATCCACGAGATCGACCTGGCGCTCGCGCTGTTCGGGATGCCCCGGCGGGTGTTTTCCGTCGGCGGGCGCTACGGCTCCCTGGACATCGACGTGGAAGACGTTGCCGTCTCCATCTTGGAGAACACCCGCGCCGACGGCCGGCCGCTGCCCATCGCCCTGCATCAAGACTACCTTTCGCGACCCAAGCGTCGGGGTGCGAGCTTCGCCGGCGACCGCGGCCGCATCGACTGGCGGCTGGACGACGGCACCCTGACATTGTGGGGAACCGACGGAAACGTCGTCGAGAAGCATGACGACTCCGCCCACCCGCGGAATCAGCTGTTCTTGGACGAGCTGTCCGAGTTCTTGACGGCGGTTCGAACCCGACGGCCGGCCGGCGTCTCGTTGGACGAGGGTGTGGCCAGCCTGCGCATCGCCCTCGCGCTTCGCGCATCTCAAGCCAGCGGCAAGCCTGCCGTTCCCAAGGAGCTGTGATGAATGCCCGTAGTGTGCTCGCACTGATCCCGGCCCGCGGCGGGTCGAAGAGCGTGCCGCGCAAGAACGTCCTGCCCATCGCCGGGCGCCCGTTGATCGCCTATTCCATCGACCAGGCGCTGCAGTCCGCCTACGTGACCCGAACCATCGTCTCCACCGACGACGAGGAGATTGCGGAGATCGCGAGCCACGCGGGAGCAGAAGTGCCCTTCTTGCGCCCGCCCCAGCTCGCCACGGACACCGCGACGGATCTCGACGTGTTCCGGCACGCACTGACCTGGCTCCGCGACGTCGAAGCCTATACGCCGGACTTGGTGGTGCATCTCCGGCCCACCGGTCCCGTGCGGGACGTTCGCAAGATCGACGACGCCATCGAGGCGATGCAAGAAAACCCGGCCGCGGATTCGCTGCGGTCCGTGGGCCTCGCGGAGCAGACCCCCTACAAGATGTGGAAGATCGAGAGCGGTCTTCTGAAGCCCGTGCTCGAGATCCCCGGGGTGCGCGAGGCGCACTCGATGCCGCGGCAGAAGCTGCCGCCGGCGTACTGGCAGAACGGATACGTGGACATCGTTCGCGCGCGGACGGTGCTGGAAAAAGCGTCGATGGTGGGCGATGTCGTTTTGCCCTTCGTCGTGAACGAGCCGGTGGTCGAGCTCGATTACCCCGATCAGATCCCGGCATTGACGTCCGCCGTGGAGCGCATGCTGCGCGGCGAGATCCAAGAGGAGGCGTCGTGGACACGACATCCGGCTTGAAGACGGCCCTGGAGCCGCCGCGTTTCTCCGTCACTCATCGCTTCGACCTGAGCGGCCACGTCGTTGTCGTCACCGGCGGAGCGGGCCTCTTGGGTCGCCAGCATGCCGAGGCCATCGCGGAAGCGGGTGGCGTGCCGGTGATCGCCGACGTGCGGGGAGACGCAGCCCGCGGCCTCGCCGAGGAGATCGCCTACGCGACCGGCGGCACCGTGGGCGCCATCCAGATGGACGTGACCAACAAGATCTCGGTGGAGCGTGCGCTCCGCGAGATCGTCGGCACCCACGGCCGCGTGAGCGGCTTGGTGAACAACGCCGCGCTCAACCCCAAGGTGGAGGGTGGCGGGCTGTCGTCCTCGCGGCTGGAGACGTTGTCTCTCGAGCGCTTCCGGTTGGAGGTGGACGTCGGACTCTCGGGCGCGTTTCTCTGCTCTCAGGTGTTCGGAACCCACATGGCCGAGACCGGCGGCGGCGTGATCGTGAACATCTCGTCGGACCTCGGGATCATCGCGCCGGATCAGCGGATCTACGAGCGCGCAGGTACATCCGAGGCGGAGCAGCCCAAGAAGCCCGTCACTTACTCGGTGATCAAGGGCGGCTTGGTGATGCTCACCAAGTACCTCGCCACGTACTGGGCGGAGTCGGACGTTCGAGTGAACACCCTCTCTCCGGGAGGCGTGTTCGCGGGTCAGCCGGAGGACTTCATCGAGAAGCTCACGAACCTGATACCGATGGGTCGCATGGCGAGGCCGGACGAATACAAGGCCGCCCTCGTGTTCCTGCTCTCGGACGCTTCCAGCTACATGACCGGCTCGAACCTGGTGATCGATGGAGGACGAACATGTTGGTGAGCAACATCGACGTGCTGGCGTTGGACATCGACGGCGTATTGACCGACGGTCGCGTCGGCATCAGCCCTGGCGGGAACGAGCAGAAGGAGATCGCCTTCCGCGACCTGGACGCCATCCACATGGCCAAACGCGCAGGCCTGCGCGTGGCGCTGGTGACGGGTGAAGAAGGCCCCATGGTCGAGCTCATTGCCCGGCGCATCGGCGCGGATCACGTGATCGCCGGCGCCAAGGACAAGCACGGAGCAATCCACGCGTTGGCCAACACCGTGAACGCCAAGCCTGCTCAGATCTGCTTCGTGGGTGACGCGGACCGGGACGCTCGGGCCTTCGGCTGCGTGGGCCTGGGCCTGGCCCCAGCGGACGCCTCACCGCGGGCGAGAGCGCGCGCCCACCGCGTGCTCACGCAGCGCGGAGGTGCGGGCGCCGTGGCGGAAGCAGTGGATCTGGTGCTCACGTTGCGGGAAGACTCGGCGCAAGGGCCGGCACGGACCATCGAGCTGGCGCGCATCGTGGACGAGAGCCTGGAGGCGCACCGCCGCTTCCGGCAAGAGAGCTTGCCGCTCCTCGCCGACGTGGCGCACGCGTTGGTGCAGGCGTTCCGCAAGGGAAACAAGCTGCTCCTGTGTGGCAATGGCGGAAGCGCCGCGGACTCCCAGCACGTAGCTGCGGAGATCGTCGGACGCTTCGCCCGCGAGCGCGAGCCGTGGCCGGCAATGGCGCTGTCCACCGACACTTCCATTCTCACCGCCGTCGGCAACGACTGGGCCTTCGAGGACATCTTCGCTCGGCAGGTGCGAGCGTTCGCTCGCCCGGGGGACGTGGTGTGCGGGATCAGCACCAGTGGCAACAGCGAGAACGTGGCGCGGGCACTTCGAGTCGCGAAGGAGCGAGGCGCGCTCACGCTTTCGTTCACGGGCGTCCGAGGCGGCGCCGTGGCGGAGCTCGCGGACATCGCCTTCTTGGCTCCCAGCGAGCGGACGGCCCGAATTCAAGAGCTTCACATCCTCGCTTGGCATGCGGTCTGCGAGGTCGTGGAAGCGTCGCTCTGTGGTGAGCACTTCGCCGCGTGAGGTGATGCCGTGGACGTTGGAACGCTGATCGGAATCGTCGTCGGATTCGGCCTCATCATCGGTTCGATCATGTTGAACGGATCGATCGGCGCCTTCATCGATCTCCCGAGCGCGCTGATCGTGGTGGGGGGGACCGTCGCGGCCACGTTGATCATGGAGAAGATGCAGCACGTGGTCGGGGCGATTCAGGTAGCGAAGAACGCCTTCCTGCAAAAGCAGAGTGACGCCACCAAGACCATCCAGGTGATCCTGGAGCTGTCCAATCGCGCGCGTCGAGAAGGCATCCTGGCGCTCGAGAACGAAGCCGTGGACGACGCGTTCCTGGCCAAGGGCTTGCGCATGGCGGTGGATGGCATCCCCCGTGAAGAGATCCGCGAGACGCTCACGGTGGAGATGGTCAGCATGAAACAGCGCCACAACCGCGGTCAAAAGCTGTTCAAGTTCGCGGCCACCACGGCGCCGGCCATGGGCATGATCGGAACGCTCATTGGTCTGGTGCAGATGCTCCGAACCTTGAACGACCCGTCGTCCATCGGCCCCTCCATGGCGGTGGCGCTGCTCACTACGATGTACGGTGCGCTGCTGGCGTTCCTGATCGCGGGCCCCATCGCAGAGAAGCTGGCGCGCCGGTCGCAGGAGGAGTCCGCCAACATGACTGTCATCATCGAGGGCATTGACTCCATCGTGAAGGGCCACAACGCCGCGGTGATCAAGGAAAAGCTCGAAGCTCGATTGTCTCCCAAGGAGCGCAGCCAAGAAGACGCTGCGTGAGCGAATCATGGATCTCGATCAGGAAGAAGAAGAGGAGGTCGAAGAAGGCGCACCAGCATGGATGGCCACCTTCAGCGATATGGCCACACTGCTGCTCACGTTCTTCGTGCTGTTGCTCTCTTTCGCCAACATGGATGTGCAAAACTTCCGCGTTGCCCTCGGTTCCGTGAAAGAAGCCTTCGGCGTGCAGGTCAACGTGCGCGGAGACTTCGAAGGTCTGACCACCAGCCCGGTGGAGCTCTCGCAAGTGCAGAGCCTGCCGCACATCGACGTGACCACCCGGGACGAAGACAAGGACGAGCTCGCGGCGGTCACGGACTACGTGAAGAAGAAGGGGCTGGCGGACAAGATCGAGGTGGTGGGTACGTCCAAGGGCATCGTGCTGCGAATCAAGGACGTGGTGCTGTTCAAGACCGGGTCCGACCAGCTCATGGCGGACGCGAATCCGATCATGGAGACGGTGGGGGAGCTGTTCAAGCGCTTCAATGGCGAGCTCTCGGTCGACGGTCACACGGACAACGTGCCCATCAGCAAGGGACGCTTCCCGTCCAACTGGGAGCTCTCCACCGCGCGCTCCATCTCCGTGATGCGGAACCTGGTCGACAACTACCAGGTGGACGGCAAGCGGGTTCGAGTTGCCGGCTATGCCGACAGCCGTCCCATCGCCGACAACGACACACCGGAGCACCGCGCCAAGAACCGCCGCGTGGAGTTCCTGTTCGAGACGCCGCCCAAGAAGTCCATCCGTGAAAACACGAGCCGCGCCTTCCGCCTGCCGTTCCACGCGGGGCCCTGAGGGCGCGGAAGGTCGCTCTCGCTCCGTTGAAACCGACGCTGCTGCCGTAACACTGGAGTGGTCCATCTGCGGGGTTGGGACGTCGGTGTTCGGGGAGAGCGAAGCGTGGAACTGTAGTGAAGAACCCATCAGCCATCGTGGCCGCGGACCTGCATCATGTTGGAGCCACTGCCGAGTCCGTGTCCCTGGCCGCCAAGAACGCTGGGCTGATCGCCGCGCGGGCCAGTGAGCACGGACGGGCCTTCGAGCCCATCGCCAGTTACATCGACGCGATCACGAGCTCCACCCAGAAGGGTACGGCGGAGGTCGAGGCCTTGGCGCTCGAGCTCGCCCGGGCCGCCACACGGTACCTTCGGGCCCTGTACGCCCAGCGACGCTACCAGCGAGTGTTCGACGGCCCGCGCCCCGCGCACTTCGTCGCCTCTGCGCTCGAACAGTGACGGGGTTCGCGCCGCACCAACAACAAGGGCTTGCTGGAAGATCTTGTCGGGGCGCCGCGGAAACGCCGCTCCCGCACGCGGCGTCGAAGCTCAGTCGAGTTGGCGCTGGCTGCTGGTGGCGGCCAAGAGCTCTGCGGCGTCCGTGTCCTTCGGATCGAGCCGCACGGCCAGCTCCGCCTCCAGGCGTGCGTCCGCTCGTCGACCTTCGCTGAGCAGCAGGTAGCCGAGCGTGACGTGAAAGCCCACGCCCAAGGCGTCGCCATAGGAGCGCAGACGTTCGAACAGCGAGATGGCGAAGGGAGCGTCGCCCCGGGTGGTGGCGAGGCGCGACAGAGGGCCGACGACGTCGAGCTCCGCGGGGGCGAGCAACGCCGCGATTCGCCAAGCGCCAAACGCGTCCGGATGCGCCAGGTGCTCGGCGCCCAGGGCGGCCACGTGGGCAGCGATGGGGTTGGCCGAATCCAGCTTGGACGCTTGCATGGCGAGAACGACGGCGTCCTCCACGCTGCCCGTGAGCCAGGCGACTTGCGAAAGCCGTGCGAGGGGCATGGCCGCTCCCGGATCCACGTCGTGAGCGTGTCCGAAGGCCATCACGCAGCCGTCGCCGTCCCCGCGCGCCATCAAGCAGCGCCCGCTGCCCATCCAGGCCTCGCGCAGCACGTCGCGATCCGAGCTCTGCCGAGCTCGCTCGAAGGCTTCCAGCGCCGCGTCGAAGTCGCCCTCGAGCTCCGCGCGAGAGGCGCGGGCCAGGGCAGCGCGACAGGAGTCGTCGTCGCGTTCGAAAAGCGCGGCGACGAAGGTGCCATTCTGCGAGAGCCACTGAGCGATACGAAAGCCCGCGCGCGCGGCGAGGCTCTCGAGCTGCTCGGGCGAATAGGCGCGTCGAGCCGGAGGCAGCAGGCGTTGCCCGAGACTCGCCCGCGGTTCGGCGATCAGCAGCGCGCCCCCAGGGACCAGCGCGTCCCGCACGGAGAGCAGCACCAAGAGGTCGTTCGATACGTGGCCGAGCACGTCGGCGATCACGGCGGCGTCCGCGGGCTCGCCCTTGATGGGCCGCGCGACGTCATGCTGCACGAACTCGGCGGTGGGGGCGACCTGGCGCGAGAACGCCAACGCTTCCGCGTCACGCTCGAGGCCGACGACTTCGCGCGCGAAGCGCGCCAGCACCGCCGCACCTTCGCCGGCACCGGAGCCGACGTCCAACACCCTGTGGCCGCGTGCTCGGCGCCCGAGCTCGACGTAGAACGCCAGGGTGGGCGGCGCGGCGCCTCGAAGGCCCGGATAGCTCCGCACCCGGTCGCGGCTCGCGCGCACGATGGTTCCGGACGGGAAATGAGCGTGAACCTCGCGCCGATGAGCCCCTCCCACGTAGACGGGCTCGGCGCGAGGCGTTCCTCTCGCGTTGGCCGACGGTCTCATCTCACCTTCGCAGCCTCCTTCTTCGCTTCCACGACGGCCACGCCCCAGGCCTCTCTGAGCGGGGTCAGGACGCGGATGACTTCTTCGACGGCTTTCTGATCTCCATGGATGTTCGCGAAAGTGATGCGATCCATGCAAAAGCCGTAGAGCGACTCCAGGTTGGCGCACAGCTCCGGTGCCACCTCGTGATCGAGTGCGATGTACAGCTCGCTCACCACGGCGTAGGCCTTGGACAGGAGCTGGGAAGCGTTCGGTCGGTCGCCCCGCTCCAAGCAGACGCGCGACCCGTTCAGGAAGCGAAACAAGCCGTCGTAGAGTGCCACCAGCACTTCGCCAGGGCCCGACGTGGTGACTTCGACTTGTTGATACCTGAGAGCGGCGGTCTGCATCATGGGCTACTCCAAACCTATCCCGAGCTGATCTTGGAGAGGTAGTCGAGCTGGCTGTTGAAGGCGGCTACTTGCGTGTCCATCGATTGGAACTGCTTGCGGAGCATCTCGGCGTAGGCATCCAGCCGCGTCTGCTCGCGGTCCACGCTGTCGTCCAGGGACTTGGCTCGCGCCTCCAGGCCTTCGTTGCGGGACGCGATGATGCCGGTGCCGGTTTGCGTGTAGGTTTCGACGGCGCTCTTCATGATGTCCATGACGCCGTCGTCCCCGGTCACGCCGGCGAACAGGTTCTGAACGTTCTGCGGATCCTTCGCGACGGCATTGGACAGCTTTTGAGTGTCGAGAACCAGCATGCCGGTCTTGTCGACGCCCAGGCCAATGGCGCCCAGCGTTTGATAGGTGCCCGCGCCGCTCACGGCGGAGCCGAAGGAGCTCGAGAGCTTGTTCGAGAGCCCCCGGAGCATGGAATCGCCCGCCAGCACGGGATTGCTCGCGGTCTGGCTGCCATAGCCCGCCGTGGCCTGAATCTTCTTGATGACGTCGTTGTAGGTCGTCACCAGCGTCTGGATCTTGGCCTGCAGCGCGTCCGACGACGGGTCCACGCGTACCGTCACCGGAGACGTCGTCTTCTCGGTGAGGGTCAAGGTGAGCCCTTGGATCGCTCCGGCCACCTCGTTGGTCGAGCGCGTCACGGTGAAACCGTCGATGGTCACCTTCGAGTCTTGGGCGGCCTGTTTGGTGTTCGCGGCATCCGTGAGGCCGAGGGTGGTGCCCGTCTCGGTGAAGGTCACTGCGTTGGCGGCGCCGGTGTCCATGCCGCGCACTTGCAGCCGGTAGTTGCTGCCGTCGTAGAACACGGAGGCGCTGACTCGTTCGCCGCTCTGGTTGATCTTGGTCGCCAACGTGTCCAGCGAGTCCCCGGTCGCCACCGTGATGGGGATGGCAGTGCCGCTTCCCACCTGAATGCTCAGAGTTCCGCTCTGGTTCAGCGGGTCGGTCGAGCTGGCGAAGGTGTTGGTGTAGGTGCGCTGCTCTTTGGCCAGCTCGTCCACGGTGATGGAGTAGGCGCCCGGCTGAGCGGTGCCCAACGCAGAGACTGAAATGGCCGAAGACGACGAGCTCGCGGAATAGCTGGCAACGTCGTTCGGTTCGTCCAGCGCCTGTACGGCGGAGGACAGTTTTGCGAGCAGACCGCTCAGGTCGCTCAGCGTGGAGACCGCGGCGTGGGTCGCGGCGGCCTTGCTCTTGAGTGCGGAGAGGGGTCCCTTGGAAGCGTCCACCAAGCCGGTGACGATGCCCTCGGTGTCGAGTCCGGAGCCGATGCCTCCGAAAGAAATCGTGCCGGTCATGTTCGCTTAACCTCCGCGAGCGTGCGCCCGGGCCGAGCCTGGCGGCCCGACCCGGACATTCGCTGGAATTACCGACCGATCAGGCTGAAAGCCATCTGCGGGATCTGGTTGGCTTGAGCGAGAACGGAGATACCGGCCTGGGTCAGGACCTGGTTCTTGCTCATCTTCGCGGTCTCTTCGGCCACGTCCACGTCGCGGATGCGGCTGTTGGCTGCAGAGAGGTTCAGGCGCATCGTCTGGATGTTGCTGGTAGCGACATCGAGGCGGTTCATCGCCGCACCGAACTTGGAGCGTGCCGTCGAGGTCGTGGTGATGGCGGAGTCGATTCGACCCAGGGCTGCCAGCGCCGCCGTGGCACCGGCACCGGAAACCACCGTGGTGGCCGCCAGGAGCGCGGTGAAGCCCACGCCACCGAAGGTCACGGTGATGTGGTCCGAAGCGGTGTTGTTCAAGCCCACCTGGAAGGTGACGGCGCCGCCGGTGGCGTTCACCAGCTTGGTGCCGTTGTACTTGGTCGAATCCTGAATGCGGGTCACCTCGGACTTGAGGAGGCCGAACTCCGTGTTGAGATAGCCACGGTCGGTCGAGGTCAGGCCGCCGTTCGACGCCTGCATCGCCAGCTCGCGCATACGGCCCAACACGTTGTGCACCTCGCCCAGGGCGCCTTCCGCGGTCTGTGCCATGGAGATGCCATCGGCCGCGTTGCGTTCCGCCACCGTGTAGGAGCGGACCTGGGATTTCATACTTTCGCTGATCGCGAGACCGGCTGCGTCGTCCGAGGCCGAGTTCACGCGGTAGCCGCTGGCCAGCTTGTTGAAGCTGGACATGAGGGCTTTCTGATTGCCGGAGATGTGTCGCTGAGCCTCGAGCGAGGCGACGTTCGTCTGGACTACCATTGCCATGGGGGGGCTCCTTCTTGGAGATGAACGGCGGCGGGAGCCGCCGGTGGGCTTCGTTGCCCGTCTGGCAATGGGAACGGGTCGGGGGGGGCACCCTTGAACGAAAAAGCGTCAAAGGTCTGTCACCCCGTGCGGCGGAGGATTTCCCCTCCGCCGCATGCCGTCTGGCGCTCGAGGTGATGGCGTTACCCTCCGCGGACGAGGTTCAGGGCCATTTGCGGGAGCTGGTTGGCCTGAGCCAGTACCGTCACGCCGGCCTGGGAGAGCACCTGGTTCTTCGCCAGGGCGGCGGTCTCCTCGGCCACGTCCACGTCGCGGATGCGGCTGTTGGCTGCGGAGAGATTGAGCCGCGCGGTCTGGATGCTCGCGGTCACGATCTCGAGGCGATTCATCGCCGCGCCGTACTTCGCCCGGCTGGTGCTGATGGTGGTGAGGGCGGCGTCGATCCGTGACAGCGCGCCGAGGGAGTTGCCCGCCGTCGCGCCGCCCAGGGTGGTGGTAGCCGCGAGCAACGTGGAGAGGCCGAGGCCGCCGAACGTCAGCGAGAGCCGGTCCGCCGCGGTGTTGTTCAAGCCGATTTGGAAGGTGATGGTGTTGGCCGTCTGGGACAGCAGCTGCTTGCCGTTGAACTGCGGCGTGCTCTGAATGCGCGTGAGCTCCGACTGGAGCGCCTTGAACTCCGTGTCGAGGTAGCCGCGATCGGTGCCGGTCATGCTGCCGTTCGCACCTTGCATCGCCAGCTCGCGCATGCGGCCGATGATGTTGTGCATCTCGCCGAGCGCGGATTCCGCCGTCTGGGTCATGCTGACCGCGTCGTTGGCGTTGCGTTCCGCGACCACGTAGGAGCGGATCTGGGTGCGCATGCTCTCGCTGATGGCGAGGCCGGCGGCGTCGTCTGCCGCAGTGTTGATGCGGAACCCGCTGGAAAGCCGAGCGTAGTTCTTCTGCAGCATGGACTGCGTTCGGCTCATGTTTCTCTGAGCTTCGAGCGATGCAACGTTGGTTTGGGTTACGAGCGCCATTTCTTTTTCCTCTCTTCAGCGCCTGGATTTTTCGGGGCCAGGCTCTCGTTTCATTCGTGTTGCGATTTGCTCGGCTCGTCGTACGAGCTCGGTCGCAGCACGGGAGACTGCAGTGGCGATGCGGGCCTCACGTAGGAGACCGTCACGGGCCTGTGCCCGCGCATCGTCGGAGTGATCGGGGACCTCCATTTCGGCGTCCACGTCGGCGAAGCACCACGCGTCCACCAAGGGTGCGCCGCGCACGGAGTCGCGAAGCTCGGCTTCCGCCGCCTCGAGCTTGCGGAAGCCGCGAGCAACACGCCCCGCGTCGTCGCGGTCCATGTGCTTGAGCGCGTTTCGCGCGAGCTTCTTCAGACCTTCTGCCGCGCGTCGGACTCGCCGCGTCGCACGCACTTGCTCCTGCAGGAAGTCCGCGATGGCGGCGGCATCCAGCGGGCGTGCCGCCGCGCGCGCTCGCGTGACGAGCTCCTCCACGCTGGGGCCGCGCTCGGGCAGTCCCGAGAGGATCTCGGCCAAAGCCACCTCTTGGAAGCCATCGATGCGAGCGCCACCCTCCGTGGCGTTGACCAGCTTCAGGTTCGGGGTTTCTCGAGCCAGCACCCGCGCGGCCTGGCCGAACCAGGCGCGCACCGGCGAGAAGCTGAGACCGCTGGGAACTGGCTCGCCGCCGCCCCAACCGGTGACCCACTCCAGGGGCTCCTTGTCGTGCATCGGAGCTGCGCCCGCGTCGTGCGTCTCTCTGAGGGTGGTGCACCAGGACAGGTCGAGGGACTTGCCGTCTTCCGAGATGCAGGCTCTCGAAGCTTCGTAGGCTGTCCCCGTCGCGTAGGCGTGACCTCCGGTGTAGGCGAGGTCTTGTCCGACCAGAACGATGGGCGAGCAGCCCAGCCGTTGGGCCAGCGAGAACGCCGCAGTGGAGACGCTGCCGCATACCGGTAGGCCCTTCTGCCCCGTGAGCTTCACGAGCGCCGATTCGAGCTCCGGTAGCGCCTCGAAGATGGGCATCAGCGGACCGTCTCCGGAGCGGAGCGTGGCCGGGTGTGCCGTCAGGCTGTAGGCGCGGATCACCCGCGACATGAAGGGCAGGTCGCGGAGCAGATGCGAGACGTCGACCGACTCGAGGCAGGCCACGACCTGCGGCTCGATCCCGCGGCGAGACAGCGCCGGTGCGCTGCTGTTGACGGCGATGACCAGGCCTTTTCGCCGCGCCTCGTCGAGCAGGTGCGCGTTCTTGGCCAGGGAGGGCCCTGCACCCACGATGAACGCGGGAACGCCCTCGAGCTTGCCCGCCAGGGCCATGAACGGGGGGGCGTCGGCCAGGAGCTCGATGTTGTCGAGCAGGTCGCTCACCCAGGTTCGGGCACGCTGCCGATAGGTGGAGACGTTCACCGACGAACGTGCCACCAGCTGTTCGACCATCGAGTGGAGCTCGGCGTTTTCCTTCGGGTACAGCTCGGGGTAGCCCACGACGCGCACGATGGTGGCGCTGGAGGTCGCGCCGCTGATGCGCGGCCAGGTCTGCTCGAGCTCGTGCAGCGAGGTGAACAGATCGACGTCGCCCAGCCCGTGGGGGCCCTGCTCCAAGAGGGTGCGGGCGATGCCGGGGTTGGGCTCGTAGATCGCCACCGCGCCATCGAACTGCTCGCGAAGGGCGCGCACGGTGTTGCCGACGCCGATTCCGAACACCACCACCACCCCTTCTTCTGAAGGGATGTTGGTCCAACGCGGATCCATCGGGGTGCGGTCGAGCGCGCGCCCCTCGACCAGCAGCACCTCGGCCCCGTCGCGCTCCTCGATCCGTCCCTCCAGGGCCGCCGCTCGAATCGCTTCGCGCGTCGGCTCCGTGAGGTCCAGTCGCGCCATGTTGTCCTCCAGCGTGTCCACGTTGGGGAGCATCACGGCCTCGACTTCTGAAACTGCGGCTACCACGTCGAACACGCCGGTTTCATGTTCCATGCCAGGCGCCAAACGCCGAAATTCAGCGGATCTCGGCCTCCCTCGCGGATTTTCGAGGGCTACGTCGTGGGGCTGACATTGCGAGCGCCAGCCACCTGACGCGGTGGCTCAGTCTTGGGCCGGGGGCACGCTGCGGGGCGGTGCCACGCAGGACCGCGCGTCGTCCAGACTGGTCGTGCACGCTTCGCGATTCGCACGCTCGATGGCGTCGAACACCTCGCCCCGCAGGATGGTTTGGGACTTCGGAGCGACGATGCCGAGCTTGACGGTTCCGCGGTGAACTTCGGTGACCACGATCTCGAGGTCGGAGCCGATGATCACGCGTTGGCCTCTACGGCGAGCGATGACGAACACGCCTCTACCTCCAGCATGCCCCGTGCCAGTGCGGGTCAGAATCTGTTGTTGCCGGTGTCGAGGATCTGACGCGACACGGTGATGGCCTGCTCCAGTGCCGAATTCAGGCTCATCATGCGCGAATAGGCCTCGATGGGATCGGCTTGGGCGACGCGTTGCTCGTGCTCGTTCAGGCGAACCGAGCCGTCTTCGAAGATGGAGTCGCTCGTCCGCAGACGCTCGGCCATCAGACCCACCCTGGCTCGGGCGTCCACCACCTGTCGGCGGGACGTGTCCAGGTCGTCCAGAGTGGCCGCCACCGCCGTGGGGTCGTTGGCGTTCAAAGCGTTCTCCAGAGCGGTGAGGTCGCCGAACACGTCGCGGCCCCCAGCCACGGTGAAGGCCTCGGCCCCCGCCAAATCCACCGTCACGGGAGAGCTGCCACCCAGATCCACCTGGGCGTCCTCGCCATCTCCGAAGAACGTCCCGCTGGCGTCGAAGGGCCGTACGGAGGTCTGGCTTCCGGCGAACAGGTAGCCCCGGGCTCCGGAGGTGTTGGCCAGCTGGGCCAGCTGCTCTCGGAGGTGGCGGACGGACTCCGCCAGCGCCCCTCGTTCGTCCGGGCCCAAGCTGCCGTTGGCACCCTGAAGCGCCAGCTCCTTGGCACTGGCGAAGAGATCCGACGCCTGCGCGAGCGTTCCTTCCGCCAGCTCCGTGTCCCCGAGCACGGTCCGAATGGTGGAACGGTGAGACTCGATGCGCGAGAGCGCTGCCCGATTGCGCACCAGCTCCGCAGCGGCCACCGGGTCGTCGCTGGGGTTGGCAATGGCCGAGCCCGACAGCGCCTTCTTGGACGCGTCCGCTTGTTGCGACGCGAGGCCGGAGAGGTTCCGGAGCACGTTCGCGTACTTCAAGTTCTCCGTGACTCTCATCGACCGACCCTCGCGAGCAGCTCTTGCATGAGCTCGTCCACTGTAGTGAGCACCTTGGCCGCTGCTTGGTACGCGCGCTGATAGCGCGTGAGGTTGACCATTTCTTCGTCGAGCGACACGCCGCTCTCGCTCTCTCGGAGCGCGTCGGCCTGTCCCAGCACGCTCTGGCGGAGCTGGCTCTCGGTCTCGGCTTGGGCCTTGCGCGTGCCCACGTCGCCGACCAGATCTGCGTAGGCTTCGCCTAGCGTCCGTGTGTTGCCCGAGGCGACCTTCTGTGCCGCCAGCTGAGCCAGCAGCGCAGCGTTGTCACTGCCGCCCGGTAGGGTCGTCGCCGAGCTCGAGGCGGCGATCTTGTCGGGCGAGCCCGCCACCTGGGTGCTGAGCTGTAGCGAGCGCGCGGCACCGCTCACGGTGGCCGAAACATCGAACAAGTTGCGGCCGGTGACGCCGTCGAGGCCGTAGCCCGCAGCGTGCTGAGCATTGACCGCCGACGCGAGGTCAAAGGCGAGCTGGTCGAGGCGGTCCCCCAAGGCGACCAGATCCTCGTCCCGCGCTTCCTTGATGCCGGCGAGCTCGCCACCCTTCAGTTGGGACGTGATCTCCGTCGGCGGTCCCCCGGTTCGCTCGGCGAACAGCCGCAGCGTGCCGCTACTGGACAGGTCCAGCGACAGCGTCCGCGAAGTGTTGCCCTCCACCAACGTGGTCCCGGCAGCCTGTACCGCCAGGCTGCCGTCGTCGCTAGTGAAGGTGTGGACGTCGACCTTGGTGGATAGGTCGAGCAACGCCTGATGACGAAGATCTTGCAGATCCGAGGTGTCCTTGCCCTGCGCTTCCGCGATCGCGATCTGCCGATTGAGCTCGGCGATGCGAGACGCCTTCTCGTTGATCTCCGTGATCACGGCGCGTCCACGCTCGAGCTGGCTGTCGCGCATCGTGGCGATGGAGTCCGCGGTCTCACGAACGCGCGCCGCAACGGCCTGTGCGCTCTCGAGCACGGTCTGACGTGCGGTCGGGTCGTTCGGGCTCTGCGACAGCGCGTCGAAGGATCCGAACAGCTTGCTGAGGGAGTCGGCGAGGCCGGTGCCGGAGAAGTCGTCGAGCAGCGACTCCACTCCCGCGAGCTCGGTATCGCGGCGAGAGGCAGCGGATGCGAGGCTCGAAGCCTCGAACACGCGTCGGTCCAGGAAGGCGTCCGTGGCCCGCCGTACGCCCAGCGCCTCCACGCCGCCGTAGCCCTGGTTGCCCAGCACCACGTTGGAGAGCATCGCATCTCGCCGCACGTAGCCCGGCGTGTTCGCGTTGGACACGTTTTGGCCCGTGACGCCCAGGCCGAAAGACTGGGCCGAAAGGGCGTCACGAGCCGTGTAGAGCAGCTGAGTCAGGGAGGCCATGGCTCAACCCCGAAGGTCGAGCCGGACCGGCCCAACCGAGGCGGGAGCCATGGGATGCGCGGACGTGGGTTGGCCGCTCATGGTAGCGAGCAGCCCTCGCACGGTGTCACGCGCGTGCACCAACAACATCTGGTTCTCGAGTGCGGTGCGTCGCACTCTGGACAGCCGCTCGACGTCTGCGTCGGGCGGCGGGTTCTTGAGCTGCTCGACCAGAGCCAGCTTGCGCTCCGCGAGCGCGTCCAGCGCTCGGCTGTCGAGCTGTTTGAGCGCGACGCTCTCTTCGCCCAAGATCGACTCCAGTGCCGTGACTGCTTGATCGAAGGTCTCGGGAATGGCGTCGTGCATGGGCAAAGCCCTCCTTTAGCCCAAGTCGTCCACCAGCTTGGTGGCGACCGCCTTGGGGTCGATCTTGAAGCTGCCGTCTTGGATCTTGGCGCGGAGGGCCTGGACCTTCTCCGCGTCCGCGCCGCCGGAAGCGGCGTGCAAGGCGAGATCTCGAGCCGCCGCGCTGATGGTGACCTTCGCGGCTTCTCCGGTGGAGTGGCCCCCGCCGCCTTCGACCTTCTCCGCCGGCTTTGCCCCCGTCACTGGGGTGATGGCCATGCGCTGATACGCATCGAGTGCCGGGTTGCCGGTGATCCCTTTCATCGTTTCCTCCACGGGCTGGCCGCCGACGGGCGGCCTAAAGGCGCTTGCCTTGGCAAGGACAACGGTTCGGTAGAGGAGACCTTGAGCGATTCTTTGTCGATTTTCTGTAACTCTTTGGAATTGCGTGTGATTTCACCTTGCCCCAGCACGCTTTCGCGCATCATGTCGGTCAGGCCCAGGCCGCCCGAGCGGGTGATCGCGTCCGACAGCGCCTCCACCACCATGGAGCCGTAGGTGCTCGAGCCGGCGCTCCCGGTCCCCGAGATGCGCGTGGTGCGCGTGAGGGCGTTCATCATCCGCTGCAGCAGCAGCGCCTCGAACTGGCGCGAAGCCTCGGTCACCTGCGCCTGCTGCTGGAGCCGCTCCTGGGCTCCGGCCATCACGGAAGAGACGGCGTCGGTCCTCATTGCACGACCACCTCCGCGCGCAGCGCCCCCGCGGTGTGCAACGCCTGGAGCAGGCTGGCGAGCTCTCGGGGCGCGACCCCGAAGGAGGACAGCGCCTGGGCCACGTCGGCGAGGGATGCTGCACCGTCCACGTAGGAGAGGGTGGGGGGCGTCTTCTCGCTGGTCTCCACCTCCGTGCGTGGCACGACCTCCGTATTGCCCTGCCCCAAGGCCTCGGGTTGGCTCACGACGGGGGTTTCCTGAATCGTGATGGTGATGCCACCCTGCGCGATGGCCACCGGCGAGAGCTGAACGTTGCCACCCGCTACGACGGTGCCCGTCCGTTCGTTGATCACGACCTTGGCCATGGCCACGGGATCCACGTCCACGTCTCCCACCTTCGCCAACAGCTCCACGGGCTTCCCCTTGAGGGACTTGGGGGCCGTGACCACGATGGTGCCCCCGTCCACGGCCTTGGCGGAGCCCTTGCCCAGCGCCTTGTTCACGGCCTCCACCACCCGTTGTGCCGTGGCAAACTGGGGGTTCTTGAGGGCGAGCTGGATCTTGTCCTTGGACGAGAACGTCGTCTTGATCTCGCGCTCCACCAGCGCTCCGGCGGGGATTCTGCCCGTGGTGGTGGTGTTCTCTTGGACCGAGCTTCCCGAGCGTCCACCCGCCGAGAAGCCGCCGATCAGGAGCGGCCCTTGGGCCACCGCGTAGGTGCGGCGGTCGGCGCCGCGAAGCGGCGTCTGCACCAGGACGCCGCCGCGGAGGGAGCGCGCGTTGCCCATGGAAGAAACGGTCACGTCCAGCTTGGAGCCCGAGCGCGAGAACGCCGGGATGGAAGTGGTGACCAGCACCGCCGCCACGTTCTTGAGGCGAACCTGCTTCTGATCCACTTGCACGCCCAGGCGCCGCAGCAAAGAACGAAGGGACTGCGCCGCGAAGGGTGCGGACACGTCGTCGCCCGTCCCGTTCAGGCCGATCACCACGCCGTAGCCCACCAGCTGGTTGTCGCGGGCGCCTACCACGTCGCACAGATCCCGAATCTTGTCGGCACGGGTATCCGGGGCGACGCTGAGCAGCGCGGCAAGCAGAGGCAGGGTCAGGAGCAGTCGACGGATCATGATGGACTCAGAATGGGTTGACGCTGTCGAGGAGCTTGGTGAGCCAGCCGCGCTCCACCTGATCGGCGACGTCGCCGCGGCCGGTGAACTCCACCCGCGCGTCCGCGATGCGCGTGGAGGGCACGGAGTTGTCTTGTTCGATGTCGGAGGGGCGAATCACTCCGGAGATGTACAGGTGATATTCCTCGTGGTTGATCATCACGACCTTGGTGCCCTCCACGAAGAGGTCGCCGTTTGGCAGCTCCTTCTTCACGTGCACGCCGATCATCCCGCGCAGCTTGCCTGCGCGCTGGGTGTTCCCCTCGCCGGCGAAGTCGAACTGACTCGCCATTTGCAGCAGGTTTTCCGGGTCGATGTTGGGGTAGGCCTTCTTTATGGCGGGCACCAGGCCCAGGAGCGCGCTCACGTTCGCCTCGCGGCTCGAGCCCTTGGCCAGCTTGGTGGTGGCACCACCCTTGGCGTCGGCTTCCTCGTTGATGCGCACCAGCACCACGTCCCCCACGCGCAGCGCCCGCGTGTCTTCCAAGTAGCCCGCCTGCGCCTCCGAGTAGATGGAGCCGGTGGCCGGCTTGTAGTCTTTCTGCGTGGCGGCGTACTCCCCAGCCTCGTACTTGCGGTGCCGCGGCGTGAAGGGGCGGATGTGCGGCGGGCCGCAGGCCGAGAGCGTGAGCGCCACCAGAACCGCGAGCCACAGCTTGGTCATCACGAGCCCCCCGTCACGCGCGCGACGCGCGCGGATTCCACGCGAGCGCTGAGGATCTTGCGGGTGGAGACCACGCGGAAGCGGCCCACTTCGTCCACGTCGGTGTCCGCCAGCGCTTCGGCAATGGCGGTGACGCGGGCACTGCCGCGCTCGATCACGAGCTCGATGCGCCCGCCGCGCTGCACCGTGGGCTCCGCCGCGCGCTCGGTCAAACGCAGATAGACCGCCACCGGGGCTCGCGCCACCACGTGGCCGTCCACCGAGAGCTCGATGGTGCCCGACGTGGTCACCAGGCCGGCGCGCTTGCGGTAGCGCGGGAGCTTCACGCTCTCGATGCGCGCGCGCTCCGGCGCCGTCAGCGCTCGCCGCACACGCAGCCGTTCCACGGTGATACCGGGCGGGAGCCCTTGGGCCAACACCGGCTTGGCGGCGTTCGCGAGCTCGTCCGGGCTCCAGGTCTTGGACGCCACGGTGATGCGCACCACCTGCGGAAGCGCCACGTCCGACGCCTTGCCTCCGGCCCTTTCGATGGCGCGGCGCATCTCGTCACGAGAAATGAGGCGTGAGCCTCCCGCCGGTGGCGCGTCGCCCAGGTCGATGCCCGCCAAGTCGTCCGGTGCGTTGGGCACCACCTCGCCCAGCGTGACGGTGGGGCCCGGTACAGTGCGCGCGGGCTCGGCCGCCGTCGCGGGCAAGCCGAACAGCGCGAGCGCCAGGACCAGGGCAAGAGCGCGGCGCATGCTCATCTCATCTGCGATGCCGCACGCAGCATCTCGTCCGCGGTGGTAATGACCTTGGAGTTGATCTCGTAGGCGCGCTGCGCGCTGATGAGACCAATCATCTCTTCGACGACGTCGACGTTCGCCTTCTCCAGGGAACCCTGCAGCAGCGTCCCGCGTCCGTCGGTGCCGGGCTCGCCCAGCTGTGCCTCACCGCTCGCGGTGGTGGGCACCAGCAGGTTGTGACCCTTGGCGGCGAGCCCCGCGGGGTTCACGAAGGTCGCGATCGACAGCTGCCCGAGCTCCACCGGGGCCGTTTCGCCGTTCATGGTGGCCGACACCGTTCCGTTCGCGGCGATGGAGATGCCGGTCGCCTCGGGGGGCACCGTCACCGGCGGATCCAGCGGAAAGCCTTCCGCGTTGACGATGCGACCGTCACCGTCCAGACGCAGGGAGCCGTCCCGCGTGTAGGCCGGCGTACCGTCGGGCTGCTGCACCACGAAGAAGCCGCGGCCTTCCACGGCAACGTCCAGCGGATTGTTGGTGTTGTACAGCGTGCCCTGCTCGAAGGAGCGCACGGTGCCCACCACGCGGACGCCGTTGCCCACCTGCAGCCCCGTGGGCGACACGGTGGTCTGGCTGGTCGGCGCGCCGGGCGCGCGCACGGTTTGGTACAGGAGATCCTGAAAGTCGACCCGCTGCTTCTTGAAGCCCACGGTGTTCGCGTTCGCGATGTTGTGGGAGATGCCTTCGAGCTGCATCTCCTGCGCAGCCATGCCGGTTGCTGCGATGTTCAGGGAACGAAACATGGGTGACCTCCGTCCCGAACGTTTGCAATCGCGATGCCAGTCATCCTTCAGTCTCCAGCGTCTGCGTCGGCGCCCGCGTCCAAGTCGTTCGCGTCGCCTGCTTCGCCATCGATCGTTGCGTCGCCCGCTTCGCCGTCGCCTTGCGCATCGCCGTCAGCGGCAGCGTCCGCTGCGTTCGCATCCTCGTTCGCATCCGCGGCGTCGCTGCCAGCATCGGTGCCAGCTTCCGCCGCTTCGCTCGCAGCGTCGCTGGCGGGCGCCGGGGTGTCGATCACGCAGCTGCCCGCAGAGCAGCTCTCGCCGCTGGCGCAGTCGGAGTTCCGGAAGCAGGCGTTGGACGAACAGCCGCCGAACCCTGCGACCGCCAAGGCGATCGCGAATCCCACCAGAATTCCCAGCTTCTCGTCAGAGCCCAAGGCGCACCCCCACGGTCAAGAGACCCCACAAAACCGGCGTGTCGCTGGGCAAATCGCTACCAAGCGGCATTGCCGAGAAGGACGGCTCCAGGAACAGCCCGACGCGATCCCCGAACGGGATGATGAAATGTCCGCCAAACGTGCCGCCCACCAGCGTCTCCGGAGCCAGCGTGCCAATTACGCCCGCATACACGCCCACCTTGGGAGACATCCAGCGCACGTAGCGCGCCTCGCCACCCACGCTGCCGCGCTTCTCGAGCTCGGCGAAGGCGCGAAAGGCCGTGCCGTCGCTCTCGTTCTCGTCGTCCCGGAGCTCGACGCCAGCGGTCAAACGCAGCCGCGCCCGCTGCCAGCCGATGCTGCCGTCGCCGGAGTCTCCACCTTCGAGTCCGCCTCCGATGCCCGCTTCACCGTCGATGAGCCAGCCTTCGGCGTGGGCCGGAAGCGCCAGCAGCATGGCGCCAACGAGTGTCGACAGAGTGACGCAACGACGGATTGTCGTGGGGCCTAGCAGGCGATCATCGCAACCCTGAATCATGCTGCGCTGAGCTTCAGCAATTGCCAGGCCACACCGTGCGCCGCGTCGTCGTTGGCCCTTGTCTCACGGTGTGTCCGTCTTCTTTTGTTGGTCCGCCGCGGAACCACGCCGTCCGGCTCGCGCGGTTCCGCGGCGGACCGACAACAAAAAGGAAATGCGCGTCACAAACGAGCGCGCCCTCCGCTCGCGGGGTGCGAGGGAGGGCGCAGAGGAGGAATCGAGTGAGCGACGTGGGTTCGGTCTTCGCCTTCAGGCCGCCTTGGGGGCGATGCGCTTGCGTTTGAGCATCTCGACCAGGGTCGTGCGATTGAGTCCGAGCAGCTGAGCGGCTTGCTTCTTGTTCCAGGAGGTGCGCTCCAGGGCCTGCCGGATCAGCTGATTTTCGAAGGTTTCCACCGCGGCGCGGAGGTCCAGGCCGGTGTCCGGGAGGCGCGCGGAGACGCGGCGCTCCTGGCCCAAGCCACACACTCGGGAGGGCAGATCGCGAGGCTCGATGACGTCGTTCGGGCACAGCAGCACGGCGCGTTCGATGCTGTTCTCGAGCTCGCGAACGTTGCCTGGCCAGGGGTAGCTGACGAGCAGCTCGGCGACGGCGCGGGTCACGCCCTGAACCTCGCGGCCGGTCTTGTCGCAAGCGCGCTTGAGGAAATAGGTGGCGAGCAGCGGGATGTCGTCGGCGCGCTCGCGCAGCGGCGGTACCTGCAGGTGGATGACGTTCAGGCGGTAGTAGAGATCTTCGCGGAAGCGACCATCGCGAACCGCTTCTTCCAACTGCACGTTGGTGGCGGCCACGATGCGAACGTCCGCGGTCAAGGTGCGAGTATCGCCCACCGGCGAGTACTCACGAGCCTGCAGCACTCGGAGCAGCTTGACCTGGAGGGACATCGGCATCTCGCCGATCTCGTCGAGGAACAACGTGCCGCCCTGGGCCAGCGCGATGCGACCTTGCTTGGCGGCGTGGGCGCCCGTGAAGGCGCCGCGAGCGTGACCGAAGAGCTCGCTCTCGAGCAATGCCTCGGGGATGGCGCCGCAGTTGACGGCCACGAAGGCCTTCTGAGCGCGGGGGCTAGCGTCGTGGAGGGCTTTGGCCACCAGCTCCTTGCCCGTGCCGCTCTCGCCCGTCACCAGCACGGTGCAGTCGGTGGCCGCGATGCGGTCCACGACGCGGTAGACCTCGACCAGGCTCTCGCTCTGGCCAATCACGTTCGCCATACTCACCGGCAGCTCCTGGGGCTGGTCCGCTGCTTCGCGACGGGGCGGCAAAGAAGAGACGCAACGGATTCCGGAGCCGAACTCCTCTCCCTTGAAGGCGTCTACGCGGGTCGCGGTGGCAGCGTTTTCGAGCATCGGTTCCTCCTTGCCCCAAGCCAGGTTTCGGTGGGCGCAAGGCAGTTAGCAACGGGTGGGCCAAGCGTCGGAATTCTGGCTTTCCTCCGGCAAATCAATGGCGCGCCAGGGATCCGACACCCATCTCGAGGTCAGTGGGGACCCAGGTCTGGGCGAGCATTTGTTGGACAGCCGAGAATTCGACGACGAGTCAGCGTTGACCCCCCGGGTCGCGAACGACCGGAAGCCGTGGCACGGCGCATGCTGGGCCTAGTGCCCGTGAGCGACCTGTTCGCAGCTCTGGCACCTCTTGGAAAGGCCCTCGACTACCACCTCGAGCGCCACAACGTGCTGTCGTCGAACGTCGCTCACGTGGACACCCCCGGATACCGCCCCAAGGACCTGGAACGGGTGGATGGCTTCGAGGCGCAGCTCAACGTCGTCCTGCGGCGCACCAGCGAGGGGCACATGAACTCCGCCATGGACGCCACGCCGGAAGCGGGCCGCGTGTTCGAGGATCTCGATGCCGGAGCGGGAAACGACGGGAACTACGTGTCGCTGGATCGGGAAGCGGCCAAGGTGGCGGCCAACCATCTCCGCTACGACGTGGTGAGCGCGATCGTGTCCGCGGAGCTCCGACAGCTCAAGTTCGCCGCTGGAGATGGGCGCGGCTAGCCCGCAGAAAGGCAACGGAAATGCTCGGCGTATTCAGTGCAATGGAAGTGGCGGCCTCGGGCCTCTCGGCCGAGCGCATCCGCATGAACACGATCGCCGGCAATCTCGCCAATGCGCGCACCACGCGCACCGCAGCCGGGGGACCTTACAAGCGGGTGGATCCCCTGTTCGAAGCCATGACCCTGGATCGCTCTGGGGCGGCTTCGGCGGGCGCCGGCGTTTCCTTGGTTAAAGTGGCGCGATTGGTCGAGGACCAGCGCCCCGGTCAGCTGGTGTACGAACCGGGTCACCCGGACGCCAATGCTGACGGCTACGTCGAGTATCCGAACGTCAACGCCGTGGAGGAAATGGTCAACATGATCACGGCGTCGCGCGCCTACGAGGCCGGCGTCACCTCCATCGACACCATCAAGCAGATGGCCCGCTCGGCCATCGACATCGGCAGGGCGTGATGTTGCCGATCGACGGGCCCACGCTGCCGCTGGTCGTACGCGACCCCCAGGCCACCTCGGCGCTGCAAGAAAAGCCGGAAAAAGTCGATGGATTTGGCGATTTGTTGAAGAACGTGGTGGCGACCGCCAACGAGCGCATCCAGGCGGCGGACCAAGCTGGAGAAGCGTTTGCCGCCGGACAGCGCGACGACATCCACGGCACGATGCTCGCACTGTCCAAGGCGGAGATCGAGCTCAGGATGGTCGGAACCATGCGCAACAAGGTCGTCGACGCGTTCTTCGAGCTCTGGCGCATGCAGATCTAAGGGAGTGAAGGGTGCCGCCTCGCCTCAAAGCAGTGTTCGAGCAGATTGCGCTCTTCTGGGCGCAGCTGCCGACCGCCAAGAGATTGGCGCTGGTGACACTGACCGTTGGCGCTCTGCTGACGGTGCTGGCGGTTTCTTGGTGGAACTCCCAGATCCGCTACGGCTACCTGTACACCGACCTTTCCACCGAAGACGCCGCCGCGATCGTGCAAAAGCTCGAAGCGCAGCAGGTGCCCTACAAGTTGGACGACAGCGGCACGGCCATCAAGGTGCCCGACGAGCGCGTTCACGCCTTGCGGCTGGAGCTGGCCGGAGCGGGTTTGCCGCGAGGTTCGGGCGTGGGGTTCGAGCTGTTCGACAAGTCGCAAATCGGCGCCACCGAGTTCGAGCAGCACGTGAGCTTGAAACGCGCCCTGGAGGGCGAGCTCGCGCGTTCCATCGGTACACTGGAGGGTGTTTCTGCCGCCAGGGTTCACCTGGTGCTCCCGGAGCGGCGCCTGTTCGCCAGCCGGGAGCAAGAAGCGTCGGCGTCGGTGGTCCTCAAGCTGAAGAATCCCGCGGGGTTCGGCAAGCGTGAGGTGTCGGCGATCGTGCACCTGGTGAGCACCGCGGTTCCGGGCTTGGGTCGCGATCGGGTCAGCGTGGTGAGCACCGAGGGCCTCACGCTGCATCGGCCGGTGACCGGAGATGCGGTGGGAGCCGGGAGCCTCGCGGATCTGCACACCGAGAACGCCCGAGCCGTGGCCTCCCAGATGGAATCCCTGGTGAAAGAGCAGCTCGAGCGGGTGGTGGGAGCGGGAAATGCCGACGTTCGCGTCAACGTCGCCCTGGACAGTCGCAGCAAAGAACGCACGGAAGAGCACTACGAGCCCAACAAAACCGCGCTGCGCAGCGAGCACGAGGTGATCGAGGGCAGCGGCGCTGGGGAGGCCGGGGTTGCAGGGGTTCCGGGCGCGCGCAGCAACCTTCCGGATGCCGTGGACGAGGGCACCGCGCCTCCGGAAGAGGCGCTCGCGGCTGCAGGTCCCGGCGGAACCAGTCGGCGGAGCCACACCCGGAACTGGGAAGTGGACAAGGTCACCGAGAAGATGTCGACCCCACCCGGCGACATCGAGCGCATTTCCGTCGCCGTTCTCGTCAACGGACGCTACGAGCAGCGCGACGGCAAGTCCGTGTACGTCGGGCGCAGCAAGCAGGACATGAAGCGCCTCGAGGACATCGTGAAGAACGCCGTCGGCTTCAGCACCAACCGCGGCGACAGCGTGGAGCTCCAGACCATGGAGTTCGCCAAGGTGAGCGACGGAGATCTGACACCCCCACCGCCATTGCCTTGGTGGCGGCGCTATGCGCCCTACCTGGCCGCCGGCGGTGCCGCGCTGATCGCGTTCATCGCGCTTTTGGTGCTGGTTCGTAAGGGAAGGAAGGCCAGCATCCGCCAGGCCAAGGCCATTGCGTCGGTGGAGAAAGCCGCCGAGCAGCTATCCGCGGCTCCCGACATTCGAGCGCTGATGGCCGACCCCCGACCGAACGCTGCCGAGCTGAAATCCAAGGCTTTGGAGCTGGCAGCGCAGGATCCCGCGACGGCGGCCGTGGTGCTCCGCAAGTGGCTCTCGGCCGCGGCACAGCCCCAGGCACGCTCCTAGCATGTGAAGGAGCGTAGCGATGGAGCTCACCGGTCCAGAGAAGGCGGTGCTGATGTTGCTGTCCCTAGATGAGACAGCGGCCACGCCCATCCTCGCCGAGCTGGATGTCTCCGAGGTGCGGCGCCTGCGAGAGGTGGCGAGCTTGATGCGATCGGTTCCCGCCACGGCGTTGGACGAGGTGTACCGGGAGTTCATTGGCGCCAGCCGCGAGGCGGTCGCGGTTCCTCGAGACGGCGTGCGCTACCTGCGGCGCATCGCCACCAAGGCCTTGGGCGACGCCAAGACCCAGGAAATCTTCGTGGATGCACCCCAGACGGCGATGGACAGAGTTGCCGAAGCGGCGCCGTCGGCCCTGGCGGTGGTGCTCGAGGCGGAGCACCCGCAGATCGCTGCGGCGATCCTGTCGCAGCTCGATGCCGACCGCGCTTCGCAGGTGTTGGCGCAAATGTCGGAGGCGCTGCGCCCCGTGATCCTCGAGCGGCTCGGTACCATGACCGAGGTTCCGGCGGGTTTGCTCGAGGAAGTGGCCGAAGCGCTCGGCGCCGAGCTGCCTCCGGCCGAGGCCGAGGCCGCCGTATCGGTGGATGGCATCAGCCGCTCCGCCGCTCTGGTTCGTCGTCTGGGCCGAGCAACGGGGGAGGCGCTCTTGGCCAGCGTCCAGGAGGACAACCCCGAGCTGGCACAGGAGATCCGCCGGGCCATGTACAGCTTCGAGGACCTCAAGGCCCTCGACGCCCGCGGCCTGCGGGCAGTCTTGGAGCTGGTGCCCTCGGAACGGCTCACGGTGGCGCTGAAGACCGCCAGCGAGGAGCTCACTGCCCACATCTTCAAGGGCATGAGCAAGCGCGCCGCGGATCGCATCCGCGAAGACATGGAAATCATGGGTGCC
Organism: Polyangiaceae bacterium; assembly: GCA_020633235.1. Classification (NCBI taxonomy): domain Bacteria; kingdom Pseudomonadati; phylum Myxococcota; order Polyangiales; family Polyangiaceae; species Polyangiaceae bacterium. Next base: position 723,597 of record JACKEA010000003.1, on the reverse strand, counting down.
GTGCGGCTCTCGGAGGTGGATGCCGCTCAGCGCGAAATCGTGGAAGCTGCGCTGCAGCTCGAGAGCGAAGGGGTGATTTCTCTCGAAGGAAGCGACGGCGATGTCGTCTGAACGGCACCGAACCGCCGCGTTCTTGGACGTCACTCCACCCGGCCGGCGCTGTCCTTCTTGGGTCGCCAAGCAGCGGGTATCGATCACGGAGTCTTCGGTTCCGGTCCCGGCGAGCCTGCCGCAGGAGTTCGTTCAGGCGCTGCACCGGGAAATCGCCGCGGCTTCCGAGCGTCCCCCGCCAGAGGAGCTCCGGCACGCCCCCGCAGTCGTCGAGCCGACACCGTCCGAGCTGGTCCCGCCCCCGAGGCCCAGCGTCGATCCCCGGCTGACCGAGGCTCTGGTCGACGCCATCGAGCAGCTGACCACGGTGCGCGCCGAGCTTCTGGCGCAGACCGCCAGCCAATTGGCGGAGCTCGCGGCCATCATCGCTCAGCGCGTCATCGCACGGGAGCTGTCCATCGATCCGCGCATCATCCACGATCTGGTCTCCGAGGGCGTCGAAGCCCTCGGTCAGCACGATCGCTTGTTGGTCCGACTCGGAAGCGGATTTGTCGACCTTCTGGACGAAGTCGAGGAACGGCTGTCGTCGGAGCCAGGGGCCGTGGACGTGCGCCTGGACAGCTCGCTCTCCCCCTACGGCTGTGTCGTGGAGACGGAGCTCGGCCGGGTGGACGAGAGCGTGGAGGAGCGGCTGGCAACGTTGTTGCAAGCATTGAAGCCCGAGTCGAGCCCGCCAGGCTGACGGGCGACCCGCTTCACCATGCTGCATCGACTGATCGAGCGCGCTCGTCATGCACCGGCCCACGCCCCGCGAGGGATCGTGTTGGAGGTCGTAGGGCTGATCGTGGAGGTGGGCGGGCTTCGGGCGGCAGTCGGCGACACCCTCGCGGTGGACTCCCACGATGGCGGGGAGCTCGAGCTCGAGGTGGTGGGCTTCCGCAAAGGACGCCTGCTGACCACGCCCCTGGGCTCGCTCTCCGGCATCCGTCCCGGGGCTCGCGTCACCCGCACCAATCGCGGTGCCACCATCGTGGGTTCTCCGGAGCTTCTCGGACGAGTCATCGACTCGTTCGGGCGGCCCTTGGACGGTCGGCCCTTGCCGCCGGCGGATCGCATGTGCTCGGTTCATGCCGCCCCGCCGCCGCCGTTCGCCCGGCGCGCCATCGAGCAGCCCTTCGCCACCGGGATCCGCGCGGTGGACGGCATGCTGCCGCTGGGCGTGGGGCAGCGCATGGGCATCTTTGCCGGCGCCGGCGTGGGCAAGAGCACCCTGCTCGGCATGATCTGCCGCTCGTCCCAGGCGGACGTCAACGTGGTGGCGCTGATCGGGGAGCGCGGTCGCGAGCTCAACGACTTCATCAAGAACGCCCTCGGCCCACAGGGTCTGGCCCGTTCCGTGGTGGTGACCGCCACCAGCGACCAACCGCCGCTGGTGCGGGCGCGCGGCGCGGAAGCCGCCACCGCCATCGCGGAGTACTTCAGGAACCAGGGCAAGAGCGTGCTGCTGGTGATGGACTCGGTGACGCGCTACGCGATGGCGCTCAGAGAAGCGGCCCTCGCCGCTGGCGAGCCTCCCGCGACCAAGGGTTATCCCCCCAGCGTCTTCGCTGCGCTCCCACGCCTGCTGGAGCGGGCCGGCACTGGGCCGGGAGACGGCGTGATAACCGCGCTCTACACGGTGCTGGTGGAGGGCGACGACATGAGCGACCCCATCGCGGACGCCGTGCGCGGCATTCTCGACGGCCACATCGTGCTGTCGCGAGAGCTGGCGGAGCGTGGGCACTTCCCGGCGGTCGACGTGCTGGCGAGCGTCTCGCGTCTGGCACCGGACGTTGCGGAAGAGCCGCACCTGCGGGCCGCGGGATTCGTCCGCGAGCTGCTGGGCGCGCACCGGGAGGTGAGCGACCTGATCCAGGTGGGCGCTTACGTCCAAGGCAGCGATCCGAGGGTGGAGATGGCACTGGAGCTGATGCCCCAGATCGACGCGTTCTTGCGCCAGGGGGTGGAAGAGACCACCGACGCCGCCCAGACCCTGGCGCGTCTCGCGGTGTTGACCCGTAACTCCCGGAGGTCGGCGTGAACGCACGCAGGGTACGGCTCCAGAAATTGGCCAAGCTGCGCCAGAAGCAGCTGGACGAGCGCGTCGGAGAGTTCGGTCGGGCGACCGAGCGCGAGCAGTCCGCGCGCGAACGGGCGCTGCTGGAATACGAACGCCACGACGGGGCAGTTGCCCTGAGGCAGGGTGCGGCGCAGGCGCCCGTGGAGGGGTCCACCTGGGCCGAGGCCAACGAGTGGCTCGAGCTGTGTGGCCTGTACCGCGACGCTGCGGGGTTGGCGCTGTCTCGGGCCGAGACGGCCAGAGAGCAGGCTCGGAATCAGGTGCTCGCGGCCCGCCAGGCCTTGCAGCGCATCGAGGTGTTGGACCAGCGCCTGAAGCAGCACGAAGACCGCGCGAACGAACGCAAGGAGCGACGCCTCCACGACGAGCTCGCCCAGCGTTCCCGCAAGGGGTCTCGATGAGCATGGATCGGCCCTTGGGCGCGACCGCTCCGGATCTGGCGCAGGCCAGCAGAGAGGCACGCGACGCGAAGCTGCGCCGTGACGAGGCCGAGCGTTGGGCGGCGGCACTCTTGACCACCCTCACGCGCGACGAAGGACCAGCTCCGCGTGCACTCACCGCCGAGCCGCCGACGGATTGGCAGACGAGTGACGGTTCCCTGACGCCCAGCGGCGCTTCCATGCCGACCGCGACGACGTCGGAGAGCTCGGAGACGTCGAGCACCTCGCGAATTCGCCTGGACGTCAGCACAGGTGAGCTGGGCGACGTGGCCGTGGTGGTGGACCGTTCCGCGGGCGGTGTGAGGGTGTGGTTGGGCGTGGAACATGCGCAAACCAAAGCCATTTTCGAGCCTGAACGACGCGCTTTGGAGCTCGCTCTCAAGGCCTCCGGGCTCGACGTGCGATCGGTGCAGGTTGTCGAGACGCAGAACCTCGGCACCGTCCTTGCACGAGGGATGGCGAGGCAAAGGTACTCGGATGCAAACGACGCGAAACACGGTGAAGCAGAACGCAAGCGCCGTGGCTCGCGACGATTGAACTTTTTCGGTTGAGGCAAGGAATGGTCGATTCAGTCACCGGTGTCAGCAGTCAGACTTCGCTGACGTCTTCCCTGACGGGAAACCAGGCGATGGGTCAGGACGCCTTCTTGAAGCTCTTGGTGGCCCAGCTTCGTCATCAGGATCCCCTCAAGCCTCAGGACAGCTCCCAGTTCGTGGCAGAGCTCGCGCAGTTCTCGTCGCTCGAGCAATCGATGGGCATCAACGATCGCCTCGACATGCTCGCCCTGCAGAACCGCGGCTTGGCCAACACGCAGGTCGTTTCACTGGTGGGCAAGGTCGCGACCGTTCAAGGCAACCTGGTCACCGTCGACGGAACCGGCGTGGGCTCTCAGGTGGCGTTCAATCTGGCGTCTGATGCGGAGAAGGTCACTGTGTCCATCCGCAATCAGGCCGGCGAAGTGGTGCGCACCATCGACGTGGGCGCCAAGGGCGCGGGCAACGCGCAACTGATGTGGGACGGCCGCAACGACGCAGGTGTCGTTCAGCCGGCAGGAAGCTACAGCGTGACGGTCACGGCGAAGGACGCCGCGGACCAGACGGTCGCCGTCACGCAAGAGACGAAAGGCACGGTCACGGCCGTGTCCTTCGACAAGGGCTACCCGGTGCTGCATCTCGATACTGGGATCAGCGTTCCGGTTTCCGACCTGCTCAAGGTCGATTCAGCCAAGTAGACATCAAGCGAGGAAACAGGAGTCAGGAGGCCGCCATGGTACTGCGGGCAATGTATTCGGGCGTTTCAGGCCTGAGAGCTGAAGGTGAGGCATTGGGAGTCGTTGGCGACAACATCGCCAACGTGAACACCGTGGGCTTCAAGGGCCAACGGGTCATCTTCCACGACGTGCTGGGACACTCCATTCTAGCGGGCACCGCATCGGCACTGCCGGGTTCGGGCGTTCGCGTGGGTGGAATCCAGCAGCTGTTCACCCAGGGGTCGCTCGCCAACACCGGCGTGTCGACGGACCTGGCCCTGAACGGCGACGGATTCTTCGTCGTGAAAGGCGACGTGTCGGGCGTGTCCGGCAACTTCTACACGCGCGCCGGTCAGTTCGTCATCAACAACGAAGGCTATTTGACCAACTCGAGCAACCTTCAGGTGCAGGGCTACGCAGCGAACCCCGATGGGACCTTCGCCGCCGGCGTCTCGTCTCTGAAGGTGCCCACGGCAGCTCTGCCGCCGAACGCGACGGAGAACATGTCGATCACGGCGAACCTCGACAGCTCGGCGACGACGCCGACGGCGCCGTGGGATGCTCAGGACCCGAGCAACACGTCGAACTTCTCGTCCTCCATGACGGTGTACGATTCGCTCGGCAATGCGCACTCCCTCGACGTGTACTTCCGCAAGACCGGTGCGAACACCTGGGACTACCACGTGCTCGCCTCCGGTGACGAGGTCACGCCGCCCGCTCCGGGCACCAACGTGGAGGTCGGCGCTGGCAGCTTGACCTTCAACACCAGTGGCGCCCTGGACACGGTCACCGCCACCACGCCCGTCAGCGTGGACTTCACCGGCGCCACTGCCGGTCAGGCCATCACCCTCGACTTCGGCAACCCCATTTCCGGTGGCGGTACCGGTCTCGATGGCACCACGCAGTTCGCGTCGCCCTCGAACGTCTCCGCGCAGTCGCAGGACGGTTACTCGTCCGGAGACTTCTCCGGTGTGACGGTGGACGGCCAGGGCGTCGTGATGGGTCTCTACACCAACGGACAGAAGGTTGCGGTGGGGCAGCTCGCCGTCGCCAAGTTCCGTTCCAACGAAGGACTGGGTCGCGCCGGTCAAAACCTGTGGATCGAAACCCGTGAGAGCGGGACCAGCGCCATGGGCACCGCAGGTAGCGGTGGTCGCGGCGCGGTGGCTGCGGGAGCGCTCGAAGGCTCCAACGTGGATTTGGCGGAAGAGTTCGTGGGGCTGATCCAGCACCAGCGGTCCTTCTCGGCCAACTCCAAGACGATCACGACTGCCGACGAAATGTTGCAGGAGCTGATCAACATCAAGCGGTGACGTTCGCGACGTTCGCGGACTCGATCGCTCGACGCAGTACGACTCCATAGCCGGCCGGGGAGACCTCCTCTCCGGTCGGCACCTCGCTCCGCGAGGGAGGTGTTTTCGTGGAAGAAGAAGAAGAAAAAGCCCCGACAGAGGAAACGAAGAAGCCGCGTGGCAAGCTCGTTTTCATCCTCGTCGCCGTCGCGTTGACCGCGGCTGCGGGCGTGGGCGGGGTCTTCTTTGGTCCGCGCTTGCTGGGCAAGGCCGCAGCGGCGCCGGCACCATCGGCTTCGGCGCCGACGGATCCACCCGTGACCTCGACGGCGCAGATGTCGCCCATCGTGGTGGACGTGATGGCCGACGACGGAACCATGCATCACCTGAAGGTGGTGTTGAGCTTCGAGCTCGACGATTCCGTCAAGGAAGAGGACTTCAAGCACTACTCACCCCGCGGGCGTGAGGCGGCCGTCGCCTACTTGCGCTCGCAAACGTTCGAGCACGTCACCGAGCCAAAGCGTTTCCCGGAGATCAGCAAGAAGCTGTCGGAGGTGACGACCAAGGCCATCGGTGAGAAGCGGATTCGCCGTGTGCTCGTCACGGACTACGTAGCCCAGTAGAGCCAGCCATGGCGAACTCGCTCACGCCACGGGTCGATAGCGAGAATCGGGCATCGAAGCGGCCGGTATTCTTTTCGGACAGACCCGTACGGTCCGAGCGGGGAGGCGCCCGCGTCGTCGACCTAACGGGCAAAGAGCGCCACCTGAGAGCAGCCATGCACGCCATGGGGCTCGTGGGTGCGGGCTTTGCACGGGCCGCGCGGCGAACGCTGCCATTTCTGGTGCGTCGTCGGGCGCGCCTCATCCCACTTCCCGTGTCCATCAGCGACGCGTTGAGCTCCGTTCAGGTGATCAAGGAGACCACCTTCGAGGTTCGGCTCGAGGCGGAGGAGTCCTCCGCCTGGGGACGACTGACGTTGAACGCCGGTGCCCTCGCCCTGTTGCTGGATGGTGCCCTGGGGGGCGACGCGTCGAACGTCGGGCCCCTGACGACGGGCTTGTCCTTGGCCCAAGCCGCCCTCGTCACACGGATCGCCAATTCCTTGGCGCAGGACCTGTGCCTGGCCGTCGAAGACCAGGTCGACATCCGCATGAAGGTCGTTGCGGCGCGAAGCCTCGCCGTCGACGATCCCGTCGAGATCCCGGAGACGGACGGACTGACGGTCGAGTGTTTCTTCGAGGGAATGCTGGAAGAAGCCGTAATCCAGATCTCGCTCAGCGCCGAAGCGCTGGAAGCAGCGGCGCGCGAGCAGGCGCACGACGAGGACCCCGCCGCCGGTGACCCGCGCATGGCGGAGGCACTGCTGGACGTCCCCGTCGAGGTGATGGCGGTGCTCGGAACTTTGACACTCGGACTACGGCACGTTTTGACACTTCAGGTGGGGCAGGTGCTTCGGCTCTCCACCGCGCTGGACGACGCCGTGGAGGTCCGCGTGGGGGGAATTCCCAAGTTTGCTGCGGTTCCCGTCACGTCACGGGGGCAGTTGTCAGTGCGGATTCGCGGTCGGCACGAAGAATGAATGTCGGAGGGCGAAATGAGCGACAGCGTCACTCCGTCGGTTCCCGGTCAAGCGGCGTCACTGGTTGGTGACGCCGGGCCGATTTCTCCGCTCTCGGCTCCGTCCGCGGATCAGTCGCCGCCGCCGGCGCTCAGGGGCATCGATTCTCTCGGCTTCGTGATGGACGTGCCGGTTCAGGTCACCATCGAGCTTGGTCGCAAGTCGCTGAAGGTCTCGGACGTGCTCAGGCTCGGTCCCGGTTCGGTGGTCGAGCTCTCGAAGGCGAACGGCGAGCCCCTCGACATCTACGTGAACGACCGCCTGATCGCTCGCGGCGAGGCCGTGGTCGTCGGTGAACGCTACGGCATTCGCCTCACGGAGGTCCTGGTCGGCGACGAGAACGCGGGGCCTCGGAGGCAATGATGCGGAGCGTGGCCACGGCCCTGCTTTTTGCCCTGCTACTCACCGCGGGCCCCGCGGCGGCGGACGAGGCGCCCGACGCCTCCACCTCGGGCAACCGCAGCTGGCTCGCTCATCGAACGACGCCTCCAACGCTGTCGGTCGCGCGTCGAGACCCCGGACCCACGCCCTGGCGCACGGGGGCCTTGTTGGTCGTGCTGGCCCTGCTCGGGGGCGGCGCGTTCGTGCTTCGCAGCAAGCGGCGCGGCGCCGTCAAACGCTCCGGTGCAAAGGCCATCACGGTGGAGGAAGCCCAGCGCGTAGGTCCGAAGGCTCATGCAGTGGTCGCGCGGGTGGGGGGGCGACGGGTGCTGCTCGGGGTCACGGATCACGCGGTGAGCTGTCTCGCGTGGCTCGATGACGAAAAGCCTGAGGAGCCGGTCGAGGCACCGGAGCCGGAGGACGAAATCAAGCCGCCGGGATTCGTGGACGCCTTGCGTATCGCGTTGGGTCGAAGAGACCCGGCGCCAGAACCAGCAGTGGAGCCCGCGTTGGCCATTGCCGAGCGGACGCAGGACCGCTTCGTGCGATCCCAGCCCATCGTGGAGGTGGAGAGCCAGGCCGCTGGCCTCGTGCGCCGGCTGGAGCGCCTGTCATGATTGGTCTCGACACGGCGCTTTCGGGACAGCAGCTTGCGCCATCGCTCAAGCTGCTCCTGATCGTCACGCTGCTGTCGCTGTTGCCCGCCATCGTGCTCACCTGCACGTCGTTCGTGCGCACCGTCGTCGTGCTGTCCTTCGTTCGCCAAGGCATCGGCACCCAGACGCCGCCCAGCCAGGTCATCATCGGCCTGTCCCTGTTCCTGACGCTGTTCACCATGGCGCCGGTGTTCGACGAAATGAAACGCGTGGCCTACGATCCCTATCAGGCCGGCGCCATCACCGAGGTTCAAGCCTTGGAACGCGCGGTGGAACCGCTCGAGAGCTTCATGTTGCGGCAGACGCGCGAAGCGGATCTGCAGCTCTTCTACGACGTGACCAACGAACCGTTGCCTCAGTCGGCCAAGGACGTTCCGCTCACGTTTGCGATTCCGGCGTTCGTGATCTCCGAGCTCACCACGGCCTTCCAGATGGGTGTCATCGTGCTGTTGCCCTTCCTGGTCGTGGACTTGGCGGTGTCCTCCTTGCTCATGAGCATGGGCATGATGATGGTGCCGCCCACCACGCTGAGCTTGCCGATCAAGCTGCTGCTCTTCGTGCTGGTCGATGGTTGGAACCTGCTGGCGGGATCCCTGCTGAGGAGCTTCTCGTGACGACCGACGGCGCAGTGGAGTTGCTCCGCAACGCGATGATCGCCGCGGCCATCGTGGCCGGGCCGATGCTGCTCGCCGCTCTCGTGGTCGGGCTCATCGTGGGCGTGCTTCAGGCTGCCACGCAGGTCAACGAAGCGAGCATCAGCTATGTATCGAAGCTCCTCGTGATCTCTGCCACGTTCATCGTCCTCGGTTCTTGGACGCTCCGCCAGCTGGTGGATTACACCTCTCGAACCATCGCTTCGATCACGGAAGTGACGCGGTGATGGTGTGCTCGATCGCCTCGTCATAGCCGAGATCGTCGCGCTGGTTCTGGCGATGACGCGCATCTCGGGGCTGGTGATGATTGCGCCGCTGTCCTGGAGCGCGGCGCCCATGCGCGTGAAGGCAGGCCTGACGATCGTGCTGGCCATTGCCGTCCATGGGCACATCGGCGTTGAGCCGGGCGTGGGAGACTCGCCGCTCAGCCTGCTTCTGGCAGTGGTTTCGGAGCTCATCCTGGGGTTGGCCATGGGGTTCGTGGTGCGGCTCACCATCGCCGTGGCGGAGATCGCGGCCGACGTGATCGGGCCGCCCATGGGGCTCGGAGTGGCTCAGGTCTTCGACCCGTCCCTGCACGGTACCCAGACGGTGCTGGCCAAGCTGTTCCGCCACTTCGCGATCCTCTTGGCTCTGCTCGCGGGAGCGCACCGCGTCGTGATCAGCGCAGTCCTGACCAGCTTTCGCATGGTGCCCCTCGGAGGCATCCCGCACGTGGAGGCCAGCGTGCCGGGCCTGGTGGATCTCTCCGTGAGTGCTCTCGAAGCCGGGGTTCGCATCGCGATCCCGGTGCTCGCGATCCTGTTCATGGTGCAGGTCGCACTGGCCTTCGTGTCGCGAGCTGCTCCTGCAATGCAGATCTTCTCGATCGGTTTCGCGGTCACGCTCTCCGTTGGAGGGCTGGTGCTGATCCTTGCGGCGCCGGACACCGCCTACCAACTGCTCGCCGAGGTGTCTCGCCTTGGCGGTCGGCTCGAGACCGTCCTCACACAAGTGATGACTTGAGGGCGCCATGTCCGAGCACGACGACAGCGAAAAGACCTTAGAGGCCACACCAGAACGACGAAAGAAGGCCCGCGAAGACGGACAGTTCCCGCGCTCGCGTGACGCCGCAGCGGTGGCGGCGTCACTGGCGGTGCTGGCCGGGCTGATGGTGTTTCAGAAGCAGCTGGGGGCAGAGCTGAGGGAGCTCGCCAGTGCCTGCTTCTCCCAGACCGATCAACTGCGCTCGGCTGGCGTGACGCGCATCGCTGGCCAAGCGATGACGAGCCTGGCGTTGATCGCACTTCCCATCGCGCTGGTGGCTGCGGCCGCCGCGGTGGCCATGGGCTTCGCCGAGGCCGGCTACATGCCGAGGCTCGAGCTGGTGGAGCCGAAGTGGAACCGTTTGGCGCCGCTCGGAAAGCTGAAGCAGCTCTTCTCGCCCCAGACCGGAGCCAGCAACACCGCCCTCGCCCTAGGCCGCGTCGCGGTCGTAGGGGGAGTCGCTTACAAGGTCTGTCGCGACGCATTCCCGGCGCTCACTCGGCTGTCGCGCACGCCACTTTCCGGCGGTATCGAAGCGCTGCTCGACATCGCCAGCCGTCTGGCACTCTGGTCCACCCTTGCCCTCGCGGTGCTCTCGGCCATCGATTACGCGACCTCTTGGTTCCGCCATGAGAAGCAAATCCGCATGAGCCACCAGGAGATGAAGGACGAGTTCAAGCAGCAGGAAGGTGACCCCCGAGTCAAGAGCCGCCAGCGCGCGAAGGCGCGTGAGATGTTGCGACGGAACATCGCAAAGGAGGTGAAGACTGCGGACGTCGTCGTCACCAACCCCACCCACGTGGCCGTCGCCTTGCGCTATCGACCCGAGGAAGGCGCCCCTGTCGTCGTAGCCAAGGGCTACGACGAGGTGGCGCAATACATCAAGAAGCTCGCCAAGGAGTACGGCATCGTCGCGGTGGAGAACGTCCCGTTGGCACGCACCCTGGCGGAGCGGGTGAAGACCGGCAAAACCATTCCGATGGAGCTCTACGCGGCGGTGGCCGAGGTGCTCGCCTTCGTGTTCCGCATGCGGAATCGAGGGGTACGGGCATAGTTCCCTCAACACGTGGACGTTTTTGCCGTTCATCTCAGCGTATGAGTCCACGCACCCGATCCCGATTGCCCCGGACCTTCTTGGTGGTGGGGGGATTGGTTTCCCTGGCGCTGGTGTTGGTGCCGGTGGGCGAGCGTTTGGGCGTGGGGTACATCACGGGATTCTCGTTCGGGTCCGCGGGCCACGTTTTGGTAGAAGGGTTGAGCGTCGCTGCCGCGGCGTTCACCGGCCTTGCCCTCTTGTACGAATACGAGATCGACGCCGAGGGATCTGCCGCGACGCTGTTGCTCGGGCTTGCGTTTCTGGGCTCTGCAGCCCTGGAGGCGATTCACGCGGGCCACTCCCTGGGCCGGCCGAGCCCGACCGACAGCTACGAAGGCTGGCTTGCGACAGGGGTCTATCCGGCGTTGATGCTGACGGTCGGTTCCGAGGTTTCTCGACGCTGGAACGCTGGTCAGAGGCGCTTGGGGCTGCCTGCCCTGGCTGCCGTTCTGATCTTGGCGTCTTGGGCGCTGCCTCCCTTCGGCGACGCGACCTGCGTGGGACTAGTGGCGCTCGCCTTCATTCTACTCCAGCTCCGTCATCGCGCCTGCTCGAGCACCATCGACGACGCCCTGCGTTGGGTGCTGGCTCCGGCGCTGGCGGCGCAGCTAGCCATGGTTGTCGCAACGAAGGACTACGGTTTGGGCTTCGGGGCAGCGCACATGTTGCGCTGGATTGCCTATGCATTGCCGCTCGGCGCTTTGGCACAACACCATGCACAAGCGCGCGGGCAGCTCGCCCGGGCATTGCGTCGAGCCGAGCGGGCCGCGCGCTCGCGGCGTCGCACCATGCAGCGACTGCGAGAACGCGACGAGCAACTGGCGCTCGCGCTGGGGGCGGGGTCGACGACCACGTGGCATTACTCCGTGGAACACCGGCGTTTCGAAGGAGATGGTCAGATCCGCAGCTTGCTCGGACGGGGGGCGTCGGGTCCACGCTACGCCGCCAAGGACGAGCTCATCGAGCTCATCCACCCTGAGGACCGTCCATTCTTTCGCCAAGCGCTGGCTGCCGCGCTCAGCGATGGTGACCCCCTCGCACTCTACGTTCGGGTGCGCGGAGACCACGGAGATCGACACCTGTCGCTTCGGGGCAGCGCCGTGCGTCGCGGTGACGGCAGCGTCGGCGCGCTCATCGGCGTGTGCCAGGACGTGACGGCCGAGAAGGAAGCGGCGGATGAACGCCGGCGCCGAGAGGCTCGACTGATAAGCTTCCTGGAGGCATTGCCCGTGGGCGTGTTCGTCGTCGAAGCGGGCGGCCCGGTGTTCGCCAATCGAATGGCGATGGAGCTCACGCCTCAGGTGTTCGACTTCCGTCCCGGCGATGCATGGAGTCGAGTTCTGGACGTGCGGCGTGCCAAGACCGACGAGCGCTATCCGGAGAAGGAGCTGCCGCTCGTCGTCGCGTGGAAACGCGGCCGTGGACTGGCGGACGACCTCGTGGTCCAGCGACAAGGACAGGACGTGCCCATCGCCATGTGGGCAAATCGAGAAGAATCCGCATCCGGAACCCAGTTCGTGATCGTCGTGGTCGAGGACGTGAGTGACCGCAAGGGCTTGGAGGCGCAGCTCTTTCACGCTCGCAAGTTGGAGGCGGTGGGCCGCTTGTCCGCTGGAATCGCGCACGAGATCAACACGCCCACTCAGTTCGTGAGTGACAACGTGCAGTTCCTGTCCGATGCCATCGAGCGTCTCAAGGCCCTGTTCCAAGCTTGGGATGACGCACGTCCACGGCTCGGGCCAGAGGCGCGCAAGACCCTCGAGCGCGTCGAGCGTAAGTGTCGACTGACCTACCTGCGAGACGAGGTGCCTCGCGCCGTGGCCCAGTCCCTCGAGGGCCTCGACCGCATCGCCACCATCGTGCAAGCGATGAAGGAGTTCTCGCATCCGGGTACCGGCTCCGAGCGGACGCTGGTGGACGTGAACCGTTGCATCGACACCACCGTCACCGTCGCCCGGAACGAATGGAAGTACGTGGCGGACGTCGAGCTGAACTTGGAGGCGAGCTTGCCCCCGGTAAGCGGCCTCTCGAACGACCTCAATCAAGTGTTCCTCAACATGATCGTCAACGCCGCGCACGCCATTCGGGCGCGTGTGGAGGCAGCGCCTGGTGAAAAGGGGCGCATCGTGCTCTCGACGCACGCGGCGAACGACCATGTCGTCGTGTCGGTCAAGGACGACGGTTGCGGGATGCCCACGTCCGTCGTGGAGCGGATCTTCGATCCCTTCTTCACGACCAAACCCGTGGGGCAGGGCACGGGGCAAGGGCTGGCGATTGCCCATCACGTGATCGTGAACAAGCACGGCGGGCGCTTGCGAGTGGAGAGCGAGCCTGGTCAGGGCTCCACGTTCATCATCGAGCTACCGGTAGCAGGAGCGCGCGAGGCGCTCGGGGAGGATGCGGCATGAGACTTCTATTCGTCGACGACGAGCCGAACGTGCTCGCGGGGCTACGCCGCCTCTTGTTTCGCTACGACGATCAGTGGGACATGCGTTTCTGCACCAGCGGCCAAGAGGCGCTCCAGGTGTTGGAGGAAGAGCAGGTGGACGTGCTCGTCACCGACATGCGGATGCCGGGAATCGATGGCGCACACCTGCTGCAAGCTGCCCACGACCGGTTCCCGGGTGTGGCCCGGGTGGTGCTGTCGGGGCATACGGAAGTGGAGGCCGCGCTTCGCGCCCTCCCCGTTGCCCATCAGTTCTTGACCAAGCCCTGCCCGGCCGAGCAGCTTCGCGGCGCGTTGGAACGCGCCGCTACCCTCAAGTCGATCGTTCAGGACCCCGCGCTGCGGCAGCTGATAGGCGGCCTCACGGGTCTTCCCGCGCAGCCGAAGGTGTTCTTCGAGCTGAATCGAGTGCTGTGTGAGCCGCGGAGCTCAGCCAAGGACCTCGCGGGCGTCGTTGGTCGCGACATCGGCATCTCCACCAAGGCCCTGCAGCTGGTGAACACCGCGTTTTTTGCGGGACGGGCGCCCATCACGGACATCGAGCAAGCCGTAGCGCGGCTCGGGACCAACGTGCTGAAGGCCATCGTGCTGGACACGGAAGTGGCCACCGCCTTTCGCGCCGGGCCGGAGCACGTGCCCTTCATCGAGGAAAGCGCACAGGAATCCCTACAGGTGGCGCGTGTTGGCGAACGCCTGGCGCGGCGCTTCAGCAATTCCATCAGCGCGGCGAAGATCGCAGCGGATTCCTTCATTACCGGCCTCGAGCACGATGTCGGGTTCTTGGTGCTCGCGTCGGTGCGTCCCGATGCACTGAGCACGGTGCTCGAGCAGGCGGCGAAGCGTCCCCGCCTGGAGGTCGAGCGTGAGGTGCTCGGTACCACTCACGCGGAGATTGGCGCTTACCTCCTGAGCTTGTGGGGGCTGCCGGACGTGATCAGCGAAGCGGTCGCGCTGCACCACACGCCAGACGCGCTCGAGGGGCGCGGCCTGGACACGGCCAGCGTCTTGGCGTTCGCTCATGCATTGGTGGACGAGGCGAACGGTCGTCAGGGAGTCCCCACGGTGAGCGACCTTCTGGAGATCACGAAGGCGGACGCCTCCGTCGACGCGCTTCGGCGCGTCCGCGACGAGGCTATCGGAGGGAAGTAGGATGGAAGAGGCCGCTCTCGAGAGGATCCTGTTGGTGGACGACGAGCCCTTGGTGCTCGAGGGCCTCGCGCGGCAGCTGGGCTGGGAGTTCGAAGTGTCCACGGCTCCGAGTGGTGCGCGGGCGCTGGAGCTCGTCCAGAGCGAAGGCCCCTTCGCCGTGGTCATCTCCGACATGCGCATGCCGAACATGGACGGCGCCGAGTTCCTGGAGCGGGCCCGCGCCTTGGATCCGGACATGGTGCGCGTGCTGCTCACGGGTCAGAGCGACCTCTTGCAGGCCATTCGCGCGGTCAATCACGGCCAGCTGTTTCGCTTCTTGAGCAAGCCCTGTCCGCCGGACGTGCTGGTGCCAACCATCCAAGACGCCGTGCGGCAGCACCGGCTGCTGACGGCGGAGCGCGAGCTTCTGGAAAAGACCCTGCGCGGCAGCGTGCAGACGCTGCTCGACACCTTGGCGCTGGCTCAGCCCGACACCTTCGGTCGCGCGCGGCGGGTCGAGCAGTACGTCGTCGAGGTTCTCGATACCATCGGCGAAAAGGAGCAATGGTCCATTCAGCTGGCGGCGCTCCTCTGTCACCTGCCCCTCATCACTCTGCCACCGGAAACGCTGCGGAGGTACTTCGACGGCAAGCGGATGTCCGCCGCGGAGCAGAGCATGATCGACGGGCTGCCGGAAGTCGGGGATCAGCTACTCGCGAACATTCCTCGCCTCGAGCTCGTGCGGGAGCTTCTACGCACTCGCGACCGCCCGCCAGCAAGTGCGCCCCTCGGTGCTCGCGTCCTGCGTCTCGTGTACGACTATCACCTGCTCGAAGCGCGAGGCTTGCCCGCTGCGGCTGCCATCGCCGTGCTCGAGCGGCAGGCCAGCTCGTACGATCCCAAGTTGCTCGCGCTGCTTCCGAAGCTCTCCTTCGCGCTCGTCACCGTGGTGAACGTGCGCACGGTCACCCTTCCAGAGTTGCGTGTCGGGATGCTCTTGGCAGAAGACGTCAAGGCCGCCAGCGGCATGACCATCGTGGCCAAGGGCACCGAGGTGACCGGCAGTCTGATCCAACGGTTGAAGAACTTCTCGCACGGGGTGGGGCTGGACGGGGACATCTGCGTGGTGACGCACGAGCTGGTTCCCGCGAACGGCAAGCGGCTGGCGTCGGCCAGTTGACCGTCGGCGCGCCAGCGGCCTGGCGCGGGCCAAGCCGTTGACACCAGTGAACACCGGGAAACTGTACGGATTTACCCCTGTCTGACCGCCACGCCGGTGGCACGCTTCTGGCAAATGCCCGAGGCGTGACGACCGCGACCGGCTCCCAGACGGATTCGGGAAGCGTCAAGGAATTGGCGGTCCCCCTCGCCATCATCGGCATCGTGCTGATGATGGTGCTGCCGCTGCCGCGCTTCCTCATCGACGGTCTGCTGGCCTTCAGTCTCGCCATCAGCATCGGCGTGTTCCTGATCGGCCTGTTCATGGAGCAGCCTCTGGAGTTCAGCTCCTTCCCGGCGGTGATCCTGGTCGCGACGCTGCTCCGGTTGAGCCTGAACGTCGCCACCACGCGCCTGATCCTGCTGAACGGCAAGGAGGGACACGCCGCGGCGGGGAGGGTGGTCGAGACGTTCGGCAAGTTCGTGGTCGGCGGCAACGTGGTCGTCGGCCTCGTCGTGTTTCTGATCCTGGTGGTCATCAACTTCGTGGTCATCACCAAGGGTGCTGGTCGCGTGGCGGAGGTCGCCGCGCGCTTCGCCTTGGACGGCATGCCGGGCAAGCAGATGGCCATCGACGCGGATCTCAACGCCGGCATCATCTCCGCCGACGTTGCTCGCACGCGGCGCAAGGCCATCGAGCGCGAGGCCGACTTCTACGGCGCGATGGACGGCGCCAGCAAGTTCGTCAAGGGCGACGCCATCGCGGGCCTCTTGATCACCGCCATCAACCTGGTTGGCGGTTTGCTCCTGGGCGTGATGGGCGGAATGTCGCTCTCCACGGCGGCAGAAACCTTCTCGATCCTGTCCGTCGGCGACGCCCTGGTCAGCCAGATGCCGTCACTTCTGGTGTCTACCGCTGCGGGCGTGGTGGTCACCCGTTCCGCCACGGGAGAGCAGCTGACCCGCGCTTTCCGCACGCAGTTGCTCGGCTCCCGCCGCGCGATGATCGCCTCCGCCGCGGTGCTCTCGGTGTTCGCTTTCCTGCCGGGGATGCCGGCGTTGCCGTTCCTGGGCATCGCCGGCGCGTTGATCTGGACGGCCCGGAAGCAGCAAGCCGCGCCAACGCCGCCGGAGGGCGAAGCGACCGAGGGTGGTTCCGCGCCGGTCCAGCCAGCATCTCAGGAAGACATCGAAACCTCCCTGCCTCTGGACGTGATGGCGCTCGAGGTCGGCTACGAGCTGGTCGGCATCGTGGATCCGAAGGTGGGCGGCACGCTGGTGGATCGTATCTCCGCACTGCGCAAGCAGGTGGCGTTGGACTTGGGCATCGTCATTCCCCCGGTTCACATTCGAGACAACCTCGCCATCTCGCCCGGCGCGTATCGCTTCATGCTGCTGGGGACCGAGGTAGCCACCGGCGTGGTTCGCGCCGGCAAGCTATTGGCGCTCGACGCGTCAGGAAACGCGCCACCCATCGACGGCGAGGCCACCAAGGACCCCGCCTTCGGTACGCCGGCGCGTTGGATCGCGGCGCGCGATCGAGAGCTGGCGGAGGCCCTCGGCTACACCGTGGTGGACCACACCACCATCGTGGCCACGCACCTGGCGGAGCTGGTGCGGCGGAACGCCCACGAGATCCTGGGCCGGGCCGAGCTTTCGCACCTTTTCGAGGTGTTTTCGCGCTCCACGCCCAAGCTGGTGGACGACCTGATCCCCGGGCAAATGTCCCTCGGCGAGGTGCTCAAGCTGATGCGCAACCTGCTGCGGGAGAACGTCTCCATCCGCAATCTGCGCACCATTTTGGAAGGGCTCATCGAGCTCAGCGTGAACACGCGGGACCCCGAACAGCTCACGGAAATGGTGCGGCAGCGCCTGTCTCGCCAGCTCACGGCCCAGGTTTCCGGTCGCGATGGCGCCGTCACCACGCTGGTGCTGGACGCCAGCGTGGAGGAGATCTTCCGGCGCTCGCTGCGAGAGATCGCGGCGGGCACGGGTGGTGCATTGGACCCAGAGCAAGCCAAGCGGCTCGGTGAGTCGCTGGAGGCTGCTACTCAACGAATGCTCTCGGCGGGAATGGCTCCCGTCGTGGTTTCCAGCCCCGACATCCGTCGCTACGTTCGTGCGTTTGCCGAACGTCGCGTACCCACGCTCGTCGTCCTGTCATTCCGGGAGATCGAGCCGGACGCCACGCTGCGACCGTTCGAGGTGATTGCTCTTCAGGAGCGCGAGCTCGGCTAGTTGAAGGAGGTACCCCTTGCAATACCAGACGTTCAAGGGCGCGGACGTGAACCAGGCCCTGTCGCGAGTGAAAGCCGCTTGCGGTCCTGACGCCATCATCTACTCCACGCGCAAGGTGAGCAACGGGCGTGGTGGCGCGCTGGGCAGCCACTACGTGGAGATCGAGGCGGCGCCGCCCAACGAGCGGTTCAACTGGGGATTCCAGGACCCGCGCAGCAAGCACCCGACGGAGCGTGCTTCGGCGGCTCCTGCTCGCCCCTGGAGCGGCGGGCGCCGTGGCCATGGAACACCCACCCTCGGTCTGGACGTTCACCAGCTCCAGCGGGAGATCGGGACGCTGCGAGCCATGCTGGAGGATCTCAACGCCAGCCGTCCGCCCAAGCAGCGCGCCCTCTCGATGTTGGCCTCCTGGGGCGTCGAGCTCGGGTTGGCGCGCACGCTGGTGACCGGGTCGACGCGGGCGGCGCGTCGCGGTGAGCTCGCTCTCAGGCACTGGCTCGCGGATCAGCTCCGGGACCGCATTCAGGTCGCACAAGAGTTCTTGACCTGCCAAGAGCCGACTGTCGTCTTCGCCGTGGGCCAGACGGGCGTCGGAAAGACGACGTCCCTCGCCAAGATCGCGGCGCGCGCTCGCCTGGACTACGGCCATCCGGTCACCGTCATCACGCTCGATACGTTCCGCGTCGGCGCCTTGGAGCAGTGGCAACGCTACGCGAACTTGATGGGCGTGACGCTCAGGGTGGCGCGCAGCGTGGAGGAGTTCGAAAACACCCTCGCCGAGGTGCGCACGCCCCTGGTTCTGGTGGACACCGCCGGGCGCAGCACGGCGTCCGACTCCGACTGGATCGTTCCGGGCTGTGTGCAGGCCGTGGAAAACCGCAACACCCACGTGATGCTCGTGCTTCCGGCGTGGACGCGCGGCAGCGACGCCGAGCGCGTCGTCAAAGGCTACCTGGACGCCGGCCTCACCGGCATCTGCGTCACGAAGCTCGACGAGACGGTTCAGTACGGCGGCATCGTTCACGCCGCGCTGCCGCAGGAGCTTCCCATCTACTACCTGTGCGATGGGCCCCGAGTTCCCGAGGACATCCAGCCAGCAACGATCGACGCCGTCGTGGCGGCACTGACCGAGGGGTCGAATTGACCACTGAAATGATTGCCATGAGTACCGCCGAACAGAGACAGCCCCGCCACGGAAGAGACGTGGTGGACCAGTACATGCCGATGGTTCGGCGCATCGCCATCCGCACCACGCGAACGCTGCCGTCCAGTGTCAGCTTCGACGACGTGCTGAGCGCCGGATGGGTCGGCATGGCGGAAGCGCTTTCTCGCCGTACCCCCGACATGGACGACGAGCACTTCCAGGCCTACGCGTCCTACCGCGTGCGTGGAGCGATTCTCGACTACCTGCGCGGCCTCGATCCCCTCTCGCGCAAGCTCAGGAACGCCTCGCGCAAGATCTCGGAGACGGCCGCCGAGCTGTCGACGCGCCTCGGCCGTATGCCGGAAGAAGAAGAGGTCGCCGCCGAGCTCGGTCTGACCCTCGAGAAGTACCACGCTCTCCTCGGTGAGATCTCCGAGGCGGGCTACGCTCGCCTGTCACTCACGGGCGCCGAACAGTCGGAAGCGCCGCTGCCTGAGTTCATTGCGTCCCGCGCGGAGCTGATCGAGGAGGTGAGCAAGATCACGACCTCGCTCCCCGAGCGCCTGCAGGTGGTGCTGGCCCTCTACTACCAAGAGCAGTGCAGCTTCCGCGAGATTGGCGAGGTGCTCGGTGTGACCGAGAGCCGCGTGTGCCAGCTCCACTCGGAAGCGGTGCACCTGATTCGAGCCAGACTGGATCGACCCCGCCCGAGGCGCTGAGTGGAAGTATTTTTCTCAAGCTCCGGGCTCCGGCGTCGTTCACCGAAGACGAGGAGACGTGTGATGGGCTTCGAACGAAAGCGGGACGCTGGTGAGGACGCCGAACTTTCCGGTGTCTTCCTGGCCCGTGAGAGCCTCCAGCCCTCGGAGACCAGGACCTTTGCGCTGCACGACGCCAAGAACCTGGCGTTCGCTCTGCAATCCAGCCTGGAGTGGCTTCAAAGCCGTCTGAGTCACGAGTCTCGAGACGTGACCGACAGCGTGCAGGACATGGCGGAGACGTGCAGTGAGCTCTCGAAGCTCCTGCTTCAGACGCTCCGTGCCGAGCGGGAGGGGCCGGGAAGGCTGCCCTTGAGCCGCCGTCCGGTGCCGGCGTCCACCTTCACGCGGCGCGTCGTGCGCCGCTTCCGCGACCGCGCCCGACAGATGGGCGTCGAGCTCCGGGTGGAGAACGGGGAGGAGGGCATCGCCGACGTCGACACCGAGCTCATCGAGCGCGTGCTCGACAACCTGGTCGACAACGCCTTGAGGGTCGCGCCCGCCGGAACCGCCGTCACGGTCTACTCCGGCTGCACCGACGACACCTTGCTGCTGTCCGTTTCCGACGAGGGGCCCGGCATCCCGGCGCAGGATCAAGATCGCGTGTTCGATCTGTTTTGCGGATCGGGGCGGGAGCCGAGTGGCGGCGCCGGCGTGGGCCTCACGTTCTGCAATCGAGTGGTGGAAGCTCACGGGGGCAGGTTGGGCATCGATGCCGGCGAAGAAAGCGGCACGACGTTCATCGTTCGTATCCCTGCGGGGACCTGAGAATTGGCACCGCGATTGCAACACCAATCACCGAATGGGCGGTAGTCGCTCCGAAACGAAGGATTCCGAGATGAAGATCGAAAGTGCACGGTTTGGAACCATCGAGCTCGAAGCTACCGAGCTCATCTACTTCCCCGCGGGCGTCATCGGATTTCCCGAGGAAACCGCGTTCGCTCTCATCCGTCACGGTGATTCCCCGTGTATCGGATGGCTGCAATCGGTGAAAACCCCGGAAATCGCCTTCCCGGTCGTGTCGGTCCATGGCTTGGGCGTCGAATATCCGGACGTCCCGCTGGAGACCGCGCTGGAGATGGCGAACTTGGGCGACATCGGCGACGAGATCGCAGTGATGGCCATGCTCAGCGCGCAGCGCGGGCAGCCCGCGACGGTCAATCTCATGGCACCCATCATCGTCAATGTGACGACACGCCGTGCCATGCAGATGCACCTCGAAGGAACTCGTTACTCCACCCGCGAGCTGTTCGTCCTCCCTCGGGAGACGACCGCGAACGATCCCACGATGGCCATGGACAAAAACGCCCCGGTCCAGGCTTCCACCGTGGCCGCGGAGTGATCCAACCGAGCCCGCCAGATCCTGCCCTGGATCTGGCGGGCTCACCTCTTTTCGTTTTCTTGTTGGTGCGGCGCGATACCCGTCGCGCACGTCACACGTCGGGCGGCCAATACCAACCGCGGGGTGCGTCCAGCCGCCGCTGCTCGATGGCGCGATGGACCGGGCTCGCCGCCACGAAGCGCCGCGCCGCCCTTTCGTCGCCCATCTTCGCGGCGTGGGTGCCGAGCGCCTTCGCCGCGCCTTCGAGTCGGCGCGCCGCCTGCTTTCGGCGACCCAGGCGCGCCAGCAGCACGGCCTCCATCAGTCGGACCTCGAGCGCCGTCGCGAACACGTCGGAGAAGCGCATGCGGCTGTCGTCGAGGGCCGGTCGCAGGCTATCCAGGGCGCGCTGGGAGTCGCCTTCGTAGTCCCATACCGCGGCCGTCGCGGAACAGTGGCGCTGGCGGGATTCCGAAAGCTCCGCTCGCCCCTCCAGCTCGTCGAACTTCGAGAGATAGCGCCGTGCTTCGTCGGGTTTGTCGCGCATCAATAGTGCCCGCGTCAGGCCACACAGAGCGTGGGAGTCCTGCACCGCCACTGATCGCTCTCGGTTTTGCTCGTGCCCGCGTCGGTAGTAGTCCACGGCTTTGTCGAGGTGGCCTCGGAGCACCGCCAAGTCTCCCAGGTTGGAGTTTGCCAGGGCCGCGATCACGGGTGCAGCGGGGCTGGACGGTCCCACGATGGACGAGAGCTCGCGCTCGGCGTCGTCCAACCGACCGACGGCCAGGTACAGCTGACCGAGGTTGTTCTTGGTGATCAGCGCGGAGGCACGCAAGCCCAGGCGTTCCTTCAGCTCGCTCGAACGTTCGAAGGCGGCCGTTGCCTCCACGATGAGCCCTGTCCATTGGCACACGGTCCCCAGGTTGTTCAGCGCCTTGGCCTCGCCCTCGGCGCTGCCACCTTCTCGAGCCCGGCGTACCGCCTGGCGGTACAGGCCGAGTGCCGCGCTCACTCGGCCGACCTCGCGTTCGGCATTCCCCAGCGCACGCAGCGCCTCGGATTGCGCCACCGGATCTCGAGCCGCACGGGCAGTGGCTACCGAACGCCGGGCGTGCTCGCGAGCGACTTCCGGCTGCCCCAAACGCAGGCTCGATAGTGACGCGCCGAGCCAGGCCCTCGACGCGAACCCGTGCCGCTCACCCTCGGCGGCGAGGGTCGCCGCGCGGGTGTAGTCGACCAACGCCTGCTGCTGGTCGCCGTAGTCCTCGTGGATCGTTGCGCGGCTCAGCGCGACCTCCGCCGAGAGCTCCGGTGCCTTGATGCCTTCCAAGAGCTCGCGCGCGCGGGCCGGCTCGCCGCGCGCCACGGCGCTGCGAGCCTGGCGCAGTCGGATTTCCATCTGCTCACGCGGAGCGCAGCCGTCGAGCCGGGCGTTCAGAGCTGCGAGCGCTTCGTCCGCGGCGTCGCCGAAGCCCGCGAGCACGTTGACGTCCAGCGCCTCGAGCCACACCGAGACCGGGACCTCGCCCTGGCGGCCGTACAGCTCGATTTCCGTCGCGATGGCGAGCACCGTCTGATCCGGGCGTCCCGCGGCTTCCGCGGCCCGCGCCGCGGCGCGGGCGATGGACACGGCGCGACCGAGATCCTCACCGCGAGCGAAGTGGTCCGCGGCGGAGAGCAGCTTGCGCCAGTCCTTGCCTCCCGTCTTGCGGCGCAAGGCGCCGGCTCGCCGGTGCGCTGCCCGGAGTGTCCGCGCCGGCGCGGAGGAAAGCACCATCTCCCGGTATCGGTCGTGCATTGCGTACTGGGGTCGGCCGCGCTCGTCGGAGCGCTCCTCGACCAGCCCGGCTCGCACCAGCCGTCGCACCGCGAGCGCCGCACGAGATGGATCCCGCTCGGCGACGACGGCCGCTTCGGCGCCAGAGCACTCGCCGCCGAGCACGGCGACGCTCAAGGCGACCCGGCGGCTCTCGGCGTCCAGCTGCCGGATGCGAGCGCGAAGCACCTCGGCGATGGGCAGATCCGGCAGCGGGCGACGCGCGACCCAGCGGCCGTCAGTGCGGGCGATGGCGCCGGTCTCCAGCGCCAAGCGCAAGGATTCCTGCACGTGCTGCGCCGTCGTCGGACGCTGCCCGAGCTCGCTGCCGGCGAGCAGATCCGTTTGGCCGAACATCGAATCCAGGAGCTGTCGGACGGCGTCCGGCGACAGCTCCTCGCAACGGATGGTGTCGGCCCCCACTTCGGACGGCAGCGGTTCCACCAATGGGTTCGGGCGGGACGAGATCAGGAAATGGGCGCGAGCGTGCTCCCGGCGAGCGCTTTGCACCAGCGCCGTCAGCAGCTCCACCACGTCGGCGTCGGCCCAGTGGACGTCTTCGACGGCGAGCACGCCGGGGGTATGCTCGAAGCACAGCGCCAGGGCGCGGCCCAGGGCCTCGATGCGCGTGCGGCGTGCGCGCTTCGGATCCATCGCGATGCCCAGGCGTTCGCGGCGGCGGCGGAGCTCCGGCAAGGCTCGGGCAAGCTCGCGGCGGTCGTCCTCCGAAAGGCGATCGACGACCGCCGGCGTGAGCACGGCCCGCGCGATGGACGGCACCACCGACTTGGCGGCCCAGCTCGCCTGAACGCGCACCTGGACCCAGTTTCGCCCGGCAAGCTGCACGTGCTTTTGCAGCTCACGGAGCAAACGCGATTTCCCGCTGCCGGCTCCGCCCAAGACCAACGTCGCCGCACCGCTCGGCTCGTCGACGACGACACACTGACGCAGGTTCGCGACGGCGTCTTCTTGTCCGACGAACCGACCGGAGAGCACGTAGCTCGCCAGCGTTTCCGGCGCTTCCGCGGGGAGAGGGGCGTCGTTGGCGGCGGCCAGCGCGCTCAAGACTTCGGCTGCGGAGGCGTAGCGGGCGCCCGGATCCTTGGCCAGGAGCCGGAGGATCACCTCGGCAACTCGCGGACTCACGCCGGAGAGGGGCGGCACCCTCGCGGTCAGGTGCTTCGCGAGGATCTGGGGACCTGTGCCGTGATACGGCGCTTCGCCCATCACTTGGCGGTAGAGCACCACGCCGAGGGAGTAGAGATCCGCCCGGGCGTCCAAAGGGCCCGCCGTGATCGCCTCCGGTGCCATGTAGGCGAAGGTACCGACCAGCCGATAGTCGTCAGCACCGCCGAAGGCGCGCGAAATACCGAAGTCCAGCAGCGTCAGCCGCCCGCCGGCTTCGTCCACCAAGACGTTGGAAGGCTTCACGTCCCGATGCAGGATGCCGCGAGCGTGGAGATACTCGAGGGCGCGACACAGCTGCGTCCACAACGGCAGGCTCTTGGGATCGTCCGGACGCAGGCTGCTCTCCGCCAAGGGGACGCCGGTCACCAAAGACTGGGTGAAGTAGGCGACGTCGTCGCTCACGTTTCCGAAGTCGTGCACTTCCGCCAGGTTTGGGTGCGAGAGCGAAGCGAGCAGCGAGAATTCGGCTCGCAGCGTGTCGAGGGAGCGGGCGTCCGCGTCCAGAAGACGAGCGAGCTTCAACGCCAGCCGGTGGCCAGAGCGCTCGTCCACGACCTGGTACACCTCGCCGAATCCACCCAAGCCGAGCAGCCGTTCCACGCGATAGCGCTCGCAGATCAGGCTTCCGTCCGCGAACGCGCGGGAAGGCTTTTCGCCGGTTTGCACCGTGCCCGAATCGACCACCGTCAGCTCGGCGTTCTGCTCGCTTGCTTCCATGTCCGGTTCGGGCCGAACCATCACCGTGAATTGTAGCCGAGATCGCTTTGCAGGAGCGGCGGCATGGTCTATCGACTTCGGCGTGGACCTGATTCGCATCAGTCGGGAGCTCTCGCGAGAAGTGTCCAAGCTGAGCTTCGAACCGCCGGTTTGCTTCGTGTACAACCCGCTGGCGTACGCTCGTGACGCCCACGAGGCGTACCTGAGGCGCTTTGGCGGCGGCGAGAAACGTGTGGTGTTCGTCGGAATGAACCCCGGGCCCTTCGGCATGGCGCAAACCGGCGTGCCCTTCGGAGAAGTGGCGGCCGTGCGCGACTGGCTCCAGATCAACGAGAAGGTTCGCCGTCCGGCGAAGGAACACGAAAAGCGTCCCATTCTCGGCTTCGATTGCCAGCGCTCGGAGGTCAGCGGCGCGCGGCTGTGGGGCTTGTTTCGCGACGCCTTCAAGACGCCGGAGCGCTTCTTCCGCGAGCACTTCGTGGTCAACTACTGCCCGTTGGTGTTCATGGAAGAGGGCGGCAAGAACCGCGTTCCCGAGAAGCTCCCGGAGGCCGAGCGCACGCCGTTGTTCGACGCCTGCGACAAGGCGCTGAAGCGAACGATGGCGGAGCTCCGTCCGGATCTCGTGGTCGGCGTCGGCGCCTTCGCGGAGAAGCGCGCGCGCCTCGTTCTCGGCGACGACGTGCGTATCGGGAGCATCCTGCATCCGAGCCCGGCGAGCCCCCTGGCCAACCAGGGCTGGGCGCCCCGCGTCACTCTTCAGCTTCGGGAGCTCGGAGTGCGGATGCCGGCGGCGCCTCGTGGCTGAGCCTCCGAGACTTGGTTCCGGCGCCCTCTTGCTCGGGCTCCTGCTCGCCGGCGTGTGCCTGCTCTTGGCGCGGGCCACGCTCACGCCGCCGAAGCCGCGCCCCGCCTCTGCCGCCGCCAGCGTCTTCTCGGAAGAGCGGGCGAGGGCCACGCTGCGTCGAGTGCTCGAGACGGGTCGCCCGCATCCGGTGGGCTCCGAAGCGAACGAAGCGGTACGCCGCCGCGTCGAGCAGGAGCTCTTGGCGCTCGGGCTCGCGCCCAAGCTGGAGCAGGCGGTGGCTTGCGGCGGGCGCGGCACCTGCGCTCGCGTGCAAAACATCCTGACGCGCATCGAAGGATCCGAGCCGGGGCCCGCCGTGTTGCTGGCGGCCCATTATGATTCCGTGGGCGCCGGGCCCGGCGCCGCGGACGACGGTTCCGGCGTTGCCGCCGTGCTCGAGGTCGCCCGCGCGCTGGTGCGGGGGGAGAAGCCGAAGTCCCCGGTCCTGCTCCTGATCGACGATGGCGAGGAATCCGGGCTGCTCGGTGCCCGGGCGTTCGTCGAGAGCAGCGCCGTGAAAGACGTCGGCGCGGTGGTGAACCTGGAGGCGCGTGGCACTCGGGGGCCCAGCTTGTTGTTCGAGACCACCGGAGAGGACGCTTGGCTCATGGGCGTCATCGGCCCACGCCTCGCGCATCCCGTCACCAGCTCGCTGTTCTATTCCGTGTACCGGCGCATGCCGAACGACACGGACCTGTCCGTGTTTCGGCGGCGCGGACTAGCGGGCGTGGGCTTCGCGTTCATCGGCGGCGTCACGCAGTACCACACTCCGCTCGACGACATCGAGCACCTGTCGGCGCCGAGCCTGCAGCACCAAGGGGACAACGCTCTCGCCGCGGTTCGCGCCCTCTCTGCCGCGCGGGAGCTGTCGTCGCCTCCCCAGGGAGAAGCCGTCTACTTCGATCTGCTCGGGCGCACGGTGGTGAGCTGGTCGCTCTTGTGGGCCCGCGTGCTCGGCGGCATGGCGCTGGCGCTCGCGGTCGTCGCCGTCCTGCTCTTGCGCCGCCGCGCTGCGATCTCCTTGCGCCGCGTCGCCGCGTCGTCCCTGCGGTTGCTCGGCGGCTTCGCAGTAGCGCTCCTGCTCGGTACCTTGGCTCAGCGCGGCTGGCACGCGGTAGGCGCGTTGCCGACACCTTTTGTCGCACACCCAACGCCGTTTTCGGTGGCTTGTGCGGCGGCTGCGACGCTTTCTGTCGCTATCGTCGCGCGTCTCGGTCGTCAGGGGCTCGAGGAGTGGCTCGGCGCGCTCTTCTCGTGGCTGCTACTGGCGCTCGTCCTCGCGGTGGTGATGCCCAAGGCGAGCTTCGTGTTCTTGGTTCCGGCGCTCTCCGGCGCTCTCGCGGCGTGCATCGGCTTCGCGCGCGAGGAGCGCGCCGCGGCCCCGGCGCTCGCCGTGTTGGTGTTCGCCGTCAGCGCCTTCGTTTTGTGGTTTCCTGTCGCGTTCTTGTTGGAAGACGCCGTCGGGTTCGCGGTGCCGGGCGTGACCGCGTTGGTGTGGGCGCTGTCGCTCTCGCCTCTGGCTCCATTGCTCATGGTGACCGGCAAGCGCACGCGCACGCGCCTCGTCGTGCTCGCCGCCGCCGCGTTCCTGGCCGCGGTCTTCGTTGCCGGAGCGATGAAACCGTTCTCCGCCGAAGCTCCGCAGCGCATGAGCATCGCGCTCCACGTGGAAGGCGAGCGCAGTCGCTTCCTGGTGGATGCTTCCGGCGGCCCCGTCTCCGAAGCGCTCG
This sequence comes from Polyangiaceae bacterium, assembly GCA_020633235.1. Lineage (NCBI taxonomy): Bacteria > Pseudomonadati > Myxococcota > Polyangiales > Polyangiaceae > Polyangiaceae bacterium. Next base: position 696,522 of record JACKEA010000003.1, on the reverse strand, counting down.
CCGAGCGCCTCGAGCTCGGCAAAGAGCTCGTGGATCCCTCGCCCTGGTTCGGCGGATGGGGGCCCGAGGTGCGCGCCGCCGCCGGGCCCCGCGTTTCGCTCACGCCGCCCGACGCCGAGCTCGTCGCCTCCGCGCCCAAGGGCGCCGAGCGTCGCATTCGACTGCGTCTGCGGAGCGCGCGCGGAGCGCGTCTTCTCTCCGTGGAGTGGCCGGCGTCCGCTTCGGTGAAGAACGTTACGATCGCAGGCAGCGTCGTCGAGCCTTGGCCCACTCGCAGCGGTTACCGCGTGAGCTACGCGGGTCCCACCCGAACAGACGGCGTGATCTTGGAGCTGACCACCGGCCCGGCACCGCTACGCCTTCGAATCGCGGATCACACGCTTGGCTTCCCGCGTGGTGTCGCGGCACCACTCCGTCCCGTCAGCGCGCAGCCCTCACAACTCGGTGATGTCACCGTGGTCAGCCGACCCATTACATTTTGATGTCGTTCCGCCGCGAGCCCCTTGGGACGCGCCTTTCGCCAGCGTCGAGGACACGGCGCGCCTTGGAGCCCAGTTCTCGCCGCATCCAGCCTCGTGGGCCGAGTCCTGTGAGCGAATTTCCCGCCTTTTCGCTGCAAAGCCCAGGGGTCGACAGCTTGTGACCTCATCCAGGCAGTACTAGAAGGCGGCGACCCCGCCGTCGCGGGGCGCTACGCGGAGAGCTTCGTGCCGAAATTCACTTGGAACATCGATCCGATCCTGGTCCACATCGGGCCCCTCGCGATTCGCTACTACAGCCTGCTGTTCGTCTTCGTCTTCTTGGGCGGCTACTCGCTTCTGAAGTGGCAGATCGAACGCGGTGGAGGAGACGAAGAGGACGCCGGCGACTTCATCGTGTACGGCGTGCTCGGCGTGTTGGTCGGCTCGCGATTGGGTCACGTGCTCTTCTACGACCTGGACAAGGCCCTCAAGGATCCGCTCTGGGTCTTTCGCATCTGGGAAGGTGGCCTCGCCAGCCACGGCGCCGTGCTCGGGCTCATCTTCGCGATGTATCTGTTCACCAAGCGGCGCCACGTGCCCTTTTTGGAAGGTGCCGATCGTTTCTCGTTCTCTGCGGCCCTGGGCGCCACGCTGGTGCGCGTCGGCAACTTCTTCAATTCCGAGATCGTCGGTCGCGTCACCGACCAGAGCTGGGGCGTTCGCTTCCCTCGATACGACCGCGGCGTAGGTGAAGTTCCGTACCGCCATCCGAGCCAGCTCTACGAAGTGGCGCTCGGGCTGTTCGTGCTCTTGTGCCTGTGGCTGTTCGACAAGAAGCTCGGCAAGGAGAAGCGACCGCGGGGCGCGCTGATCTCGCTGTTCTTCGCGCTGTATTTCCCCGGCCGCTTCGTGGTCGAGTACTTCAAGGAGTATCAGACGCTGCCCACCTCGTCCGCCTTGACGATGGGCCAATACCTGAGCATTCCCGCGGCTTTGTTGGGCTTCTATGGCCTGTATTGGGCCTTCAAGCGCAAGCTCCCGGTGGGCTGGGTGCGTCCGGAGTACGACGACGAGGACTACGACGACGAGGACTACGACGACGAGGACGAGGACGACGACAACTACGATCCCGACGTCGAAGAGGAGTTCGCCAAGCCGGAGAAGGTCTCGAAGAAGTCCAAGAAGCCTGCGAAGAAGGCAAAGAAGGCGCCGCCGCCCGAAGACGACGAAGACGAAGACGAAGACGAAGAGGACGACGACGACGAGCCGCCGAAGAAGTCGAAGAAGGCAACGCCGTCCGAGGACGAAGACGACGAAGACGACGAGTCACCCGAGCCGCCGCCGGTGGAGAAGAAGTCGACCAAGAAGAAGAAGGTCGAGCCGGAGCCGGACGACGACGACGATTGACGGGGCTCGCGCCGGACCAACAAAGGAAGACGTCAGCTGCGGGCGCGGGCGCGCATGCTGCTGCGCTGGGCGTCGCGGTAGCCTTCGATCAGCGCTTGGGCGCTGACTTCGTCCACGCCCAAGAAGGCGAAGCGCTCGAGCTGCGGCGCGACCAGTGAGTCGACGAGGGTATCGGCGAGCATCACCAGGCGTACATGAGGAGAATCCTTGGAGCTGTCGTCGTGGTGCGCGGCGCAGGCGTCCACGATTTCCGGCGGCAGATGCCAGGCCATGGCCACTTCCGCGCCGGCGCGGCAGTGGTAGCGCTGCACCAGCTGGTGGAGCTCCTTCTTCTGCTCGGGCTTGATCTGTAATCCATCGAAAATACGATAGATTCGGGCTTCGCCGATGTCGTGCAAGAGGCCCGACATGTAGTCCAGCTCCTGGGGCAGGCCGAGCCGCGAGGAGACCACTCGGGCCGCAACGGCGCAGCGCACGCTGCGGTCGAAGGAGTCGCGGACCACCGCCTGGTACCGTTTCAGCCCCACGGTGGTGTTCGCGTATACGATCTGGAATAGCAAATCGCGCGTGCGCGCCAAGCCCAGGCGAACGATCGCGGCTTGGGTGGTGGAGGCGTTGAAGCCGCGCCAGTAGATGGCGCTGTTGGCCACGGACAAGAACCGCGCGGCGATGGGCGGATCCGTATCCACCAGCCGCGCCAACTCCTCCACGTTCGCACGTTGATCCGCGGCGAGCTTCAAAGCGCTCGCGGCCACGTGGGGCAACACTGGTAGTGCGGCGCGACCAGTGTCGAGACGACGTCGAAGCTCCTGCTCCAGCTCCGACATGGGCTCCAGCGGCATGGAGTCCACCACGGGCTCGATCTGGAGATAGGAATCGGTCATCGGGACCCCACTCCTGCCACGCTGATACGGTCGGGCATCTGCGACGGCTTGCTGCTGGTACGCGTCTCGAGCTCTGGAGCGTAGGCGACCACGCAGTTTCGACCTGTGCGCTTGGCGGCGTACAAGGCCACGTCCGCCTGCCGCAGCACGGTCTCGGCACTGCTCTCGTCGGCGCGTGGATCGAACACCGCGGTGCCCACGCTCACGGTCACGCGCTGGGGGAGCCCGGGTGTACCTTCCAGCTCTTCTACCGAGCGTCGCAGGCGCTCCGCGACCAATCGCGCCGATTCGGGCCCGGCCCCGGCCACCAGCGCCACGAACTCCTCGCCGCCGTAGCGCGCCACGATGTCTCCCGGGCGCAGGCTCGCGCGCAGCACCTCCGCGATGGCCTTCAGCACGTGATCGCCCGCCAGGTGGCCCCAGCGGTCGTTGATGCGCTTGAAGTGATCCGCGTCCACGAACAGCACGCCGAATTGCTGGCGCGCGCCCACCCGCCCGGAGGCGTTGGACTCCAAGGCGCGTCGGTTCATCAGACCGGTGAGCGGATCGATCTGGGCGTCCCGCTTGAGCACGTCACGTTCACTGCGCAGTCGCTGCAGTGTTTCGAGGTGACGCCGGTGTCGGAGCTGAACGCGCACGCGCGCCCTGAGCTCCGTTTCACGACCGATGTCACCGATGAAGTCGTCGGCACCTGCCAGGAGTCCGGCGGCGATCAGTTGCTCCGCGGTCTCCTCGAATGCCACCAGCACGACCTGTAGCTGCTGGCTCGGGTCGCTTGCCTTGAGCTCGCCGCACACTTCCATTCCGGTGATGTCGCGCTGCTCGACATCGAGCATCACGAGGTCCGGCTCGAACTCCGCTGCGAGGCGCAGCACCTCGTCCGAGTCGCGGGTGGCGAGGGTCTCGTAGCCCTCGCCGTCGAGGATCTCGGTCAGCTGCCGGTGGCGCTCGGCCCGCGGCGACACGAGCAGAATTCGAGGCGAGCCTTCGCAGATGGGCGGCGCGCTCGAGACTCGGGGTACGTCGCGGAAGTCCATTGCTCTCCTACAGAGCGGCAAATCGCGGAGATCTTTGAGCCCTACTGAATCGCCGAGGGCGGTCCGTCGCGGGCCCAGCGCTCGAACTCCTCCACGCTGCTGAACGTCGGATCAGCGCGAACGCCTGTGTCTTCTGGCGCGGGGAGGGTCACGGGAGCTTCCGGCTGGAAGGGATCCGGGAGATTTTCGGCGGGCGCCGCTGCTTCCACGGCGGGGAGCGGCAGCTGCTCCGGGACGCTCGCCTCTGGTTCCGGAGCGCGAACGGAGATCCCCGGAAGCGCCCAGGGCGTGCAGGGCATCCCCGCGGGGGTCGGCGAGCAGCGCTGGGTCGTGAGGCCGCGGGAATTGAACAGCGTGGCGCTCGGCGGCTCCGGCCGACGCGAACGCCGACGCGTTCCCCTTCGCGATCCGCGTCGGGGTTTGTCGCTCTTCGCCGGTGGCTCGGTGGTGATCGAGTGGGGGGCGACGACCTCGGCGACCTCCGCGACGGGGCTCTCCGGAGCTTCCTCGACCGCAGGCGGTGTCTTCAATCCTTCCGGCGCGCTGGACCACTGTAGATCCTTGGGGCCTTCGTCGACGACGAGCGGAGCTTCCGGTTGTACGGAGGGACCCGTCCACTGCAGATCCTTGGGCCCGTCGTCCACCGGGAGTGCTTCTTCCGAAGGGCCGGCGATCTGCGGGAGTGACATGAAGGTCAAACGCTGGCGTCGCTCGCGCAGGAAGCGGATCTTCTTGTAGGCGCGGTAGCCCGCGAAGCCCGCGATGCCGAACACCAACCACGCGAGGAGCGGGGCCGCCAAGATGCCCGTGGCCGAAGCGCCGCTGGCCCAGGCCACGATGGCCGTGACCGCCGCCAAGCTCAACGCACCAACGGTGACGCTGGTGCGAAGCTCGGGGCTGGTCTGCGTCTGCGCCTCGTCCTCCTGGTAGTCTTGCAGGCAGTCCACGCACCAACCGTTGGCCGACAGGTGCTCGGGGCACACGTTGCGATGGCAGGCCGGGCAGGTCGCTCCAAAGCTCGGCTTCTGGCACACGCCGCAGGGAATGTGCTTGGGCACCTCCACCGGGCGCACGCTCTCGCGCCGCGGCGCCAGGCTCTCCAGGGAGGCTCCGGAGTCGAAGGAATTGCGGTAAATTGTCCGCAAATCCGGCCACATGGCGGCCAATTGCGGCTCCGAGATGTCCAGGTACTGGGCTGCCTCGCCCTTGGCCATTTCCTCCAGCCGCGACTCGGGGTGAGGCCGCCCCATCATGCCCACCAGCTGATCCGCGAGGCGCACCACGTGGACCATCGCCGCCACCTGGGGGCTGTGCTGCATGGCGCGCGCCGGAGCGTGGTGGAAGGCGACCACCTTGGGCACGGGGTGGGGGATGTTCCACGCGGAGAGCACGTGCGCGCCGAGCACCGCGTGGTCGAAGCCGAGCAGCTTGCGCTCCGCCTTGTGCAGCTGGTCCGTTCCGGAGCCGGCTTCGTCCAAGAGCGCCGCGTAGCGATCACCCTCGGTGTCCAGCAGCATCAGCTTGCCGATGTCGTGCAAGAAGCCGCAGGTTGCGACCTCGTCTCGCGGCAGGCCGAAGTGCACCGCGAGGTACCGGCACATGGCACCGACGGCGGCGGCGTGCTTGGTCAGCGCCGCAGCTCGGGCGGAGGAGGTGGCGAACATGTCCAGCACTGCTGCCGTCGTGGCGACCTGGTTCAAGCGTGTGACACCGACCAGCGCTGCCGCGTGGCGCACCGACGTGCAGCGAGTGCGCAGGGCGTAGCCCGCGGAGTTCACCAGGCGGAGGAGGCGCGCCGAGAGCGCGGGGTCGCTCTCCAGCACGCGCACCACCTCGTGGGGGTGCGCCTTGTCGTTGCGGGTGAGCTCGTCGAGCCGCCGGGCCGCTTCCGGAAACGGCTTGGCACCGATGATGCGACCAGCCATCGCCGCCATGCTCTTGGCGGCGGCGGTCTCGGCAATTTCGCTGGAATCATCGCCGAACCACAGCTCCTCGTCGGGATCGAGGGGCGCCACGCTGCGCGGGCGGCTGGAAGCTGCCGGCTTGTCGGTGGCGCGTCTCTTGCTGCCTGTCGTCATGATGCCGTCGACCCAAAAGCAAGAACCGGGCTCAACACGAAACCACCGCGATTCGTGGCGAGTCGCTGCCCATACCCGGGTGGTGCGCGCCAAGCGGTTGACGCTGGAGGGGCGCCCTCGCGTCATCAGCTCGGCGCTCGTGCTCGCGCTGCTCTGCGTGGCCCTCGGCGTCGAGGCAAAGCCCGCTCCGCGCGTCACCGCGCGTTGGGTGCTGGAGAAGCCGCCGTCGAGCACTCAGGTGCAGAAAACGGTGGAGCAGCGGGGCGGCGAAAACCCCTGCAACACTGCGGATCCCGGCTTCGGTGCCTACCGCCCCTGGGAGCGCACGCCCTCCATGGGGCAGATGATCGTCCCCCGGCGTCTGAAGAAGGGCGCGCGCTTCGACGTGATGTTCCACTTCCACGGCCACGAGGCAGCGCGCAAGGAGTGGGTGAAGGTGATGGACGGCCCAGTGCTGGTGGGCATCGATCTCGGTCTCGGTTCGGGCCCCTACGAGGAGTCTTTCGCGTCTCCGGCGACCTTCGAGAAGCTGGTCGAGAGCGTGGAAGACGCCATGGCGGAGCACCTCGGGGTGAAGCAGGCCCGAGCGCGATTCATCGGACTTTCCGCTTGGAGCGCGGGGTACGGGGCCGTGGGGCGGATCCTGTCCCAGCCTCTCGGCCAGCGCCGGGTCGACACCGTGATCCTGCTCGATGGCCTGCATTCCGGCTACGCCCACGACGGCGGCACGCTCAACGAGCTGCAGTTGGCGCCGTTTGGCGAGTTCGCCGCTCGGGCCGCTCGCGGGCGGCGCCTGATGTTCGTGACGCACTCGTCGATCATCCCGCCGGGCTACGCGTCCACCACCGAGACGGCGAACTACCTCGTTGCCTGGGTGGGCGGTCATCCTCGCCCGAGCCGCCCGCGCCCGTCGGATCCCGTGGGCATGGACCTGATCTCCTGGTTCGTGCAGGGCTCGTTTCACGTGCGCGGCTACGCCGGCAACGACAAGATGGACCACTGCGCGCAGCTCACCCTGTATCAGGACATTCTCCGGGTTCACGTGCGGCGCCGCTGGGGTGTGTGAGCTCAGCGCCCGAGCTCGTCGACGACGCTCTGCTCCACATCCGCCGCGGTGCGGATCACCTTCAGATTGGCGACGGCCATGTACTTCGCGACGCGAAGATCCACCATGCTGCCGGCCAGGTCCGGGCCTGGGCTGCCGCCGGAGAGCTCCACTGAATCCCGAAGCGGCGCCTGGGCGATTTCCGCCGCCGCCGTGGCCATTTTGTTTTCCGCGGCGCGATACCCGGCAATGCCGGAGGTCAGGGCGGGCGGCACGGGAGCAATCGGGGCCATCACTTTGGGGAGCGGTCGGGCCGTGGGTTCCTTGAAAGGAAAAACGCACCGCATGGTGAATTCCGTTAGCTGCCATGCCACGGACCGTGGCGCCTCGCGTGGTATCCTGGCCGAGATGGCGAGGGTGGACGGGGCGTCCTTTCGGGTGGGGGACGAGGAGTTCGTATACCTTGCAGTCGCTAGCTCGCCGCCGCTGCTTCCGGAGCTGACCGCTGCCGAGTGTGAGGTGGTGGCGTTGGTCTGTCAGGGCAGGGCCAACAAGGAAATCGCGGCCCAACGGGGCACCAGCGTGAACACCGTAGGCAACCAGCTGGCGGCGATCTTCGGCAAGCTCGGGGTGGCCAGTCGTTTCGAGCTGGTGGAGCTGGCGACGCGACGAGCAGCGCTGGATCCGCCATGAGCTTCGATCCGGTCCACCTGATCGAGCGAGGCTACGAGCCGGTGGACAGCTCGGACGATTGGCTGGAGCGCCTCGCCCATGAGCTCATTCCCCACATCGACCCGAGCTGGGTCAGCGGCTCCGCCTACGTCGCTACCTTCCCGGGCCCGCCGGATCGGGTGGTGATCGTGTCTCGCGCGGGGTCTCCGGTGGATCCGGAGACGAACTTGCGCCTGGTGCGCGCGGCTCACCTCTCTGCGAAGCCCGACCAGATGCAGACCGTGTTTCGTGCGCTCAACACGCCGGGAGTCGCCAGCGTCGTGGACTTGATCGGCGAGCTCCCATCCGGAATCACCGAGACGGCTCCGCTCCCGGTGGAGGACTCGCTGGCCGTCTTCGTCAACAGCGGCGACGGCGAGATCGTGCTCTTCACCACCGTGAGTGAGAAGCGCGTGGTGCTGGACGATGGCGCGCGGCGTCTGTGGCAACGCGTTGCCGTGCACTTGGGGGCCGGGCGGCGCCTCTTGGGGCGCGCGCGCTCCACGGACGCCGCCGACGTGGAAGCGGTGCTCTCGCCGGGCGGTGAAGTGACCCACGCCACGGGCGAGGCGAAGGACGCGCGCGACGTGCTGAGGACGGCCGTGAAGGACATGGATCGAGCCCGAACGCGGGAAGGTCGTAAGGACCCGATGCACGCCCTCGAGCTCTGGCGCGGGCTCTTGGCGGGGCGCTGGACGCTCGTGGATCACTTCGACTCGGATGGTCGTCGCTTCGTGCTGGCGCGCAAGAACGATCCGAGCGTCCCCGAGCCCCGAGCGCTGTCCCCCCGCCAGCGGCAAGTGGTGTTCTACGCGTCGCTGGGGTGGTCCAACAAGGAGATCAGCTACGCCCTGGGCCTGTCGGAAAACACCGTGAGCGCGCACCTGGCGCAGAGCCTGAGCAAGCTGGGCATTGCTACCCGCGCCGAGCTCGTACGCATGGCCACGGAAGTGGCGCTGGCTGCCGCCATCCCGTTTCAGTCTTCGTCCGGAGAGTCGTCGTCATGACCTTCGATCCCATCCAGACCATCGAGTGTGGGTACGCGCCGGTGGAAAGCTCGGAGCAATGGCTGGAGCAGCTGGCTCACGAGATCATCCCACACGTGGATCCCGGCTGGGTGACGGGCGCCGCCTTCGTGGTCGCGATTCCAGGCCCTCCGGATCACTTCGTGCCGGTGATTCGTCCCGGATCTGCAGTGGACCCGGAGCTCAACCGGCGCATGCTGACGGCGGCCCACCTCACGAGCAAACCCGAGCAGATGCACGCCGTGCTTCAGGCAGCGCGGACGCCTGGCGTCTCCAGCGTCGTGGACGTGGTGGGAGAGCTGTCACCCGGTCTCGTCGAGACGTCGCCCATGCCCGTCGGGGATTCGCTGGCGGTCTTCGTCAACACCGGCAGCGAGGTCGTGCTCTTCGCCACCGTGAACGAACGACGCGTGCTGCTCAGTGACGCGACGAAGCGCCTGTGGCAGCGCGTTGCCGTGCACCTCGCGGCCGGGCGGCGCCTCCTGGGGCGCGCGCGCTCCACGGACGCCTCCGACGTGGAAGCGGTGCTCTCGCCGGGCGGTGAAGTGAGCCACGCGACGGGCGAGGCGCAGGACGCGCGGGAAGTGCTCCGCGCTGCCGTGAAGGACATGGATCGAGCCCGAACGCGGGAAGGTCGTAAGGACCCGATGCACGCCCTCGAGCTCTGGCGCGGGCTCTTGGCGGGGCGCTGGACGCTGGTGGATCACTTCGACTCCGATGGTCGTCGCTTCGTGCTCGCGCGCAAGAACGATCCGAGTGTCCCCGAGCCGCGAGCGCTGTCCCCCCGCCAGCGGCAGGTGGTGTTCTACGCGTCGCTGGGGTGGTCCAATAAGGAGATCAGCTACGCCCTGGGCCTGTCGGAAAACACCGTGAGCGCGCACCTGGCGCAGAGCCTGAGCAAGCTCGGCATTGCGACGCGCGCCGACCTCGTGCGCATGGCCACGGAAGTGGCGCTGGCCGCGGCGATCCCGATTCCGTCCCCAGGTTGAGGGGTGTTTCCGCGCTGGCCCGACAAAAGCCATCGGGTATCAAGCTTCGTGGAGGTTTGCCGTTCGAACCGAATGACAAGCCATGTTCGACACTTTCGAGCCCACCGAGCGCAGCAGCGGCGTCTTCCTGGCGCCTCGCGCCACTCTCCTCGCGGAGCTGGCGAGCCGCGCCCGCAAGATCGCGGGGCGGGCCGTGACCACGGTGGATCTGACGGGACCCGCGCCGCGATCGTCTCACCCGCTCTCGCCCTCGCTGACGGCGCTGGTGAACGACGCCGGCGAGCCGGCTCGCACGGAAAACCTCGCCATTCGTCGCGAGACCGGCGCTACCTGCGTGTGGGTGTTTCCGGCCAGCACGCCGGCCTGGACCGTGGGCGCGTTGATCGTGCTGGGCGAGGTCGAGCGCGACGCTCATCGCCAGCTGACGTCCTTGGCGACGGAACTCGCACTGCGGCTGGATGCGCAGGATCGCGAGAACAACCGTGAGGTGCTGGCGCGCCTGACGGCGCGCCGCGTGGCGTGACCGCTACTTGATCTCCGGCGGCTCGTAGATGCGCTCCACGTCGGCGCCGCCCGCGAAGGCGTAGGAGCCGGCGCTGCCGTAGCCGTAGGCGACGATGCCGAAGGGCTTGTCCCCGGACAGGTTGTGCACGCCTTGGGTGAGCGGGCAGCGGCGTGACTCGTAGCTGACGCCGTTCACGGTGCCGGACGGCGTGGTGGGGCACGCCGTCGCGCTGCCATCCAGGATCACGCTGGAGCCGACCTCTGCCGTGATCACCACGTAGTTCTTGGTCCAGCTCGGGGGCGTGAGGATCACGTATTGCGTGCGGTACTGCTCCACCGGCGGGAACACGGTGAGGGAGGGATCCCCGATGTAGTTGCCCTCCACGTACTGATTGCTGACCAGGATCTGACCCACCATGATGGGCTTGTCGGTGGTCACGGTGAAGTCGTCTTGCGCGTACGTGGTCTTGAGCTCACCGGGCGCCAGCGTGAAGTGATCGTATGGCGGTGCGAGGGTGGTGGTGACGTCGGCGGTCTCGGCCACGCCCAAGAAGCGGATCACGTCCGGCTCCTTGAAGCTGCCGGTGGAGCGCACGGGGCTCCGGGCGATGACGTAGTTGTTACCCAAGGACTCGGCCGGGAACATCTGCTCTTCCAGGTGATCGAGGCAGCAGGTGTCGCCGTCTTGCCAGCCGGGCGGCTTGGGCACGTCGAGACTGCCCGGTGCGCTGGTCGTCTCCACGCCGCTGAACACGGCGACGGGCGCGCTGGAGATCACGACGGAGCTGCTCAAGTCCGCGGGGTTCTGTTCGTTCAACGTGGCGTCGTCGGTCTCCAGATTCAGCACGTCGAAGGGGCCGATGGTGACGACGATGTCGCCGCCTGCGGGGGTGGCCGGGATGGGTGGGTTGCCCTTGATGCGGTAGCTCGGTCGTACGGTGACCTGAGTGTTCGGCTGGGTGCCCACCACGGTGACGTAGGAGCGATCGACCACATGCCCGATCCCGGGGAAATCGAACGGCACCGGGTGCCCCGCGCCCCAGCCGATGACCCGGTAGATCTTGCCCAGCGCATTGGTGGGCAACAGCAGCGAGGCGTCGTTCGAGTACGCATTGGTGAACACGTTGAACTGATAGACCACGATGGGCGCGGACGACGTGATGCGGTACGCGTTGGAGGACAGACACGTTCCCGGAGACAAGTAGTCGTTGGGCTTCACGCCGCAATCCAGCTCGCGCGTGGGCAGGGCGACGGTTTCCAAGCTGCCCGGGGCTACGCTCACCTGCTTGACCACCTGTGGCGTGGGCGTTTGACCCTGCGGCGCGGAGTTGAGCTCTATGGTCACGTTGGCCTGAGACTGACTGGCGTTGGACAGCACGATGCCCCAGGGCGCACTGGCGGGATCGTTTCCGCCGCCGTCTTGCTGATCCAGATCCACCGCCCAGAACTCGCAGCCCACGTTCGAGGGCTGATCTTCCGCAACCTGGCAGGCATCACTGCACTTGCCGTTGGAGCACACGACGCCGTTTGCAACATCGCAGGTTTCCACCAGCTCGTCCGTGTTGGAGCCGTCCGAGCTACAGCGATGCACCTCGTTGCCGACGCAGGACTTGGTTCCCGGCACGCATTCGGTGCAACCGACGGTGGGCGCACAAGCCTTGGGGCAATCGACGGGCGTGCCGGCCTTGCCGTTGTCACACGGCGTGTACTGGTTGCCCGCACAGAAGCCGCAGCTCAAGCCGCCGTCGTTGCCGGCAGTGCCGCCGCCACCACCGGTTCCGCTGCCGCCGCCCACGTTGTTGGTCTTGTCGCTGTTCGTCGCCGAGCAAGAGGCTGCGATGGCCAGCAAAAGTGGAAGGACGGAGATCCAACGAATAAGCCCGCGCATGGTGCGTGTCATACCACCGACCGGCGCGCGGCGGTCTTGGTGCATGACAAGTATCGGTGGAGCGCCGGTGTAAATTTCGTGTGCGCTTGCGAACTGTCGCAACGCGTCACGGCGACGGCGACTGCTGACAGGCGCGCGTGTCCCCCAGCTGGCACGCCTTCTCGAACATTTCGCGTGCGAGATCCTTTTGCTCTTGCGAGGTGTACGCGGCACCCAAGCGAAAGCACGCGTCGGCGTGATTCGCGTCGCAGGCGCGAATGAGGAGCGACAGCGCACGGTCCTCGTCCTTGTCGACGCCGTTTCCCGCCATCAAGAGCGCCGCGAGCCCGGTGCACGCCAGCCAATCGCGCTCTGCGCACGCGCGCTCGAAGGCCTCGGCGGCCGCCTTCGGATCCGCGGCGACGCCTTTGCCCTGCGCCAAGATGCTTCCGAGCAACGTGCAGCTCTCGGTCATGTTCTTGTCGCACGTGCGCCGAAGGAGCAGCACCGCCTCGGCGACGTCTTTCTTCGTGCCCTCGCCCTGATACAAGAGTGTTGCGAGGTACGCGCAGGCGGGGGCGTGATCGGCTGTGCAGCCGCGGCGCAGCAGCGTCACGGCGCGTGTCGGGTCCTTGCTGCCGGCTTCACCGCTGGCGAGCATCACGCCCAAGCTGGTGCAGGCCAGCACCAAGCCGCCGCTGCATGCCTTTTCGTAGAGCCGAGCGGCGCGCGCAGCGTCCTGGGGAACGCTTTCCGCCGTTTGGTACATCGTGGCCAGGTTGGCGCAGCCGGTGGGGTCGCCCAGATCGCAGCCACGTTGGTACAGCGCGACGGCACGTTCGTCGTTGGTGGGCCCCGCTTCTCCATAGCGCTCCATGTTGGCGAGGACCGAGCAGCTTGCGCCGTCCTTGCCCTCGCAGCCGCGCTCGAGGAGCTCGCGCGCTCGGCGTCGATCCGAGCCGGCCCCCGCCCGAAGCGCTGCACCGGCACCAGAGCACGCGGCGCTGCGCCCGAGATCGCAGGCGCGGGCTAGGGCGGCCACGGCTACGGCCATGTTCTTGGGCACGCTGGTGCCCTCGGCGTGGGCGGCGCCCAAGAGCTGGCAGGCGACGCCATCGCGGTGGTCACACAAGCTGCCGAGCTTTTCCGCGGCGCTCTTCGCGGCATCCGCGTTCGCGGCGCCCTTGTCCGCCAGCACCAAGAGGACGTAGCAGGCCGTCGGATCGTCCGCGTCGCAGCGCCGCTGGCACTCTTCCGTCGTGGGGCAAGCGCGCGCCGAGCTCGCCGTGGTCGGCGGTGGCGCCGCCGCGCAGCCGATGGACGCGAGCAACGGTAGCGTCAGGGCGATACGCATGCCGCTACGGACCGCAGTACGAAGGTGCCGCATTCAGCCACTCCGTGTCGTTGCAGGTGCCCACCACGGTGAAGCCGCTGCCCGTGTTGGGGCCCGAAGTGCAGGTGCAGCTGAGGGCGGGGTCGGGCGTGTCCGTCGGCACGCAGCTCACGCCGTAGCTGCCGGTGCAGCTTGCCTCGCAGCCGCCGCTCGAGCTGGCGCCCCCGCTGCAGTCCCCCGCCGAGCATTCACCGTAGGCATCCGATGCTCCGACGCACGCCGGGTCGAGCTCCGGCTGATTGTCCACGCACACCATCGGGTGCAGCTTGATGCAATCGAGGATGGCCTTGAACTCCGGAGAGCAGCCGTCTTTCGCGGCGCTGGCGGCGGACTCCGTGGCGTCCGCCACGCAGTGTTCGAGCTTGCACGGCAGCTGATCCACCTTGGCGCAGATCTCCTGGATCTCCGCCAGCGGAATGTCGTCGCCCCCGGTTCCCCCGCTCGCGCCGCCGCCGCCGCTGCCCCCCAACGCTCCGCCACCACCGCCGCTGCCGCCGCCGGTCGAAGAGCCGCCACACGCCGAAAGCGTGACGAACAAGAAAGCGATCACCCCCGAGCGCCCCAAGGTATTCATGCCTGCCTCCGCCTTCGGGCCATGCCACGAAACACGGGCTCGAGCCAGCGTCAGTGCGGGATCACGCATTTGCCGTTGGAGCACGCGGGCGTGTTCTCGGACCAGGCGGCGCACTTCACCTTGCCGCAGCTCCGGTCGCATTGGCTGCGGAACGTGTCGAGCTCGTTGTCGCGGGAAGCGACTGCGGCCTTCGCAGCCGCCATGCCGCAGGGCGCCACGCAGGGCAGCTCGATGCGCACGCAGTCCGCGTCGCTGGAGCAAGTGTCGTCGTCCGCCAGCGCTTGCGCGACGTCGTCCGAAAGCTCGTCGCAATCCACTTCCGCCTCGGGGGCTGCGGCGGGCTCGGGGGCGGGGCAGCTCGCCGTGTCGTCGGCGCAGCTGCCGTCCGGACAAGTGACGAACGGCTTCTCCATACCAGGCTCAGCATGGCAGCTCGCCATGTTGCCCCCCACGCAGCATGGGTACTCGGGCATCGGGCGCGGCTTCGTGGAGCACGCGCCCAATGCCAACGTCAGCACCAGCGCGTGCTTCACGGGGAAGCGACGGCGGGCTTCTTGCCGATCTGAACCAGCCGCTCTTCCTGGATGTGGCGCGCGGTGTCGTCGTCCACGTAGTCGCTGTGGCAGCTGGCCTTGTCGTGATCGCCGCCCACGGCGGCGCGCGTCTTGTTGGCCAGGCGATGGATCTCGTCCGGCGAGAGCACGCCGCGCTTCTCCAGCATGGCGCGCTGCTCGGGGGAGAGCGCCGCGCTCTTCAGCACTTTGTCCCGCTCGAAGCCCTCGGCTTTGCCGCTGGCAAACTCCACGATCTCCTTGGAGATGCGCACGGAGCACCAATCGTGACCGCACATGGCGCAAAAGTCCGTGTCCACGTCCAGGTCTTCGTCGTGCAGCGCGCGGGCGAAATCACTGTCGAACGCCAGGTCGAAGTGCTTCTCCCAGTTCAGCGCCGCGCGCGCCTTCGTCAGATCGTCGTCCCAATCTCGGGTGCCGGGAATGCCCAGGGCCACGTCCGCGGCGTGCGCCGCGATCTTGTAGGCGATGCAGCCTTGCTTCACGTCGTCGCGTTTGGGCAGACCCACGTGCTCCTTCGGCGTCACGTAGCAGAGCATGCTGGCCCCGTGATACGCCGCCGCCGTGGCGCCAATGCAGCTCGTGATGTGGTCGTAGCCCGGGAACACGTCCGTCACCAGCGGCCCCAGCACGTAGAACGGCGCGCCGTGACACAGCTGCCGCTCGAGCTTCATGTTGTATTCGATCTGATCGAAGGGCACGTGGCCGGGTCCTTCGATCATCACCTGCACGCCCTTTCGCCAGGCGCGCTCCGTGAGCTCGCCCAGGGTGGAGAGCTCCTCCAGCTGCGCCTGATCCGTGGCGTCTGCCAGACCGCCCGGGCGCAAGCCGTCCCCCAGAGAGAACGACACGTCGTACTCCCGCATCACGTCGCAGATGTCCTCGAACAGCGTGTACATGGGGTTTTCGGCGCCGTGGGTGAGCATCCACTTGGCGAGCAGCGAGCCGCCGCGGCTCACGATGCCGATCAGGCGCTTCTTCACCAACGGCAGGTGCGCGCGCAGGACTCCCGCGTGGATCGTGAAGTAGTCCACGCCCTGCTTCGCCTGGTGGCGCAGGGTTTCGAGGATCACTTCCTTGGTCAGCTCCTCGATCTTACGCCCAATGATCATCGAATAGATGGGCACGGTGCCGATGGGCACCTTGGACGCCTGGATGATGGCCTCGCGGCAGGCATCCAGATCGCCACCCGTGGAGAGATCCATCACCGTGTCCGCGCCCCAGCGCACGGACCAGCGCATCTTCTCGACCTCTTCGTCCGTGCCGCTGGACACGGGAGAGGCGCCCAGGTTCGCATTGATCTTGGTGCGGCTCGCGCGGCCGATGCACATGGCGTCCAGCTGGTAGCCGAGGTGCACGCGGTTGGCGGGAATGATCATGCGACCCGCCGCCACTTCGTCGCGCACCTGCTCGGGCGAGAGATGCGGCTCGCGCGCCGCCACGCGCTTCATCTGCGGTGTCACGATCCCGAGACGCGCGTGCTCGAGCTGCGTCACCGGGGTGAAGCCCTCGGGCGCCACCGCGAAGCCATCCGCGCCGCGGGTCCAGCCTTCGGGCAGGAAGTCCCACGCCGTCTTGTCGCTCGGCGCCGGCATGCCAGGCGTGTCGGGTGACGAGAACGCCAGCCGTCCGCCGACGTCTGCGGAAAGAGCGAAGGAGCCGGGCGTGGTGCCTTCTCCCATGGTGGAGGGGTTCTTCGCGCCGTGCTGCGGCAGGGTCCAAGCGGGCATCGATCTTTTCCTTCTTTTGCACTCGGAAGGAAGGACGCCGCGGGCAGCGTCGCTTCCCTCCGCCGGTATGAGCCGGATCAGGTTCCACGGGTTCGTCTCAGCGGCCAGGCCGCGCCCCGAGCGACGCGCGGAATCTAGACCCAAAGCTCAGGTGGGGAAAGGCCCCGCAGCATTTGCCCAGGTTTGTCGGGGCAGCGCGGAACCTCGAGCTTGCCCTGCGCGTCGGAGAGACGCCGTTGCACGCTGCAGGCACTCGCGGTCGCGCGCTCGGGACAGAGACGGGCATGGGCATGGCGACGGGCGTGGGCATGGAGACGGGCGTGGGCATGGCGACGGGCATGGGCATGGCGACGGCGACGGGCATGGGCATGGCGACGGGCATGGGCATGGCGACGGCGACGGGCATGGGCACGGCGACGGGCATGGGCATGGGCGACGGGCGGCACCAGCGAGATCCGGCGCACGTGATGGGGCGCCAGATGCTCGCTGATGCCGACTGAGCTCACTTCGGTGCGCGCTGCACGAGGTCGGCGAGGTTGCCGGTGCCGAGGGCGAGGAAGAACACGTTCTGGTCGTCGACGTCGAAGTCGCCGAGGGAGAACTTGCTGCCCGACAGATCTACGACGACCTTGGACGCTCCGCCGCTCACGGGAACGGAGCGGATGACGCCGTCGGTCTGGTTGGCGAAGTACGCGGTGGCGCTGCTCACTACCAGGCTGCCCGTGGTTCCCTTGCCGGACCACAGCGTCTGGCTGGGGGTCTGGGCGCCGGCGAAACGCTGCAAGCTCGCGCTCTGATCGTCCTCGTAGCCCAGCACGAGGAGATCGCCGCCGTTCTCCTGCAGGGAAGTGGGATTGGCCGGCAGCGCATCCACCAGCTCCGGCGTCTTGAGAGTTGCGCCGATGGCGATGCGAAGCAGCTGATGCGGCTCGGCCCAATAGACGTAGCCGCCGTGTACGACCATGCTTCGAATGAGACTCGGACTCGTGTCTGCGACCAGCTCCACGTCCCCGCTGCCGTCCTTGTGGACGCGACAAATCCCCTTGTCGAAGAAGAACTGTTCGCACGGGTAATACAGATAGCTGGCGTCCGTGGCGACCATTTCGTCGCCCCCGATCACGTAACTGGCGATGCCCGGTCCCTTCAGATCGACGAAGTCTTCCTCAGGGCCCGACGGCAGCGTGAGCTTGGTGACGCCGGCGCCCTTCCAACCGAGATCGATTTGCGTGTACCAGGCGAACACGCTCGAGCCGTCCACCGTGAAGCTGCGGCCGCTACCATGGATGTAGCCTACCTGCGTGCCATCCGGGAACGGCGCGCCGGTGCCCGATACCCAGGTGTTGTCTTTCGGCTCGCGTAGCAAGAGGCCAATGGCGGTGCCCGGGCTCGTGTCGTCGCCCGTGGTGGACCACAGTACGTCGTTGCCCACGACGTGCACGGCGGAGGGTTTGTACGTGACTCCCACGGTGTCGTAGCCGGTGCCGCCACCACCACTGCCACCCGTTCCGCCGCCGGCCGCGCCCCCGCTACCGCTCGTGCCGCCGCTACCGCTCGAGCCGCCGGTTCCGCCGCCGCCGACGCCGCCGGTTCCGCTGCCGCTTGCGCCGCCGGTTCCGCTGCCGCTCACGCCGCCGGTGCCGCTGCCGCTCACGCCGCCGGTGCCGCTGCCGCTCACGCCGCCGGTGCCGCTGCCGGCTGCGCCCCCAATGCCTGTCGCCCCCTGATCGTTCTTGCCCAGGTCCTGGTCGAGCACGCAGCCCGTGGCCAGCAGCACGGTCAGCGCAGAAAAGATGCAAAGCTTCATGATTCGTTCCTCCGTTCGCCTCAGGTTTGGGCGCACGCGTCGAGATCCGTCACTCTTCGTTCAGGGATTGCTCGACGGCGCCGCGGAGCAGGCTCTTCGGGTACTTCTTGGCGAACTCGGATGCCTGTTGCTCCGCCGCGTCGCGCTTGCCGCTCAGTACCAGGGCTTGCACTCTCAGGCTTTCGCGCTCTTCCGTCAGTCGACCGCCAGGAAACTCGCGAGCATGCGCCCCGAGCGCGGCCAGCGCGTCCCTCGCGTTCTGCTTGGCGAGGGCGGTGCGCGCTCGAGAGATGAGCGCGCGCTCCCGCGCCAGGGATCGATCGCGCGTGGGTGCGGGGTTCAGGGTGGCGCTCCGGTGGGCGCGCTCCACGGGAAGCTCAGCGGGCTCGATGGTGTCATCATGCGTTGGGCTCGGCGCGCTCGTGGGCACGTGCACGACCACCACTCGGGGCGCGCTCTGCTCCACCCGAGCCATTGCCACGGGAGCGCGTGTGCTCATCGCGGCGCCTCCGGAAAGCGCCCCCGCGGCGAAGGCGAGGGCCGCGACGGCCGCGGGTTTTGCCCACAAAACGCCGCTCGCAGGCGGCGGAACCGTGGCTCCGGGCTGCCCGCCGCCACCACCGCCGCCACCGCCGCCACCCGGGGGCAACGACAGCGTGGCGCCCAGGCGCTCGAACAGCCGCGCGCGCGTCGTCGCGTCGGGACCGGGGCGCTGGCGCTCGGCGTCGAGCAGCTCCGCGAGGCGCGGCGGCAAGGGCTCGAGGTCGTTCATGCGTCACCTCCCAGCTCGAGAACGGCGTCCCGAAGCTCTCTGCGTGCAACGCGCAGCCGCGAGTACACGGTGTTCAGCGGAATGCCCAGCTCGCTCGCGATGTCCGGCGCCGAGCAGCCATCGATGTCATGCATGACCAGCACCACCCGACGATCGAGAGCGACGGCGCCGAGGGCGCGAAGCATGAGGTCCCGCGCTTCCAGCTCGGAATGTCGGGGCGCGACGGAGGCCGCGTCCATCGCCGTGTCGTCGCCCACGCGTTCGTAGCGATTGCGCGCCAAGCGTCGATAGTCCGACGCCACCCGATACGCGAAGCCACACAGCCACGGTCGAATCGGGCGGCCCTCGTCGTAGTCGTCCAGGTGCCGATACACGGCAACGAACACGTCGTGGGTGACGTCCTCCAAGTCCCGCGCCGGCACGCCGAGGCGCTCGAGGGTCTTCCACACGTAGCCCACCTCGCGAGTGAAGATCGTCTCGAAGCGAGCGGCGGGCTCGACGCTGGCCAAGGAAGGCGCCACACCCGGCATTTGGGTCGCCGCCGGCGGATCCGTCACGGTCGCCGCAGTTTTGGTGTAACTGCTGGAAATCATTGCCAGGTTTGTTTGCCGCTGCGGCGCGGAACCTGCCTCAGAGCTGGCCACGGAGCCCCACCCCCAGATCACCGCCAAAGGCCGGCGTGGACCACACCTCGCGGTCGTTCAATCGCAGCGTGGTGCGCGTGAGGTTCGTCCTCAGATCCACGAATCCCACCACGCCGAGCGATTCCGTGATGGGAACGTCGGTGCCGCCCCGAACGCCCGCCGCCGCGAACACGGTGGTCGCCTTCGCCGGCCGCGACACGTCTTCGCCGCTGCCCTGCAGCGCGCCGAGGGATCCCACGGCGCACGCGAAGCCCACTCCCACGTGGACGCAAGGCAACAGGCTCGCGAGCATCAACGACGCGCTCGCGCTGCCCTGGGGCTCGCTCTTCTCCGCAGGCAAGTCGGCGCGACCCTCGATGCCGAAGCTCACACTCGGCCAGCGCGCGCCCGCGTAGCCAAAGAAGCCGATCGCTTGTGCTGGTGCCGTACCCGTGGCCAAGAGCGCGCCACCAGCCAGGCTCAGGTGAAGGTTCGACGGCTGCGGCTTCGGCTGCGGAGGGGGCGGCCGGGCCTTCGGCGTTTTGGGTTTCGGCGCGGGTTTCGGCGCCTCGGGTTCCGGCGCAGGTTGCGGCTCGGGCTCGGGCTCCTTCCCGCTGTGCACCGGGTCGATGGCGATGCTCACCGCCAGCGCCAGGGCGGCCATCAGCTCTCGGCAATCGCGCTCCGGGGACGACAGCTCGCGCCGCCCGGCACTGCTGCCCCGGGCGTCGAAGAGCTCGATGGTCGCAGTGAGCTCCGCCGCGCTCGCGCCGATGCGCACGCGGAGCGTCTCGGGAGCATCCGGGGCGAACGGCGCGTAGCCCAGATCCGCGGCGACGGCGTCACTGAGCTCCCGCGCGTCCCCGCACTGGGTCGCGCCCCGCTCGTAGTCGAGCCGCACTCGGCGCGGCTCCGTCGCGAAAGCGCTCACCGAAATGAAAAACGCGCCCAATACGGCGCGTGCAACCAGCGTCGGGCTCATGGATCGAGCCCAACAGTTGCCGCGCGCGGGGCGTTCGTTCACGCCCCGCGCGCGGCGTCGCGGTCACGACCTCGGCGGGGGCGCTACGGCGAGGTCGAGCACTTCCGAAGGCGTGCGTCCCGAAGCGCGGGCCACGTCTGCGACGGTGGGGCGGCCGTCAGGGATCGAGAGCCCTTTGTCCCTGAGACGCGCGACGAGCGCTTCGGAGGTCGTGGACAGCACCGGAGCGAGATCCGCGAGGGCCGCGCTCTCGGCGCTCTTCGCCAAGGCCATGGACCCGCGGCTCGGACGCCGATCACCACTTTCGCTGCGCCCCAACGCGGGCACCAACAGCGCGGCTCCGGCAAGGGTCGTGGCCGCGGCAGCGAGCCAGAAGCCGCGCGTCTTCAAGTATCCGCGGAACGGCTTCCAGTTCCGCGCGACGTGCAGCACGGCGCCCAGCACGAACACGATGCTGAGCCATTCGTGGATGCCCTTCACCAGGCGGTCGCCCAGGTGGAAGAACATCATGATCCCCGTGATGGCGGTCACGAAGAACAGGGCCATGGGCAACGGGGTACCGAGGGTCTTCAGTATCTTCTTGAACATCGTGGATCACCAAGGAGGTGCACCGCCGGACGCGGCGCAGGCGTCCGGCGGTGCGAGGTAGAGGGGAGTGACTCAGGACTTCTTCTGCTTGCCCTTGCCCCCACGCGGGCCCTTCTTGCCTCGGTGACCGATCTTGCCGTCCTTGTGGGCTTGCTGAAGCTCCGCCTTGCTGACCTTGCGATCCTTGTTCGCGTCCGCAACGCTGATGCGCTTCCAGCGCTTGGCGCCGACCTCGGCCTCGGTGAGGAATCCGTCGTTGTTCTTGTCCGCCTTGGCGAAGCGCGCGCCCTTGTTCTTGCCGCGCTGGCCGTGGGCCTTCTTGCCCTGCCGGGCTTCCGTGCGCTCGGCCTTGCCGGCTCCCGGGGCCGCGAACGCCGCGGTCGTGCCCGCCAAGAGGATGCCGAAAGCTGCAGCCAAACCCACGAAAGTCTTGGTCTTCTTGTTCATCTGTGTCTCCTTTTCACTGAGTCCGACGGCGCCCACGGCAGTTCCCCTACGGCAGCGCGTGATTTTTTCGTGCCCCCCCGGCACGGGGGTTGCCCTGGATCTCGGTCGTCATGACCGAGCATTGGAAGAGCATTCAGTGGTTCAGCCTCGCGGTGATCGCTGCAGCGATCGTCGCGCTCATCAGCGGCTGGTACTTCGTGGTCATCGGGCTCTTCTACGCGACCGTGGTCGTCACTTTCGTGGTGGCGACGGAGTGGGCACGAGAGCGTGAAGAGCAGCGAAGGCACGGAGCGTAGGCCGTAAGGCTTGCCGCAGCGCCCAGACGGCACGCAAGGCCTGCCGGCGCGGAGGACTACCTTCACGTGGCGTAACGTGTAGACTCACGGGCGTCGTGCCTTCTTCGACTTCTTCACGCGTCGAGGCGACGTTCTGCTTCGTGGATCTGGCGGGGTACACCGCGCTCACCGAGGCCCAGGGCGACGAAGACGCCGCGGACGTGGCAACCCGCTTCGCGGACATCACGCGAGAGGCGCTCGAGCCCGGGGACCGTCTGGTGAAGACCATCGGCGACGCGGTGCTGGTGACCACGCCGAACGCCGTGTCCGGCGTGTCGTTGGTGGAGCGCCTCCTGACCTACGCCGCCGGTGAGCCCGGGTTCCCCTCGCTGCGCGCCGGCCTCCACCATGGCGACGCCGTGGAGCGTGACGGCGACGTGTTCGGAGCGTGCGTGAACCTGGCGTCGCGGGTCGCGGGCGAGGCCCACGCCGGCGAGGTGCTGGGCACCGAGCCCATCGCTCTGGCGGCGCGCGAGCTCGGCATACCCGTGGCGGAGCTCGGAGCCGTGCTGCTGAAGAACGTACGCGATGCGATCCCGCTCTTTTCCCTGGCGCTGGTCGTGGGCGCTACCGAGACCCCCATCGATCCAGTGTGCCGCACCCCTGTGGATCGCCGCGCCGCCGCGGGCCGACTTCGCTATCGCGGTGAAGAATTCTGGTTCTGTTCGCTGACCTGCGCCGCTGCCTTCGCCAGCAATCCCGGCTGGCACGCCGCCGAGGCCCGCCGCACCCGACCCCCACGACCGGGCTGACCCGCGAGGCATCCTCGGTTACGGTCTCGTCCATGAGCGAGCCCGTCCGCGTCTTCGAAGACAACTCCCAGTCCATCGGCAACACACCGCTGGTGCGCATTCGGCGCATCACCAAAGGCGCCGGCGCCACCGTGCTCGCCAAGATCGAAGGGCGGAACCCCGCCTTCTCGGTGAAGTGCCGCATCGGCGCGGCCATGGTGTGGGACGCCGAGAAGCGCGGCTTGCTCGGTCCCGGCAAGGCCATCATCGAGGCCACCAGCGGCAACACGGGCATCGCCCTCGCCTTCGCCGCCGCCTCGCGCGGTATCGAGTGCGTGCTCACCATGCCGGAGACGATGAGCCTCGAACGGCGCAAGGTGCTGGTCGCCTTCGGTGCCAAGCTGGTGCTCACGCCCGGCCCCGGGGGCATGAAGGGCGCCATCGCCAAGGCCGAAGAAATGGCCGCTGCGGAGCCCGATCGCTTCGTGCTCATGCGCCAGTTCGAGAACCCCGAGAACCCCGGCATCCACGAGCGCACCACGGGCCCCGAGATCTGGGACGCCACCGGGGGCGACGTCGACGTACTGGTCGCGGGCGTCGGCACCGGTGGCACCATCACCGGCGTGAGCCGCTACTTCGAGAAGACCCGCGGCAAGGCCATCCACTCGGTGGCCGTGGAGCCGACGCACTCGCCGGTGATCACGCAGACCCTCGCCGGCGAGGCCATCGTGCCCGGCGGGCACAAGATCCAGGGTATCGGCGCGGGCTTCGTGCCGAAGAACCTCGACCTTTCCATCGTGGACGAGGTCGCCCAGGTGACCAACGACGAGGCCATCGAGATGGCGCGCCGCCTGGCCCGCGAAGAGGGGATCCTGGCCGGGATTTCTTGCGGCGCCGCGATGGCGGCGGCCGTCCGCGTCGCTTCCGCGCCGCGCTGGCAACAAAAGAAAATCGTGGTCGTGCTTCCAGATTCCGGTGAGCGCTACTTGAGCGGAGCCTTGTACGAAGGAATGTTCGACGAGGTCGAAGCCATGAAACCCGCGACGTGACGGTGCTACGCCGTGGTGAGCGCGGCCACCGCGTCGGTGAACTCCCGCACGGCGTCTGCTTCGGCGGGTAGCTCCAGGGCCAGCGCGGGATCCGGGAGTTTCAGGGCGACGGTGGCGAGCGACGTATCGCGAATGCACGCCACCACCACGGGCCCGCGCTCTTCGTTCACCAGCTCCGCGAGCACCGGCCAGTGGCCGCGTTCCGCTGCTTCCAGCTTACCCACGCCGCCGATGAACACGACTTCTGTTGGTTCGCCGCGGGACCACGCGCCGGCGACGGCGAAGCCCTGGTCGTCGAAGCGATACGAGCACAGGTCGGGGTCGCTCGAACGTCGCGCCAGCGGTTTGCGCACGCCGTCGCGCACGCGGCACAGGTCCCATCCTTCGAGCTCGCCGTCGGCGTCGTAGGCGCGGAGCTGAACGAAGCCCCCCACGCGGATGCCACGCGCCGACAGCGCTTCCGCGATGCCCAGAGCGACGCGGTCCTTCTCCAGCTTGCTGCGGCCGACGATGGCGCACCACTGTCCCATGGGCTGGCAAGTATGCCTGCGTTTTGCCATTTGCACTCGTGGAGGGTGCTGTACGCTGCGCCTTCCGAAACGCGGAGGAGGCGACGATGCAGGGATATGGTCAACCAGGGTGGGGACAGCAGGCCGGCGGGCCCGCGGGCTACGGTGCGCCTCCGGCGGCGGCGCCGGGCGGCGGTGGCGGCTACGAGTTCACGTCGGATCAGGACCAGAAGATCGGCAAGCTCGGCACGCTGCTGATGGTCTCCGGTGTGCTGCAGATCCTGTGGGGGCTGGGCCAGGGCGCCACCAGCTGGATCTTCGGGCTCAGCCAGTGGCTCTACAACGCGCCCATCTCCTTGGCGCTGATCATCATCGGCATCATGCTGCTGCTCGCCGGTGGGTCCTTCAAGAAGATCCGCGAGACGCAGGGCAACGACATCGGGCATTTGATGGACGCGGTGAACAAGTTGTCCATGGCCACGATGGTGCAGATCGGCGGCTTCATCCTGGCGATGCTGCTCGGCATCTTGGTGGTGCTGTTGGTCGCGGTGCTGGGCGTCCTCGCCGTCGCGGCGTCCTGAGCCAGCGCAGGCCGCGGAGCGACGGCTCCGCGGCTCAGCGCGCGCCGCGCCCCACGGCGGAGCGCAGCGCGCCGAAGCGTGGATCTTCACGCAGTGCTGCGATGTCTTCGTCGTCGTCGAGCTGCTGCCCGTCGTCGAAGCCGGCCAGCACGGCTTTCTCGAGCCACGCGATGCCTTCGTCCACGCGGCCGAGCCGCGCGAGGGAGCAGGCGGCGTTGTAGGCGTGCACGCCGGTCTTGAAACGCTCGAAGGCCAGGCTCGTCGCTTCCAGGGCAGCCTCGTAGCTTCCGGAATGAAAGAGCTGAGCGCCGATCGTCACGTGCGTTTCGCTGGAGAGCTTGGCGCCACGCTTGGAGAGCAGCATCTTCACCGCCAGGTCCGGGCGCTCTTGTTCGACGTACACGCTCGACAGCACGAGCGCCGGGAAGTCCGTGCTCTCGTTCTGGAATGCTTCTTCCAGGCGGGCGACGCCGTCCGCGACCCGTCCCTCCGCCACCAGCAGGCGCGCCGCCAAGAGCGGGCTCGGCGCGCGTGGCATGCGGGCGCGAGCCCGAAGCGCGGCCTCTTCGTCGCCTTCCTCGATGTGGGCCCAGGCCAGCGCTTCGAGCACGGCGGTGCGGGTCACGGCGTCATCCGGACGGGTGCGCTCCAAGAGCTCGGTGGCCACGCGCACCGCGGACTCCGCCTGCCCTGCGACCAGGTGCAGCCACGCTTGGCGAAGGCCGGCACGGACGTTCGCGTCGACCTCGGGCTCGGCGGGGGCGGTGTTGCCGCCGCTGGACCAAGCGCGCCACGAGATGCTCGCGCACCACAGGGCCAGGAAGCCGATCCACAGCATGCGCGAGTACAGCGCGAACGCCCCGATGAGCACGGCCAAGGCCAGGGAGAGCCCGTGGGCCACACGCCGCCCGCGAGCGCCGGCGATCCAGCCCCCCAGGGATTCCGTCACATGGCCACCGTCCAGCGGCAACATCGGTACCAGGTTCGCAATGCCCCAGCCGACGTTGATCCACAGCGCTTGGCTGACCAAGACGGACGCAAGGGATTCCGGCGCGGGCTCCGCGCTCCCGGCCACGACGAACACGACGGCGCCGAGCAACAGACCCGCTCCGGGTCCTGCCAAGGACACCACGATGTTCTTGCCCGGCGTGACGGGAGGCCCCGGACCCCAATGCGTCAAGCCGCCCAGCCCCCACAGCTCGATGCGCGCGGCCCGTCCGTAGACGCGCATGGCCGTCGCGTGCCCGAGCTCGTGCACCAGGATGGAGACGAACAGCACCCCGATCCATATCGCGAGCTCCGCCAGCTCCCGTCGCCCGGTGCCGCCTGGCAGACCGAGCATGAGGGCGACCAGCCAGAAGATGGGCTGCACGTGAACCGGAATGCCGAACAGCGTGAATCGCACGGAGTCAGCATAGCCCGCCCCCGCTCGGGCGCCGCGGCTATCACAATGCCCAGAAATTGACAATCACCCCAGGGGATGACCTGCAAAATTGCAGCGACAGGCCTGGTCGCAGGAAAGCACCCCACCTGGCCCGGAATCCAGGTGCAAACTCGATCAGTTGAGTGGGCTTGGGCTAAACTCTTTATCAAACGAAAACGCGGCGTTCGTTCTCGTCCGGTGGAACGCCGCGAGCGAACCCCTTCGGACCAGGAAACTCGAGACGCTAGGTGCTTGGACGGTTCTTGATAGTGGATCCCGACGTCAAGACGGCCGAGCTGGTGGCCGAATCTTGCCGGGCGTTCCGTGTCACCGAGGTCGCTGCCGATTTCGAGGCAGCGACGGCCGTGCTGGAGTCCCCCAAGCGCTTGGTCGCCCTGATCTGCGAGCTGGAGCTGCCGGGGGGAAACGGCATGGACCTCATCCTCCGGGTCCGCAAGGAGCGGCCCTTGCTCCCCATCCTGGTGCTCACCTCCCGCACGGATCCCGCCTTGATCAACCGGGCGCACCGGCTCCGGGCGGAGTACCACTGCAAGCCGACTCATCGCTCGTCCCTGCGAGGGTTCTTGCGGCGAGCCGTCGCCTTCGAGCGCGTCCCGGACGAACGCACCACCTGGGCCATCGACGAGGTAGCGCGGCGGAAGAAGCTCAGTCCGCGTGAGGTCGAGGTGCTGATTGCCGCCGTCGCCGGCGTGAGTCGCAAGGTGCTGGCGGACGAGCTGGGCACCAGTGAGAACACCCTGAAGACCCAAATCCGCAGCGTGCTCCGCAAGTGCAGCGCGGGCACTCTGGAAGAGCTAGCGCGCTCCACGTTGCAGCTGGCGCTGTCCGAGTCCGACACCCCCCGCTTCGATACCTTGCCCCCGGAGTCGGAGCACCGCGGTCCCCCGACGATTCGCCCCTCCGCGCGCTCGTCGGGCACGCGCGATCGTCTCACGCCCAGTCCTGAAGAGCTGGAGGAATTCCGAAAGCGGATGCAGCGGTGACGGCGGGCGGGGGGCCGCTCGAGCCCGACGCGAACGGCATGCGTGCGTTGCTGGCGAACGTCAGCGAACGCATCGTGCGCGAGCTCGAGGCACTGCCGGCCCAGCGCGCTTCCGATACCGAGGGCGGGCAAGCCGTCGCGCTCAAGGTTCGCGAGCCGCTTCCGGAGCAGGGCCGAAACGCCGACGACGTGTTCGACCTCGTGTTCGGCGAGCTGCTGTCGAAGGGCTACAACACGGCCAGCGCCGGGACGCTCTCCTACGTCACCGGCGGCGGGTTATTTCATTCGGCCGTGGGCGAGCTGATCGCTGCGGCCACCAATCGCTACGTGGCGTACTGGGCGGCGAGCCCGGGGTTGGCGGAGCTCGAGCACACCGTCATCCGTTGGTTCTGCGACATCGTCGACTATCCCGAGAGTGCGGGCGGAGTGCTGCTCTCCGGGGGATCGATGGCGAACCTCACGGCCCTGGTGGCCGCGCGGCGCAGCCGCATCAAGGGCGACTTCAGCAAGGCCACGCTGTACACCTCCGATCAGGTGCACCACTCCGTGCAGAAGTCCGTCGTGATCGCGGGCTTCGCCGAAGACGCGCTTCGGATCTTGCCGTCGGACGCCAGCTACCGTCTGTCGCCAACGCTGCTGTCGGAAGCCGTCGAACGCGATCGCCGCGACGGTCGCGTTCCGCTCGCCGTCGTCGCGACGGCGGGCACGACCAACTCCGGAGCCGTCGACGACCTCTCGGCCCTGGCCGCTGTCTGCAAAGAGCAGGACCTCTGGCTCCACGTGGATGCCGCCTACGGAGGATTTTTCGCGCTGACAGAACGCGGGCGCGCTGTGCTCGCCGGCATCGAGCTGGCAGACACCGTCGTTCTCGATCCTCACAAGAGCTTGTTCCTTCCTTTCGGAACCGGCTGCTTGTTGGCCAAGGACGTGCGCCTGCTGGAACGCAGTCACCAGCTCCACTCCGAGTACATCCACGCCGCGGTGGAGCTGGGAGACGCAGCCGGCGCCCGCAATTTCGGGGACTTGTCCGCGGAAATGTCACGCAGCGCCCGCGGGCTCAGGGTTTGGTTGCCGATGAAGCTCCTCGGGGCCCAGGCCTTCCGAGACGCGCTCGACGAGAAGCTCGACTTGGCGCGTCATGCTGCGCGCGAGCTCGAACAAATGGAGGGCTACGACGTCTTGGGTCCGCCCGTGCTCTCCACCGTGGTATTCCGTGCGCGCCTGCCCGGCCAGAGTGGCTCGGAGCAGGACGATCTGAATCGGAGGATTCTCGATCGGGTGAACCACTGGGGCCGGGTTCACCTGTCGGCTACACGTCTCGACGAACGCTTCACGCTGCGCATCTGCGTGCTCTCGTTCCGAACCCATCGAGACACCATAGCCACCTGCTTGGCGGAACTGCGGCGGGCCCTGGCCGTAGAACGGGAGGTTTGATGTCACCAATGACCCGAGGGCAAGCGTCCAGGCTCACCAGCATACGCAGTGCGTTGCTGCAAGAGCTGGCGGGCAACGACGCGCGACTGCATTTCATCAACACTCGGCTGATTCTGACTGTGGGTGTGGACTTGAGCGACATTCGAGGCATCGACGACGATGACGCCAACAAGGTCGAGCTCACGGTGAGCACCCTGCACAAGATGGGCTTCCTGAAAGATTGGGGGAGCAATGGCTGAGGTAGTGAGAGCACACAGCGCAGAGGCCGACACGGCTGCTGCTCTGGCCGAAATCGAATCACAGCTCGCGGGGACGGATCCCGCGGCGCTGGTCTTCTTCTGCTCCGCCAACCACGATGGCGTTCGCATCGAGCGCGCGCTCAAGGCCAAGGCACCCAACGCCGAGGTCATCGGTTGCACCACCGGAGGGGAGTTCACCGACACCGCCTACACCCAAGGCGGCGTTGCGGTGGTCGTCCTGTCCAAGGCCAAGGTCAAGCGCTGCGCCGCTACGCTGGCGGACTACTCGTCCACTGGTGTGGAAGCAGCGGTTCACCAGGCTGCGGGCGTGATGGCGCAGAAGCTCGGCGTGAAGTTGCGCGACATCGACCCGGAGCACTGGGTCGGGCTGGTCTTGAACGAGGGGCTCAAGGGGCACGAAGAAGAAGTCAACGCGGTCCTCGGCCACGTGGCGCCCTTCCTGTCGTTCCTCGGCGGCTCCGCCGGCGACAACTTCAAGCTGCAAGAAACCCGAGTCTTCCATGACGGCCGGGAGTCCAACGACGGTTCCGTGTTCCTGCTCTTGGAGCTCTCGGTCCCGTACACCATCGTGAAGACCTGCAGCCTCGAGCCCACCGACACCAAGATGCGGATCGACCGCACCGAGGGGCGCGTGGTCTACGAGATCGACGGCAAGCCCGCCGTCGCCGCGTACGCGGAAAAGGTGGGCGTCAAGCCGGAGGATCTCGGGCACATGGTCTTCATGTCGAACCCCCTCGGCGTCATCGTCGACGGCGAGCCCTGGGTCCGCAGCCCCATCATGGTCACGCCTGATGGTGGCTTGATGTTCGGCTGTCAGATCATCGAGGGCTCGGAGCTGTCGCTCCTTCGGGCGACGGACTTGGTCAGCGACACCCAGCGTGCTCTGGACCAGGCCTCCGAGAAGCTCGGCACCACGCCGAGCGTCGGCATCCTGTTCAACTGCGCGCACCGCTGCATGGAGATTCAAGCCAAGCAGCTGGAAGAACCGTTCCGGAAGGCCATCGCAGGCTTCCCCGTCGCGGGCTTCCACAGCTACGGCGAGAGCTATCTGGCTCACATGAACCAGACGCTCATCGGTCTCTTGCTCGGTTGAGCTCGGACAGCCGGTCACGGCCGCGGGTCGTGACCGGCCGCCGACCAAAACGGCCCCCGCCGCAGGGGCCGTTTCTTTGTGGGGGGGACGTTACCGCGCTGCCCCGACAAGACCCTGCCCCAGCAGCGCTTGGGGAGTCTGCCTTTGTTGGAGCGGCGCGATGCCCGTCGCTATTCGGCGGCGCCTTCGGCGATGGCTTGCGGCGCGCCGCCGTCGCCCAGCTCGCGCTCGAAGTAGCGCTCGAGCGGGTTCACGTGAACGGCGTCGGACCAGTCGGCGGCGATGTCTTCCATCGCGTGGTGCGTGGACAGCAGCTTGCCCCGGCGCCAGCGGCGAACCACCGGATGCAGCGCCTCGCTCTCCGGTGCCAAGTCCGCGGCGTCGCGGTGGGGCCGCTCGAAGTCGAAGGGGTCTGCGGCGTTGGGTCCGAACTCCAGCGTGACGGTGAAGTAGGACGCCCCGTGGGCGGGGTCCGTCTCGTGGATCCAGTCCATGGGCAGCTCCTCCAACCGGCGCACCTCCGAGCCCGTGCCCACGATGGCATCGGCCAAAAAGCCCGGCATTTGCCACAGTCCGCTGGACGTGTTCACGCGCCGGATGGTCGCCTCCGTGAGCGCCTTGGCGTTCCGGTGGATCGCGATCGAGGGTAGCGGCACGCCGTAGTGTCGCTCCTCCATCAGGTGAAACAGGGTGCGCACGTTGTAGCGGAACCCGTGAATGAACGCGCTCATGCAGCGCTTGAAATCCCTGGACTGCATCAGCGCGCCGGCGAAGTACAGGTTCGGCACGTTGGCCGACTCCCAACTGTTGGTGAGCTTCGGGAAACGGTCGTTGACGCACAGCTCGGGCCGCGCGGAGTCATCGAAGGCGCTGCCGTCGAAGCGGAAGCCGGTGCACAAGAGCACGTGGTCGTACTCGAATTCTTCCGTTTCTCCGGGCGCGTGCACGTAGTCGAAGAGCACCCGCACCTTGTCTCCGGAGCGGGTCATGCGCACCACGTTGGCGTCGATCACCACGTTTTGCGACTTGAGCCGGTAGGTATCCAGGAAGTGATTGTTGATGGCGCGTAGATCTCCGACGAAGCGCGTCTTCCACGCCAGCTTCAGGGGATGCGGGCTCGCCAAGTGGATGACGGCGGCGCTGCCCACCAGGTGATTGGCGGTCTCGAAGGCGGAGTTGCCCTTGCCCACGATCAGGATGCGCTTACCGCGGTACCGCTTCCGATCCGTGCTCATGCTGGTGTACGGCTCGCCCAGCTCGATGCCCTCGATGGCCGGCAGGTAGGGCTTGTGGACGCCCGTCGCCATCACCAGCCGGCGCGTCCGAAACTGACGCCCCTGGTCGTCGGTCACCTGGAAATCGTCCCCCACCTTGGCGATGCGATTCACGCTGGTGCCGGTCTCGATCCGGAGCTGGTTGTCCCTGACGAAGTCGTCGAGGTAGCGCACCAGATCGTCCGCCGCGGGGAAGTAGTCGTCGCTGTAGCGCGAGAGCCGCGCGCTGGGATCGTCGCTCAACAGCGAGTTCCAATCCCACCGCATGTTCTTCTCGGGATCGTCGTACCCCGTGTACACCTTGTTGATGGAGATGAGCATGCGGTGCCGGGGAAAGCTCTTGAAGAAGGCCCCTGGCGACTCGCGCTCGAGAACGAGGTAATCGCGCTCTCGCTTGGACAGGAAGTAGGCAAGTTGCAGGCCGGCCGGTCCGGCGCCGACAATCAGCGTCTCGACGTTGCGTTCGTTCATTTCACTCCCCAATCGGACAATGACTGCCGTCCGTCATGTGCTCAATCACCCTCTCGGGTGATGCCACCCGCACCCACATTTCGACGACGGTTCTAGCCGGGCCCAAGGCGCGGCGACATGTTTGAACGTCCGCGTGACGGCTGCGCAACCTGCTTCGCAGTGATTCAGTCGTCGCAGCTCGGGAGCACCGAAAAGCTCGCTGGGAAGCCTTCGGTTATCAGCGTCTCCGCCTGGATGTCCTGGCGATGCCAGAAGCAGGCGAGGTGCGTCTGACGCAAATAGCCCCACTCGTAGATGGTGGGATTCTGGTAGGCGTCCACCAACTGCGAGAGGGGGAAGCGATAGCCCGTCTCACGGCGAGCGATCACCGTTTCCGCCTGTTTCGTGATGTCTTTCGCCTTCGCCAGCAGGTCCAGGCTGGTGCTGCCGCCGCGCGCGGAGTCGATCACGGCGCGGTAGAGCCCGAGCGTGTGCTCGGCCCGCAGCCGATCGATCACGAAGCCGTCGCTGAGCTCGTCACACCAGGGCTTTACGACGTCGTCCGCAGTCTTGCAGCGGGCGACGACGGACTTCTCCAGGGGGCGGAGCTTGTCGACGTACTTGGCCAGCTCTCCGATCACGTTCGTCTCGAAGGTGGCGAGCTCGCCTTCGTCCATCGCGGTGACTTTCTCGAAGTCCACCCGGCGCGGATGGCTCTCGTAGCCGGCGATGAAACCCAGATCCAGGACGTTGTCCTCTCCGGACACGTAACCGACCAAGCGCTTGTCGAACAGGTACTCGTTCTGCAGCTCCGTCAGCTTGGAGAGATCCGTGCGGAGCTCGGAGCCGCAGGCGCCGAAGCTCGAGGTGTAGTGACCGAGGAAGCTCTCGTAGTCCGCCTCCGGATCCCACTGCATTTTGGCGGCGAGATAGTCCGTCAACCAGTAGTTCCACTCCTTGCCGGAGCTGAACATCACGTGGCCATCCAGCTCCGGCAGGCCTTGCTCGCGGATGTCCTTGTGGAGCGAGCTGATGTCCAACCAGCGCGCGTAGATGTACTCCGGCAAAAACTGCGGCACGTCCACGTCCGCCGCGATCCAATACGCGGATTCGGGGAAGTAGCGCACTTTTCGCTTGGGCAGCTGCTCCATGAGGTAGTCGCGCTGCAAAAAGAAGTTGTCGTGCTTGTAGGTGCCCCAGTCGCGGTACAGGTCGAAGAAGAACACCGTGTGCACGCTGCTGCCCAGCTTGCCGTCGGTGTAGCCCGCCAGGTGATAGAAGAAGGTCTTCTTGCCCTGGTAGTCCAGCCACAGGTTCGGATAGTTGCCGACGTGGATCTGGGCGGAGAGCTCCACGTTCGGTGCCTTGCCGTTCACGTAGCTGGTGGCGTGGTTCAGCCAGCTGATGACGTCCGCCGGGTTCGCGCCGATGAACTCACCGAGGGCCAGCTCCACCACGTCCCAGCTCACGCCCAGGAGCTGATCCAGCTTGGCTTCCAGATCCGCCTGCCAGGTCGCGTCGCTCTGGATCAGCACGTAGTTGTTCTGCAGCGAAGACTCCGCGAACATCTGCACCACGGCGCCGATCTTGACGCCCCGGGAGTGGGCGTAGTCCGCGATGGCCTGGGCGTGGGGCGCGAAGTCCGTCCAGGGCACGGTGTCCATCAGCGGCCACTGGATGAGGTTCTGTCCGGTCTTGACCAACCAATCGATGTACTGCTTGGCGTCCGCCAGGTGCTCGGCGCTCGGCTCGTTCAGCACACTCATCATCTCGATGGGGTGCAGGGTGTGCTCTTGGATGCCGCGGGTGGGCCAGGCAGGCTTTTCCGTCACGTCCAGCGTCTTCGGCAGCCGCACGCCGCCAAGGCTTGGAATCAACTCGGCTTTCGGGTGAAAGAAGCGCGCCCCCAGCCGCTCCAGAAATCCGTAGGTGGCATAGGCAAGATTGGTCTCGTCGGCGGCGTATACGGTCACGCTCTGGTCGCTGCGCCGAAGGACGTAGCCATCCGTGAGCGTCACTCCCAGGGAATCCCGCGCCGAGTCCGAGGTCGTGATCCAGATGGACACCGCCTTCGACCCGTCCGGAGCCCCGGAGCTCACCGTGATCGAGTCGAGCCCCCACAGCGCGGGGAGGTACTTTTCGAGATCCGAACGCAAGACATCCACTCCGGCGCTCGCCGGGGCATCCAGATAGACGCCCACGTCTTCGGCGGCGACCTCGTCCATGTCCGCGGCGACGTCCGCGGCGTGACAGGCCGCGGGCGCCGACGTCGACGGTCCGTCGGAGTCCCCGCACCCGGGGACGGAGAGCAGCGCCAGCGCCAGGAGTGGGACGAGAGCAGACCAACGCATGCCGAGAGCATAGCCCAATAGTGTCGGTTCGGCGCGGAACCTCCGTGACCGGCGTCGCGGGCTTCAATGGCGAACAGCGTGGACGTCCCAGAGGCCAGCGCGCCGGACCAACAAGCCAACAGTCATCATTTGAGACCAGGAGATTCTGATGTACGCACGCGACATGCTGTCACGCCGCAACGTGCTCGGGCTCGGGGCGCTGTCCCTGCTGACCTCGGCCTGCGAGGCCATCGGTTTGAAGGCGACGGTGGTCACCACCAAGACCGTGAATGGCAAGACGACCACGCGGGTCCGTGAAGCCAAGAACTGGGACGAGTTCGAGGCGGCGATGGGCGAAGTGGCGACGGACTTCAGCGATTTCGCCAAGCAGGTGGGCGCCACCACGGCGGAGCTAGCGAAGAAGCTGGTGGACGTCCCGCCGCAGGGGCAGGTGCAGCTGGGCCAACTGGCGTCGTCGCTCAAGCCGTACGAGGGCGACGTGCGTTACGATTACTTGAAGGTCGCGCGCATGAACCCCGACGCCGCTTACGACTTCAAGTACGTGCAGATCGGCATGCCCGAGTACGACAACTTCTTCCGGGCCTCGGCGGAAATGTACGCGACGGCGTACCAGCTGATGGAGACCGGGCGTCACGTGTTCTTGGCCCAGAGCAAGGTGAAGGGACAGGACGCGCCCTCCGACGTGGAGAACGGCGATCGCAAGATCAAGAAGAGCGAGGTTGCCTCCGCGCTGTCGGAGATCGAGTCCACGACGGGAGATCAGGCAGCCGAGGGCGTGGAGAAGCTCAAGACCTTGTGGCTCTCGACGGCGGAGCTCGGCGTGCAGCTCGCGGCCAAGACGGCGGAGACGGTGCAGACCGGCGTGGCGCTGGTGGCCAGCGCGCCGACGCAGATCTTGAACCCGAAGCTCCTGCTGCACCTCAAGCTCATCGTCAAAGGTCTGGACGAGAGCGTGAGCATGGTGAAGGACACCGGAAAGCTGCTGGGCGAGATCGTCGGCTAGCCGTGGTAGTCTCGCCCATTCGTGGCGGGACGGACGATTGCGATTGGAGACATTCACGGCGAGCTGATGCAGCTCCGCACGGTGATGTCCAAGCTGCCCAAGCTGGATCGCGACGACACCATCGTATTTCTGGGCGACTACATCGACCGCGGTCCCCACAGCAAACAGGTGGTGGAGTACGTCCGCTACCTACCCAAGATGATCTCGGCGAAGGTGGTGGCACTTCGTGGCAACCACGAGGACGCCTGGCTCTACGTGCGACGAAAGGGCTGGCCGGAGTTCGTGCGGCCTCCGATCCACGGCTGCCTGGCGGCGTATCGCTCGTTCATCAATGCCCCGGTGCCCGAGCAGCTCCAGGAGCCCATCGACGCAGAGCGTGCCGCGTTCGAGAGCGGGCGATTCTTCCCGACGCGCATCGTGCGCTGGATGGAGCAGCTGCCCTACTGGTACGAGGATCAGCACGCCATCTACGTACACGCAGGCCTGCCCAAAGGTTCGGACGGACGCTTCTTGCATCCGAGCGAGCTTCCGAACCCGCCGGTGCAGGTCTTGTGGCTCCGGGACGAGGACTTCTTTCGTAACTATCGTGGCAAGCGCGTGGTGTTCGGTCACACGCGCACGGATCTGTTGCCGCCGGAGCTCTCCAATTTCACACCGGACGATCCGAAGGATCTTTGGGCCTACGAGAACGTGGTGGGCATCGACACGGGCTGCGGGCGCGGTGGGTTCTTGACGGCGGTGGAGCTGCCGAGCATGCGGGTGTACGAATCGCGGGGCTGAGCGCCGGTCAGTCGCAGCGGTGGTTGCGCTCGCGTTCGGTCACGCTGACGGGCGAGACCTCGTACAGATCTTTCTCGTCCTTGTCGTTGCTAGCGCGGTGGGAAAAACGGGCGAGCTCGCACATCGTCTTCACGCGATCCGCGCGCAGCCAATCCTGGAAGCCGGTGCCGGACTGGTACAGGAACTCGTAGTAGTCGCCATTGTAGGGCTTGGTGCGGAGCACGATGGAGCGGTCGTCGAAGGGCAGCCCGAGGACGTTGTCCTTGTAGTGTCCGGTGTCGAACTCGAAGTAGTCCTCGGCGTTTGACAGATACAGGGTACGGAGCGGGATCTTCGTGTCTCGGGAGAAGGCTGCGACGTCCGCCAGCGCAACACTCTGGGTGAGGTCCCCGCGCACCGGGTGGACACGGCCCGCGGCCCACAAGCGCTTGATCCAGTCGAACTGCTCCTGGCTCGACATGAAGCTGTCGACGTCTCGCTTGCCGTGACGCTTTCTCAGACGCTCGAGGCGTTGCTTGACGTCGGCGCGGGCCTCGGAGAACGAACGAAGCTTCTTCCGCTGCTCTTTGGGGTCGCTCCAGCGCTCCTCGATGAGCTTCTTCACTTCCCCCTGGCGGCGGAAGGTCCACAGATCCACGAGCTCTGCGGGGGTGTCGGCGTGCTCGAACAGCAGACCGTAGACCCAGTGGAGATCGACGATCCATTGGTCGAAGTCGAGGGGGACGAGGAGCGTGGCCTTCGACCAGCCGGCGTACAGATAGAGCTGATCCGTGCCGACGCCCACGAGCATGCCGCCGCGGTTGCGCAGCACGTCTCGCCAGAGCCAGTGCTGGTTTTCGTTGGAGACGAAGTAGTGCTTCATGCGCGTGATGGCGCGCGGTGGGGGATCGGCCCGCAACGCGCCCAAGCGGGCCGCGGCGTCGGCGGGGAGGGGCGCGAGCGGATCGCTGGGCTCGGCGGGGGAACGTCGGCAGTCGGGGGCGCGGGGGGCGGGGCCGTGGGGGCGGCGGCTCTGGGTGGGGGCGAGGAAGGAGCGGCAGCCGGCGGCGCGGGTGGCGCCGACGAGCAGGCCCACAGGAGCCCTGAGACGATCACGAGCTTTCGCACCCAGGGATCGTCCGACACTCGGCGAATTCGGGCAAAAAAGCGCCCAATCTCGGCATGCACGGTAAGCTCTCGGCGGCATGCGGATGACATGGAGCGGGCTGGGCGCCCTGGCGCTGTTCGTCCTCGGGGCGACGGCGTTGGCCGAAGGTCCCGAGGCAAAGGCGCGGCATGTGGATCCCTGCTCTCAGGCGCCGAAAGGCATGGCCTGCATCCCCGGAGGCTCGTTCTTGCGGGGCACGGACAAGGGCTTCAAGGCCACGCGGCCGCAGGCCAGCGTGTGGCTCGACACCTTCTACATGGACGTGACGGAGGTCACGGTGGAGGCCTTCGACGCCTGCGTCGCGGAGAAGAAGTGCAAGCCCGCGCGTACGGTGTACGAGGACTTCAGTCGTCCGCGGCAGCCAAAGGTCGGCGTGAGTTGGTTCGATGCCGTGGCCTTTTGCGAGGCGCGCGGCAAACACTTGCCCACCGAGGCGGAGTGGGAGAAGGCCGCGCGGGGCACGGACGGCCGGGCCTACCCCTGGGGTGACGAGAAGGCGACCTGCGAGCGCGCCGTGATCAAGGACAAGCGCGGCCGCAGCTGCGGCGTGAAGAAGAAGGGGATGGGCCGAGACAAGGGCCGCACCTTCGTGGTGGGTACCCGCGCTGCGAATCAGTTTGGCCTGTTCGACATGAGCGGCAACGCCTGGGAGTGGGTCTACGACTGGTACTCCAACAGCTACGCGCGCTGCGGCGAGGCGTGCACGAAGGACAATCCCCGCGGGCCCTGCGATGGCGCGGAGAAGTGCCCGGGTCACTTCGAGCGCGTGGTGCGCGGGGGCTCTTGGTACTGGGAGGCCCAGTACGCGACCACCACGTATCGCCGGGCGCACCACCCGCACAACAAGCCGTACCACCACTACGGCTTCCGCTGCGCCGCGAGCGTGGCGGAGGCGAAGGCGCTCAGCTCGAAAGGCTGACGGCGGCTTCTTCCCGCAGGCGGACGCCGAGGGCGCGGTGAGGCTCCTCGCGATCGCGCTCGACCGTCAGCTCCCCGGAGCCCGCGCCGGAGCGCACCTGGACTTGGAGGACTCGATCGTCGCCGGACCAGGGGATCACGCACAGGCCGTCGGCGACGATGGGCGTTGCCCGGAAAGGCCGCCCTGACGGCAGCCACTGGCCCTCGAGATCGACCCGCTTCACCGGACGCCCGTGGGCGTCGGAGACCCGGAGGGCGAAGGGGAGAGCGGGGGCCGGACGGAACCAACGGCGCCAGTTCACCATCGGAAAGGTTGGTAGCAGGAGGCGGCTGTTTCGTTCAAGGATGGGCGCCCGCGGCCGTCCTAGGAGATGATGCGTGCCATCGGCATAGGGCTGGTCCTGGCTTTCCTGGGAGGGCATGCGGAAAGCGGCGTCCAGCGCTGCAACACCCGTTGCCAGCGCCAGCAGACCGACTGCGTGCTGGCCTGCGATGGGGATTTGGAATGTGCCGGGCGCTGTGACGACGCGGCTCAATCGTGCGTGGAGGCCTGCTTGAAGCCGCCGCCGCCGCCCAAGAGCTGACTCTTTTTCCTCAAGTTGCTCCGGGCTGCGCCGCTCTTTGGGGTGGAGTGCAGCACTATCTCCACAATCGCCTGCTGCTTTCGACCTTGATGCCCTTGGTGGGCCTGGCCGCGCCCCGCATGGCCCGGGCGCAGTCGATTCCGCCGCTCAGGCAGTCCATGCCCCCAAAGCGGGAGGACGGCTATCTGGAGGGCTCCTACCTCACCGCCACCTGGGGTGGGGCGCGCTCGTGGCTGGAGGAGCATGGGGTCGACATTCAGGGCAGCTACACGGCGGACGCCTTCGCCCGGGTCGCTGGCGGGCCGGACACGGATCGACCGTACTCCTACCTGGGGAGCAGCGATGCTTCTGTGGACGTCGACACTGGCGCGTTGGGCGCGTGGCAGGGCGGGACGCTCGAGCTGCGCTTCAAAGAGCTGCACGGCGAAGGCGTTACGGAAGAGCACCTGGGGGGCCTCCAACCCGTGAGCAATCTGGAAGCCGACCGCTACGTCACCTTGGCGGAGTACTGGTATCGGCAAGAGCTCGGAGTGCTGGCGTTGAAGGTGGGGCGACAGGAGGCGAACGTCGACTTTGCCGCCAGCGACTACGCCGGAACCCTGCTCAACGCCTCCTTCGGCGTGTTTCCCACGCTGGAGCTGTCGACCTACCCGGACTGGGCCCTGGGAGCGGCCGCCTTCGCGACCCCCGTCGAGCCGCTCACGCTGCAGGTGGGCGTGTTCGATGGTGAACCGGACGGGAAGAAGCCGCTGGGCGGCACGCGAGTGTTCAGTGCCGACACCGAGCGCCTCTACGTGGGCGAGCTCCAGCTGCACTCCGAACCCATCTTCGCGGGGCTCCCGGGAACGCTGCGGCTCGGCGGATTCCGCCATGGCGAGAGCTATGGCGGTTACGCCATCTTGGACCATGAGGTCTGGGATTCCGTGGGCGTGTTCTTGCAGCTGGGCGTTGCGCCCCAGGACCAAAATGAGACGTGGCTCTATTCGGGCGCGGGCATCGCCGTCACGGGGCTCTTGCCGAGTCGCGGGGACGACGTGCTGTCCCTGGGGGTCGCGCGGGTCCAGGTGTCCCCGGAGGTTCGGGACGCCGAGACGGTCGTCGAGCTCGACTACGAAGCGTTGGTGACGGGCTTCTTCAGCGTGAAGCCGTCGCTGCAGTACATCGACAACCCCGGCGGGCAGCGGCAGATACCATCAGCGCTGGTGACCGGCCTGCGCGCGGTGATTACACTCTAGGAGCCCCCTCATGAAGCAGCGCAAACGCTCATCCATCGCTCCGCTCGCTATTGCTGGTGTTTGCCTGGGAGGGCTCGCCGCGCCGGCGGTGGCTGCCCCCAAAGCGTCGGAGTGGTCCTGCATCGCGTCCGCCAAGTTCCGCGGCCACTACGTGGGCACCGCGTGGAAGACCGCGCCGAGCCGAACCGAAGCAGCAGAGCAGGCGAAGAACGCCTGCTCCAGTCGCGCCGGTTCGCGCAGTTGCACGGTGCGTCGCTGCTATCAGGAGTGAGGGCGGCGCGGCGGGGCCGCGCCACCCTCTCTGGAGTCAGAACTCCAAGTAGCCGTCGCTCGATTGGAAGCCGTTGCTCTTGCCGTTCGGGGGCCCGGGCGGGATGGAGAACATGGGGGCGTCGCCCACCATCACGTCGGCGTTCTTCTTCGCCTTCTTCGGCAGCGGGGGCGGGCGATGGCGCTTGGGTGCGGGCGCTCGCTGCGCCGCGGCGCGCTGTCGCCGTTTGCCGAGCTCGAAGGCTGCCACCAGCCGATCCAGGTGGGCGGCCTTCTCCGCCAAGGATTCCGCCGTCGCGGAGACCTCTTCGGTCTGAGCGGCGTTCGATTGGGTGACCTGGTCCACCTGGCCCACGGCAGTGTTCACCTGGGCGATGCCCGTGCTCTGCTCGCTGGAGGCTGCCGCGATCTCGCCCACCATGTCGGTGACCTGCTTCACGGCGCGCACGATCTCCTGCAGCGTGGAACCGGACTGATTCACGCGCTCGGTGCCGGCTTCCACCTTGGTGGAGGCGTCCACGATGAGACCGCGGATCTCCTTGGCGGCGGACGCCGTGCGTTGCGCGAGGGTGCGGACCTCCGCTGCCACCACACCGAAGCCGCGGCCCTGCTCGCCGGCTCGGGCCGCTTCCACGGCCGCGTTCAGCGCCAACAGGTTGGTCTGGAACGCGATCTCGTCGATGGTGGTGATGATGTCCGCGATCTTGGTGGACGCCTTGGTGATCTCGCCCATGGCGGCGACGGCGCCCTCCACCACCTGCCCGCCGCGCTCGGCGACGTCACTGGCGTCACCGGCGAGCTTGGAGGCGCGTTGCGCGTTGCCGGAGTTCTGGTTCACCGTGGCGCTGATCTCCTCCAAGCTGGCGGCGGTCTCTTCCAGGCTGGAGGCTTGCTCCTGCGCGCCGTTCGAGATCTGCTCCGAGGCGGCGCGGAGCTGCTGTGAGGCCGCGGCGACCTGATTGCAGACGTCTTGGACGTCGAACAGCGTCGACTGCAGGGAGTCGAGGGAGCCGTTCAGGGCCGTGGCCATCTGGCCGAGCTCGTCCCCGTGGTCGAAATCGACGCGCTCGGTGAGGTCGCCCTGCTTCATGCGCTTGATCACGGCGAGGATCTTGTCGACGCGCGCGACGAACAGATAGCGGCAGAACCAGAACACCCCGGCCACGATCAGCGCCACGAAGGCGATCGTGCCCCACACGATGTTCCGGCTGTGGACGTAGCTCGCCTGCGCCGCCTCGTGGGAAGCGTCCGCCAGCTCGAGCTTGTCCTTGATGATGGCCGCCAGCGGCTGGTCGATGGCGGGAGCGAGCTGGTTGCACTTGTCCACCAGCCCCTCGGCACGCTTTGGATCCTTGCGGCCTAGCTCGATGGCCTCACGCGCCACGACGGCCCAATCGGAGATGGCCTTGCGGGCGCTCCGAAGCTGCTCCTTGCTCTTCTCGTGCACCAGGCGCTTTTCCACCTTGTCGAGAGCCGTGGGAATCGCCGCCAGGTTGTCCTCGTACTCCCTCGTGTACTGCGCTCGCGTGGCGTCGTGGCTCTCGCCCATCGCGTCGCGAAACGCGCGCGCCGCGCGTAGCCGCAACGTCACGGCCTCGTAGATGTCCGCGGTGCCTTTCATGTCCCGCTCGAAGGTGAGCTCCAGGCTATTGTTGGCCTTGTCGGCCGCAGAGAGCGCCACCCAAGCGATGGCCAAGAGCATGACGAAGATTCCGCCGAAGGCGATGGAAATCTTCCCCGTGGTGCGCATGTCGATGATCCACTTCATGACCGGTTCTCCTGGGAGCGCGATTCCCTCCGTCCGTGTCGCGCGCACGGGTGGGGTGAGGGGAGGCTCATGCAGCCTCCGAAAGCTCGATGAGTTTCTTGGGCACCAGCTTGGACAGCCGCTGTGCCGTGGTTTCGGTGAGTCGAGTGCCGGCGCGTGCCAGCAGCACGCCGTTGTCCGCGAACACGTCGCTGGCCAGCACCATCCCCTCCCGCAGCCCGGTGCCCGTGACACGCACCACCTCTTTGCTGTGCAAGCCGACGACGACGAACACCTCGGTGCCGTCGTTCCGGAAGCAGAACACGCGGTGCGCCTTCTGGGCGCTCAGCTGCTTGCTGAGCTTGTTGGACAAGGCGGCCTTGGGAACGCCGGCCGTGAAGCGGAAGTCGTCGTCCAGAAAGTCCGTCTTCACCGCGCCCATGGCGGAGTTGGCGAACTCCGTCATCACGTCTCGCATGATGTCGTCGTCCACCATGCTCTCGTCGCCGCCGCAGAAGGCGATGGCCACGTCGCGCGTGGACTTCTCCGAGCAGAATACCCCGAGGTCGAGCTCCACGTTGTGCTCCACGTCGGTGAGGGAGATGCGGGCGCCGCCCAATCCTTCGCTCGGCGAGCCGGGGTTCGCGACGCGGTGGAAGGGTAGGTTCAGGTACTCGCCGCACATCCGCTCGAGCGTGGCCTCCATCTCTCTCCAGCCGCGGGTCAGCAGCGCTTTGCGGATGCCCTGCTCGCTCTCGGGAGCGTCCGCGGCGGTGTGGGTGTCGTGGCTCAGGGCGTGCTCCAGCTCGCCGACCCGCTCCTGCAGTCGGCGGCTGAAGCTGACGATGCGCTCCGCGGCATGGACGGCGATCTTGATCTCAGCCTCGCGCGTGTCCGAAAAGAGGATTTCGTCCGGCGCGACTCCGTCCACGACGTCTTGAAGATTGGTCTCGTCCCCCGCAAGCACGCCGATGACGTAGGCGAGGTGATGGGCGCGGACAGAGGCGACCAACTGCGGAAACTCAGCGTTTCCTGCCGGTGCCACGACGACGTCAGGCGGCGTGGCCTCCGCTCGAGCCACGGCATTGGCGATGTCGCTCGCGGCGTGCACCACGTGGCCTCGTGCGGCGAACGCCTCCGCAAGCGCGCCCGCGATGCCGTGGGGGTCTTCCAGGGTGAGCACTATCATGGGGCCCCTCGCGGTGGATTGGAGACTCGAAGCGAATCGCGCCGGCGGGTGTCTCCGGCCAAGCGCAGGAGCGTCGCCGCAATGTCCGAAAGCGGTGCGACGTGCGCGGCTCCGCCCAGGGCGATGGCCTCCTTGGGCATGCCGAACACCACGGACGTCGCTTCGTCTTGCGCCACCGTCTGGGCTCCGGCGTCGCGCAGCTTCTTCATGCCCCGCGCGCCATCGGCGCCCATGCCGGTGAGGATCGCGGCGATGGTGCTCGCGCCGGCGACGCGCGCCACGGAGTCGAACAGCACGTCCACCGATGGCCGGTGGTGGTTGACCGGCGGCATGGCCACCAGCTGCAC
This sequence comes from Polyangiaceae bacterium, assembly GCA_020633235.1. Taxonomy (NCBI): domain Bacteria; kingdom Pseudomonadati; phylum Myxococcota; order Polyangiales; family Polyangiaceae; species Polyangiaceae bacterium. Next base: position 653,316 of record JACKEA010000003.1, on the reverse strand, counting down.
GGTGAGTCGGGAGCCCGCGCGCGTGAGCTGCATGTGGCGCTCGCCCCCGGGGGCGATCAGAACCAGGCCCGGCGTCAGAACGTCGCCGTCCTGAGCCTCTCGCACGTGGACGCGGCACTCGCGGTCCAGGCGCTCGGCGAAGTGCCGGGTGAACACCGGCGGCATGTGCTGCACCACGATGCATGGAGGGCAATTCGCGGGAAAAGCCGAGAGCACCTTGCTGAGCGCTTCCGTCCCTCCCGTCGACGCGCCGATCGCGATCAGCGCCTGCTGGGCGAAGGAGCCCGGTTGGGGTCGGAGAGAGACGGGACGCGCCGGCGGCCGGGATTTCGGGCGCGCCACTGGGCGCCGCCCCCGGCTGCGTCCGGCAGCCTTGACCTTGGCGACGAGCTCCTCTGCCAGCTCGACGGTGCCGCGAGCGATGTCGATCTTGGGCTTGGTGACGAAGTCGAAGGCGCCGAGCTGCAGCGCCCGCATGGTGAGCTGGCTGCCCCGCTCCGTGAGCGAAGACACCATGACCACCGGCATCGGGCGGTGCTTCATCAGTTGCTCGAGGAACTCGATGCCGTTCATGCGCGGCATTTCGATGTCCAGGGTCATCACGTCGGGGGACAGCTGCGCGAGGGCGCGCTTGGCCGCGACGGGGTCCGTAGCCGTGCCTACGATTTCGATCTCGGGATCCTGCGCCAAGATCGTGGTCAACAGCTTCCGCATCAAGGCGGAGTCGTCGACTACGAGTACACGGGTGGGGGCCATGGTTCCTCAGAAGAAGGTGACGTCCTGGCTCGGAGTTGCTGAAGGCTGCTGCTTGATACGGGTCATGTAGCTGCGCTCGTCCTGGACGACGCGCGCGGTGAGCTCGCGCTTCACGGCACGCACCAGCGCGCGCCCGGTGTCCGTTTCGAAGATCAGGAGCAGTGGTTCCGCCATGCCGAGCTTCTGAGCAACGAGCGGGATGTTCTCCGTGCTCAAGAACTCGCGGATGAACTCCGCGTTCCGCTCCGCAATGCGAATGGTGGTGTTCTCGGTTTGCAGCACGGTGGAAGCGCCGAACGCCTTGGCCACGAGCCGAGAGCGCTCCGCCCCGAGCTTCATCAGGCGATTGATCAGCATTTCCATCGCATGCACGCCGAAGCGGGCGGGAAGTGACGCGTCCTCTGCACCTTCGGGGAGCATGAAGTGGTTGGCTCCGCCGATGCGCGCCACGGGATCGTACAGACAGGCGGAGACACAAGAGCCGAGCAGCGTACGGATCCTCGCCGGATTCGCGCTGGCATGCAGACCACCTGCCTGGATGGGAACGTCCGGCCGCTCTGGAGGGGGGACGATGCTCACCAGAGCCAGCTCTCCACGGCGCTCCCGCGCGACCGGGACGATGGACGTGATCTTCGGCCGCAGGGAGCGGCGCCTCGGGGCTTGGGACGGACGGGCCCGCGGTCGATATACCGTGGGTCCGGCGTGCTCGAACAAGTTGCTGACCGAGTGCAGGTTCTCCGAGTGGCCGGCCACCAGATAGCCGTGGCCAAAGAGGTGCTCGGAGAAGGCTTGGTACAGCGCCTCCTGCGTCGGCTTCGCGAAGTAGATCACGACGTTTCGGCAGAAGATGACGTCGAAGCGGGTGCGGATGGGCCACGGTCGCTCGATCAGGTTGATCTGCCTGAGCGTGACGAGCTTTCGAAGATCCGCGGCAACCCTGGCGTGACCGCTTGCGGTTCGCTCGAATGCCCACGAGCGCACTTTCTGAGGCACGTCACCCAGCTCCGAAGGGTCGTAGAGCGCCTCGCGAGCACGGCTGAGCACGCCGGTGTCGATATCCGACGCCAAGATCCGAATGTCCCAGTCCTGCAGCGAACCCAGCGCTTCGCGCAGCGTGATGGCGATGCTGTAGGGCTCTTGTCCCGTGGAACAGCCGGCGCTCCAGATTCGCAGCTTGCGCTTGCCGCTGGCCACGAGCTCCGGAACGATGCGATTGGCCAGGAAGTCGAAGTGATGGTTTTCGCGGAAGAAGCTGGTCTTGTTGGTGGTGATGCAGTTGACCATCTCCGGCAGCTCTTCCGCGGCCTCGGAGGGGTCCTTCAGGAGCGACAGGTAGTTTTCGAAGGAGCTCAGGCCGCGCGCTCGCAGGCGTCGTGCGAGCCTGGCTTCGACCAAGGCCAGCTTGGAAGCGTTCAGGTGGATGCCGGTGCGCGCAGAGATGATCCCACGGAGTGCTTCGAACTCCTGCTGGGCCAATCTCGGGTTCTGCGCGTTCACGGCATATCCCTCAGGCAGCCACGTCCACCGCTGCGATGCGCTCCACGTCCAGCAGGATGATGAACCGCTCCTGAGCGCGAGCGATCCCGTCGATCAGGGCATCGTCCACGCCGTTGCCGATCTCGGAGGTGTTCTCGATGTCCGTGGATTCCAGCGACACGACGTCGCAAACGCTATCCACCACGAAGTCCATGGTGCGGCCGCCGACGGACAAGACAATGATTACGGTGAACTTGTCGTAGTCGGACTCTGGCAGGCCAAGCGCGACTTTGAGATCCACCACGGGGACGATCGCTCCCCGCAGGTTCATCACGCCCTTGAGATGGTGTGGAGCGTTGGGCAGCGGCGTGATGGGACCGATGCCCCGGATTTCTCGTACGTGGAGGATCTTCACGGCGTACTCGCCCTCCGCCAAGGAGAAGCTCAAGTACTGGGCGGCTGCTGCATCGAGCACAGGGGTTTCGTTCACGAGATCCATGCTGCCTCCTGAAAACCGGCGTTGCCGGAATCGAAAAACGCCGGGTTGCGCTCGCCGCGCACTTCCTTTGCCAACGCCTGAACGTCCAAGATCATGGCTACCCGACCGTCACCGAGAATCGTCGCGCCCATCAAGGCGTCGACGTGCTGGTAGTTCGACTCGAGGCTCTTCACCACGACCTGCATCTGGCCGAGCACCTCGTCTACAAGCACCGCGAAACTCTGGTCGTTGAACTCCACGATGCTGACCAGCGCCTGCGTGGGGTCGTCCTGAGCGTTGCTCACTCCCAGAATGCGATGCAGATGCACCACGGGCAGGGAAGCGCCGCGCACGTCGATCACCTCGCCCCGCCCCAAGATGCGACGCACCTGGGACTTCGTCGGGCGGAACGACTCCACCACGCTGGTGAGCGGGAGGATGAACGTTTGATTGGCGACGCGCACCGCGAACCCCTCGAGAATGGCCAACGTGAGCGGGAGGCGGATCTTCAGCGTGGTGCCGCTTCCCCGTGCAGAGCACATCGACACGGATCCCTTGAGAGATTCGATGTTTCGCTTCACCACGTCCATGCCCACTCCGCGGCCACTGACGTCCGTGACCGAGGACGCCGTGGAGAACCCGGGGTGGAACACGAGCTCGTGGATCTGGTCGTCGGTGAGGACCGTCTCCGACGAGATCAGTCCCATGCGTTCCGCCTTCTCGCGGATGGCGACGGTGTTCATGCCGCCCCCGTCGTCTTTGACCTCGATCACCACGTTTCCGCTCTCGTGGTAGGCGCGGATGCGGATCTCGCCCTCCTCTGGCTTCTTCGCCGCGCGGCGCTGTTCCGGCATTTCCAGGCCGTGGTCCACCGCGTTGCGCACCAGGTGGGTGAGCGGGTCCACCAATTGCTCGACCATGGCCTTGTCGATTTCCGTCTCTTCGCCCTCGATCTCGACACGCACCGGCTTGCCGCAGGAGAGGCCCACGTCGTGAACGATGCGCGGCAGGCGTCCGAACACGGTGGAGAGCGGCACCATGCGGATGGACATCACGCGCTCCTGAAGCTCCCGTGTGTTTCGCTCCATTGCGACCAATGCGTCTTGCAAGCGCAAGGCGTGGTCACCTTCCGGGGAGCGCACCGCCTCCACGATCATGGCCTGCGCGATCACGAGCTCCCCGACCAGGTCCAGGAGTTGATCCAGCTTGTCTGCTGCGACCCTGAGGGTCGTGGGTGCGCTGGCCACCACCGCTTGGGCCGCGACCACCGGACGAGGCGCGGCGGGAGTGTCCTTGGCCGTGATCTCGATCTCGCAAACGTCCTCTACGAAGGCGAAGACCTCCTCGATCTGAGCGTTGCTCCAGCTCGTGGACAGATTGACGGACCACGCCAGGTAGCAGGCCTCCGGATCCAGCTCGTCCAGCATCGGCAGGGCCGACAAATCCGCCTCGATGGTGCATTCCGTGCCGGGTTCCTTGGCATCCGCGAGCTCGCGGATCAGCACCAGCGGGTCCATCCCCCGCGCCATCACTTCCGGCTTTGGTCGAATGCGCACGGAAACCTGCCGCTTGCCTCCACCCGCGCTGCCTACGGCCGTACCGCCCGTGGCGCCCTTGCCGCCGGCACTCGCCACCACCCGTTCCAGGGCTCTGCGCACCTCGGCTTCCGCGGCTGGTGGGTCGCCACCACTGCGAGCAACGACCAGCAGCGATTTCAGCACGTCCAGCGCCGAAAGCAGCAGGGAGGCCAAGTCCGCGTCGTAGTGAAGACTGCCGCTGCGCAGCAGGTCGAGAGCACCTTCGAGGTGGTGCGTGAAGTCCGCAACGTCCGTCAGGCCAAAGGTTCCACTCGCACCCTTGATGGAATGCGCAGCGCGGAACACGGAGCCGATGACCTCAGCGTCCGTCGGCGCACGTTCCAAGTCCAAGATGCCGTGCTCGAAGGCGGCAACGTGCTCCTCGGCTTCTTCGAAGAACGCATCCAGGAAGTCGTTGACGTCGATTTCCATGTCAAGTCACCACGCGGCGAACGACCGTCATCACCTTTTCGGGATGGAAGGGCTTGATGATCCAGCCCGTGGCTCCGGCGCTTTTCGCCTCCTCCTTCTTCGCCTCCTCGGATTCCGTGGTCAGGAACACGACGGGGGTGAACTTGTGTTGAGCGTCTTGCCGAATCGCGCGGATGAGCTCCAGGCCGTCCATCACCGGCATGTTCAGGTCGGTGATCACGAGCTGAACGCTCGATTTCTCGGTGAGCTTGGCCAGGGCGTCCTTGCCGTTCTCGGCCTCCATCACCTCGAAGCCAGCCTGTTTCAGGACTTTCGAGACCAGCATGCGGATGGACCGCGAATCGTCCACCACCAGCGCCACGTTGCTCATCGGGTTTCTCCTTCGGCGTCTTCGTCCAGCAAGTCGAGAACGCCGGCGGCAGCGAGCGCTGCGCGCGCCGCGCCGTCACCCGTCTCGATGGAAGCCCTGCCGCCACGCGCTTCGACCCAGCGTTTGGCGGCGATCACGAGCTGTACGCCCGCGGCGTCCATGCGCTCCACCTCCAGAGTCAGAATCACGTCATCGCTCGCAGACAATGCCTCGGTGAGCGCTGCCCTCAGATCCCACGCACGAGCGATGTCGGCTTGACCCGAAAGCGTCAGATGCATGACGCCGTCGGACAGGTCTTGGGTGAGGGCGAAGGTCATTCACGTCTCCGGTGCAGGGGCTCATCTCGCTAGGACGGTCGAAACGCTTCGCCCTTGAGAGATGGACTGCTCCCCACGCTGCAGGCGGCGTGCCTTTCGACCCCGGCGCTTGAGCTACGTCATTTGGGGTGGTGGTCCAGCCTCATGTCGCTGCGGCGCGGAACCACCCGCACGCACTGTCCCCCACACTCCCGTCGCGCTACTTGCGCTTCATGCGCCGCTTGTCCTTGCGGTCCAGATCTTCCCACTCACAGTCGCCCTGGGGCTCGTCCGCGGCGGTGCCCTTGATGTCCACCACGTCGTCCTTGATCCGGATCTTGAATTCCTTGGTCCCGCTGGTCATCTTCAGCGTCAGGCTGATCCACTTCTTTTCCCGCAGCGGAATGTTCAGGTTCTCCGCCTTGCCGTCGATGGCATAGGAGCCTCGATAGGAATAGCTGGCGGTCTCGATGAGGTCGTTCTTGACCTTCACCACGAGCTTCTCGTTGCTGGGCGAGTTCATGCCGTCGTAGCTCGATTCCGAGAACGAGCAGATCCCGGTGCGCGGCTCGTGCTCTGGCGGGGGTGCGGCTTCGGGCAAGGCGGTGACCCCCGGGGGCAGCGCCACGACCTTGGGCTCGGCCGGCTCGTCGTCGTCTTCGTCGTCCGTCTTCGACTTGGTCCTGCTCGGCTCGGAGCTGGGCACGACCGCCGGTACGGGCTTCTTGTCGTTCTTGCAGCCCGTCGCACACAGGCTGAGGACCAGGAACAACGGCATCGTGGTGTGGCGAATCATGCCGATGGACGTTCGATCGTATCCCGCCGGAGAGCAAGGGAGGGGAGCGGCGCCGGAACTTTGCCGCGTGGCTGGTGTCAGAGCCGCGTCGTAGAGGATACCGCCGTCTTGGCGGGCACTCGAGGTGCGCTCGACGACTCACTGGAGGTGATGTCGCATGGCACAGCTACATTCGGAGACCCGCGCTTCGGGTCGCATGACGGCCGTGATGCAGGCCGTCCCGAGCGCGGGCCCGAAGGTCCTGCGCATCGCGGCGGTAACCGGCGGACGCATCGTAGAAGAGCGGATCTTCAAGAAGCGCGTGGACGTCAGCGTTGGCGCGAACGAACGGAATACCTTCGTGGTGCGGGGAGCGGCCCAGGGCACGCTGTTCGAGCTGACCCGCGACGGCTACCGTCTCAATCCGCCGAGGGGCGCGCGTGGGCGGGTGATGACCGCGTCCGGCGTGATCGACCTCGAGAAGCACGACGGCGCGATTGCCCTCGACGACGCCGCCCGCGGCAAGATCGTCTTCGGAGAGACCACGCTCCTGTTTCAGATGGTCGTGGCGCCGCCGCTCTTGCCGCGACCTCAGCTGCCAGTCTCGGTGACCCGTGGCGCCGGCGCTCCGGACTGGACCACGATGGTGGTCGCGGCGCTGTCGTTCCTGCTGCATTTCATGGCGCTGGGATCGCTGTATTCGGACTGGCTGGACCCCGTGGTGGACGACGGCGTGGTCGTCTCGGGCTTGGTGGACGCGATCCAGGTGCTGCCCCCACCGGTGGTGGAGACAGACCCGCAAATGGCGAGCACCGCATCGCCGGCGGCCAGTCGACCCACCGCCGCGACGCCGCCTCGGGGCGCCGCGGGAGGACGAACGCCTGCGGGCAGCAGCGCGGGTGCGGCCGCCGGGCGACAGGCGGCGCTGGCTCACGAGCTCGAACAGATCGAGCTCGCGACCTTGGGCACCCTGGGTCAGCGTGGCCCCGCCACGGCAGGCGTGCTTTCGGGTCACGAGCTGCCGACCACCGCCTTGGACGCCGCCGCCCAGAGCGAGGCGGGAGTCTCGTCGGGCCAAAAGCTCACGTTCCATGGCGGCGGCGCACTGACGCCGGGCAAGCGCGGCGGCACTCTGAGTGAGCTTGGTGAGCGCGGAACCAGCGTCGCCCAGAACGACACCGGCACAGCGACCACGGTCGCGCCGCCGAAGGGCGCGGCGAACGTCCCGCCCCCGGTGGTAGGCGGCGGCGACGTCGCGAACGCCTCAGCGGTGGTTGCCGGCATGCGCGCGGGCTTCCGTCGCTGCTATAACCTCGGCCTCTTGGACCATCCGGACGCCCAAGGCACGGTGCGGCTGTCCATCACCGTCGGACCGGGGGGCGAGGTCCGCGGGGTCAGCGCCTCTCCGAGCGGCAACCTGCCGAGCTCCGTGGTGGCGTGCGTGCGCAGTCGGGCCAGCGTCGCCACTTTCGACGCCCCCGTCGGTGGCAGCGCAGTGGTCAACGTCCCGGTGAGCTTCCTCAAGCTCCCAGGCCGCTGAACTCAGTGGCAGCGTGGCGGAGCGTGGCGTAAGCACTTCCTGTGCGGAGCCAAGATCCCGAAACGCGAGCGGGCGGCAAGCGGCGCCGGCGCTCGCGTAAACCCCGGCCGAAGCCCACCGCGGCGGCGGCCGTGATTGCGGGGGCCAAGCCCGCGGTAGACGCGGACAAGGCCGCCGACGTTCCGCTCTCCAAGGAAGAGGCGCTGGAGATGCGCGGGCACCTGCGCTTCTTGAAGGAGCATCGGAAGGTGCTCGCGCTCAAGGTGAACGCCGCGGAAGACCTGCTCCTCAACGGCGTGCGAGAGCCGACCCATCGGGGAGTGTGTCAGCACTTGCTCGACAAGGTGGAGCGGAGCCGGGTGGAAGCCGTCGCCCAGCGGCTGGAGCCGGCGGCGCGGGTGCGGCTCCTGGAGGGCGTCCTCGGCTTTGCGCCGGACGTGGCCTACGTGCTCCTGTACCTGGAGAGCTTGCGGGACGCTGCTCGCGAGGAAGCGACGCCCGCGCTTTCCGCTGCGCTGAAGCGCATCGACTTCGCTGCCATATCGGCGGCGCAGATGCGTCGCGTCCTCGATCTGATCGTGGAGCTGTACGACGCCCGGGACCGCCCGCAGTTGATGTTCTCCTTGCTGCAGAGCGCGACATTTCGCGCGGCTTTCGACGACTCGGCCGCTGCATTGCCCGCACCCCTGGCGGAGGTCGTTCTTCCACTGCGGGCGGTGCACGCCGTGGTGCTCCGCGGCAAGAAGAACCCCTTCGACGCGGCAAGCCTGGCGCGGGGCGTGGCGATGCTGCTCCAGGGGCGCGCGAAGGTGCTCCGCGCTCAGTCGGCGAGCACGCGGTCGCGCCTCTTCGACGCGGGCATCGACCTGTGCACCGAGCGGGAGTGCGCACCGGGTCTCCTGGGCTTGGTCGATGGCTTCGAGCCCGGCGAGCGATCCACCTCCGAGGCCATGCTTCGCCTCGCAGGTTGGCTTCTCGCGCGCGGCCTGGAGCCGGATGCCAAGAAGCTCCTCGCGCGGCTCTCCAAGGAGCACCCGGGGTTCAAGCTGCCGCAGCGCTGGCTGACCGCTCTCGAGGGTCCGCGCATCGGTGGCGCCGGCCTCGCGGCTGCCCCCGGTCGCGGACGCGACTTCTGGCAAGAGGGCATGCTGCTCGCACGTCAGCTCCCGGTGTGGGTTTCCGTGGGTAAGCCCGACGCCGCGCCCAGATTCGCGAACGCCGCCGCGCTGGCGGAGTCCATCGCGGTCCCGGGCGTCGCACGCGTGCTCGAGAGCGGCACCACGCGAGACGGCGCGCCGTACTGGATCACCCCTCGACTCGGACGCGGCGGAAACGAGCTGTTGGGCAAACAGGAGCTGGCGGCGAGTGACGTATCCGCCTTGTGCGCGGAAGCTGTGCGCATCTTGTCCTCGCTGGCGGACGCCGGGGTCCGCCTCCCCGACGCGCGCTTTCGGCGCTTCTCGGTGGATCCGAGCGGGCGCCTCTGGCTCCGGGATCTGCTCGACGCGGAGCGCGCGACGCCGGAGGACGCCCGCACCGCTCACCTGGAGCTGGCTCGACAATTCTGTAGCGACGCCTACGACCGCGTGAAGGGCACACTGTCCGACGATCCGAGCAGTGCGGAAACCTTCGCCGCCCTGGTGCGGCTGGTGGAAGGCGGCGGATGAAGGCGTGGACGCTCCTGCTCGGGCTCGCCGCCGGCTGTGCCGGAAGCCCGCCCCCAGCGGCGCCGCTGCCGTCGACTCCCGAGAGCGCGCCCGCGCCGGCCGCGACCGAGCCGACACAAGCCGTAGACGAGCCCTACGAAACGCCGGACTTGGGCCTCAGTGGGCAGGCCGAGCCGGAAACCAAGCTCACCCTCGAGCCCACGGACGCGGACGTGAAGACCGCGCTGGCGGACGCCGACGCCGGGCACCTCGATCGCGCGGGAAAGCGGCTTTCGAAGGAGATTGCCCGCATCGACCGAGAAGCGACGCTCGACGATCGCATGGTCGCCCATGCGCTCCTCGGCAGGAGCTTCGCGGCGACCCGCCAGTGGAAGCTAGCGGCGAACGAGTACGGGCGTGTGTCGGCTCTGTGGCAAGACCCCAAGGCCGCCGAAGCCGAGCTCCCCGAGGACAGCCGTCCGCGCCACCTTGCACAAGCGTTGATGGCCGTCGGCGAGGCCGTGTACTTCGCGGCCGAGCAGAAGCGGCGCACTGCCGACGCGCTGAAGCCGCCCCGCTTCACCGGTGGGGACTTTGGGCGCTGGACCCGGGACAAGCTGGCTCCCTGGCTCGCGAAGAAGCGTGTAGCCCTCGACGCTACCGAGCAAGCCTACACAAGGGTATTGGACATTCGGCCCGCGGCGCCGCCGCACTGGGTCATCGGCAGCGCTGCGCGGGTCGGCGAGCTTTACGATTCCCTGGTGAAAGACCTCGAGGGCTTGCCGGTGCCGCCGTCCGTGGCGCGGGATCCAAAGCTCGAGGCCACCTACGAAGCGACGATGTCAGAAATGGTGGAGCCCTACCGAAAGCGCGCCCGCGCCGCTTACGAGCTGTGCCAAAAGTACGGCGAACGTTTCTCCATCGAGAGCGCCGACACAGAGCTTTGCGCCCAGCGGCTCGCGGCGCTCGCACCATGACGTTCGAGAGCTTCGCGGCCTGGCGTGCGCGCGCCGAAAAGTACTTCGATCGCCGTGATTGGTGGCGTCTCGGGCCGGGAGCGGTGCTGCGCTCGACGCTGCGCTTGGCCGTCTCGCGGGATACCGCGTCGGGCCGACAAGAAGGGATCGACGATCGCGATCCCGACTTCGTGGACCTCGCCTGTGATCTGTTCGAGGTCGTGGGGGAGCGCTACTTCCGCTGGGAGGTCCACGGCGTGCATCACGTCCCAGCGAAGGGCGCGGCGCTCCTGGTCGGTAGCCACAACGGCGGCATCATCACGATAGACAGCTTGCTCACCATCGCGGCCATTCGAAACCAGTACGGCGTCGAGCGAGCGGTGCACCCGCTGGCGCACGACGTCTTGTTCCAGGACGAACGCGTGCGCGAGCTGTCCATTCGCTTCGGCACGCTGCGCGCCGGGCAGGCGGGCGCGGCGGCGGCGCTCCAGGCAGGCCGCTTGGTGCTGGTGTACCCGGGGTCGGACTACGATTCCACGCGGCCGTTCCGCGATCGCCATCGCATCGAGCTCGGCGGGCGCACGGGATTCCTGGAGCTCGCCTTGCGCGAGCGCGTGCCCATCGTACCCGTGGTCTCCGTCGGAACTCACGAACAGCTCATCGTGCTCACCCGCGGGGATCGCCTGGCCAAGCTGCTCGGCCTGAAGAAGCTGTTCCGCGCGGACGTGATGCCCATCGCGCTGGCGCTGCCTTGGGGCATCAGCTCGGGACTCCTCCCCTATTTCCCGCTGCCTGCGCAGACCACCATCGCGTTCGGCGAGCCGCTGTCGTGGCCCGATCTGGGTCCGGAGCACGCGAAGGAACCCGCCGTGCTCGCCCGCTGCTATCGCGAGGTGGAGCAGCGCCTGCAACGCGAGCTGGATGACATCAGCCGCGGACGCATTCCGTTTCTGGGCCGCCGCTGAGTCTCAGCTCCGGGTGAGCACGTCCAGCGAGGTGAGCGTGACGACGATGGCAATGAACACCACGCCCGCGGACGCCGCGATGCGGTGGCTCGAGGGCTGCTCGATCAGGTGCATGAAGTAGAACGCGACGATGGCGCTCTTGGCCGCCGCGATGCCGAGGGCAACGGGGATTTCGAGCGCTCCCAGGTGCACGAAGGAGAGGCCGAAGGTGGCTGCCGTGAGCAGCAACAGGGCCACGAAGCTGAGAACGTATTTCGTCGTCGTCATCGCATCAGATAGAAGAGGGGCCAGAGGAAGATCCAGATCACGTCCACCAGGTGCCAGTACATGGCGGCAGCCTCCAGACCATGTGTGGAGAGCCTCTCCTTGCCGATACGTCGCGCGCACCAGCCGAGAACGCACGCGCCCACGGTGACGTGCAAGGCGTGCAGGCCAGTGCTCACGAAGTACAGCGTGAAGAAGATCTGAGTGCCGAGGGCAGCGTGAGCGAAATAGGCGCCTTGCCCCCCAGGGTAGATGCCGTCCTGAAAATGGATGGAATACTCAGTGAATTTGATGGCCAAGAACACCGCTGCCAAAAAGCACGTGGAGAGCACCAGGTAGATGGCACGTCGCGGCTTGCGGTGGCGGAGCGCGTGTACGGCCAGCGCGACCAGGAAACTGCTCGTGATCAGCACGACGGTGTTCAGTGAGCCCAAGTAGGTGGTGTTGTCCCGCACCGCTTCTGCGAAAGCCTTGGGGAAGTGCGCACGGTAGGCGGCGTACAGCGTGAAGAGGCCACCGAAGAGCAGGGCTTCGCTGGCCAAGAACAGCCACATCCCGAAGCGCGCGGCCTCGGCCTGGCGCTCCAAGGATTCGAAGTGCTCTTCGTGCTCAGCCACCGAAGGCCTCCGCTTCCTTCAGATTGCCGTCGCCCTCCGCTTCCTCGGTGTAGTCGTATGGGTCGCGCTCGAAGTGCGGCTTGCCCTCGAAGTTCGCCTTGGGCGGCGGCGACGCGGTGGTCCACTCCCAACTCGCGGAGTCCCAAGGGTTGTCGCCAGCGGCTTCGCCGTACTTGAGCGACCAGGCGAGGTAGCCGACGGTGGTGAGCAGCCCCGCGGCGAGCACCCAAGAGCCGACGGTGGACACCACGTGCAGCGACTGCATCTCTGGCGGATAGAAGAAGTAGCGGCGTGGCATGCCCATGTTGCCGAGCAGGAACTGCGGCACGAAGGTCGTCAGGAAGCCGACGAACACCAACACCGCCGTGGTGGCGCCCCAGCGCTCGGGATACATCTTGCCCGTCACCTTGGGGAACCAATAGTGGATGGCAGCTAGGAACGCCGTGATGGTGCCGCCCACCATGATGAAGTGGAAGTGCGCCACCACGAAGTAGGTGTCTTGCCAGTGCACGTCCAAGCTCATGGTGGCGACGGCCACACCCGTCATGCCGCCGAAGACGAACAGGAACAAGAACGCGAGCACGTACAAGAGCGGCGTCTTGAGAGAAATGGCTCCCTTGTACAGCGTCCCGGTCCAGGTGAAGACTTTGATGGCCGAGAAGATGGCGACCATCATCGAAAGCAGCCCAAACGCACCGGCATCGAAGGTGGAAAGGCCCGCCGTGAACATGTGGTGACCCCAGGTGAGGAAACCGACCAGGGCAATGCCCAGCGTGGAGAACACGATCGCCTTGTAGGACAGTGAGTTCTTGCGCGAGAACGTGGACACGCACTCGCTGATCACCCCCATGCCGGGCAGGATCATGATGTACACGGCGGGGTGGGAGTAGAACCAGAACAGGTGCTGATACAGCACCGGGTCCCCGCCGCGCGCGGGATCGAAGATGCCCCAGTGTAGAGACTGATCGAGGCCGATCAACACCAGCGTGATGGCGAGCATGGGCGTGGCAAGCACTTGGATGATGCTGGTGGCGTACAGCGTCCAGACGAACAGCGGCATCTTCATCCAGCGCACGCCCTTGGCGCGCATGGTGTGCACCGTGGTGATGAAATTGACCCCAGTGATGATCGTCGACCAGCCCAGAATGAACACTCCAACCAGCACCGGGAGTACGGTGGTCGCCGAGCTCGAGCTGTACGGCACGTAAAAGGTCCAGCCGGTGTCGGTTCCTCCGATGAACATCGCCGCGAGGGTGACCACGGCGCCCAGCAAGTAGATGTAGAAGCTCGCCAGGTTCAGCCTGGGAAAGGCCACGTCCCGAGCGCCGATCATGATCGGCAAGAAAAAGTTGCCGAAGGCCGCGGGGATGCTCGGGATCATGAACAGCCACACCATGGTCACCCCGTGCAAGGTGAACAGGCGGTTGTAGGTCTGGGCGGTCACGATGGTGGCGTCGGGCGTGAGGTGCTCGATGCGAATCAGCATCGCGAAGAGGCCACCGATGGCCAGCATCACGCTGGTGGCGACGAAGAACATGATGCCGATGCGCTTGTGGTCCCGCGTGGTGAGCCAGGAAGAGAGCGTCGTGCCACCGTCGGTGAAAAAGCTCATGGGGCGCCTCCGTCGAGCACGGGCGCTACCTCTGGAAGCGCCACCGCCGGGCGCTTCGTGTCGTCCCTGAGCGAGCGGATGTATTCCACGATGGCCGCCGTGTCCGGTTGCGAAAGCGTGCCCACGAAGGTGGGCATCACGGGTTTGAAGCCCCGAACGATCTTCGCCTGCGGGTCCATCATGCTTTCGGTGAGGTAGGCGGCGTCGGCGCGCACCTGGGTGCCATCCTTCAGCGTGACCATGCTTCCGTACAGGCCTTGCCAGGTTGGGCCGATGTGGGGCTGCCCGTCCGTCGTGTGGCAGGAGAAGCAGGCATGCTTCTCCGCCGCCTTGCGCCCCTGCTCCGCCAGGTCCGAACCACCGCTGCTCACCTTTGCACCGGGAGCCGCTTCGATGACCTTTGCGACGGGCTTCGGTGTTTCTCCCCGGAGCCAGCGGCCGTATTGCTGCTTGGTGACGACCACCAGCGTGGCCCACATGCGCGAGTGATCCAGCCCGCAGAACTCGGCGCAGTACACCGGATACGTGCCGGGATGGTCGGCGCGCAGCCACGCGCTGGTGTAGCGGCCGGGCACGGCGTCTTGTTTGATGCGGAAGTTCGGCACGTAGAAGCTGTGCACCACGTCCCGCGAAGTCAGGATGAACTTCACGTTCTGCTGCGCTGGGATCACGACCACGCCCACGGAGCTTCTGCCGGTGGTACTGGTGAACTTCCACATCCACTGCTTGGCGGTGACGTACACCGCAGCGGAGTCCTTGGGCGGCGTCTGGATGTCGACGTACTGTCGAAAGCCGATCACCCACCACGCGATGAACAGGGAGAGCAAGAGCCCGCCGGTGAGGAGCTCGAAGCTGTTCGGCGCCACGACGCGCGGAGTGCTCTGCTTCGGCCCTCGCCGTCGGTAGCGAACGATGAAGTACACCGCGACGGCGAATACGGCGAAGGCGCCCGCGAACGTCACACCGATGACGAAGAAGTGCAGGTGATCGACGCGACGGGCCACGTCCGAGCCCGGCTTCGGCAGGAACAGCAGCCGGCGGAAGAGGTCGTACAGGCGCTCGCTCATGGCGCCGCCCCCGCGTCCGCCACCATCATATCGAAGGCGCGTTCGATGGGAATGTGGGCGCGCTTCTGGTCCGGACCGAGATAGCCGTAGCTTCGGAGACGCGCTCTGGCGCGATGGGCCTTTTCCTCGCCGCGAGCCGTGGTGGCCGTGAGGCTTCGTTCGATACTGCCGATGGGGGCCGGATGGGCCGGCAACTCGGGGGCCGCGTGATCCGTGATGTTTCCGCGTTGCCCCGACAAGAGAAGACCGGCGATGGCCACGCAAGCGGCGGTTATCAGCAGCGCACCGACGATCACGATGACAACCGGCTTGGCTCGCAGTCCCTCGCGCTCTTGCTGCATCATGCGTGCTCGTAGGTCAGGCCCTCGGCGAGGAGGGGATCACGCGTGGGAACGGGCGCCATGGACTTGGCGCGCCAGGCGGCAAAGGCGACGACGGCACTCGCCAGGGCGAGGGTTGCGGCGGCATCCCGCCAGTCGAGATGGAAGCTCTTCGGGTGAAGCGCGGGCTGCACCAGGTAGAAGACGTCTACCCAGTGCACGACGACGATCCACCCGCTCATGAACGCGAACGTTCCGGGATTGCGCTTGAGCGGCCGCGACAAGAGCCAGAAGAACGGGATGAGCCAGTGCACGACGAGCAAGAGCAACCCCAGCCACTGCCAGCCGCCGTGCCAGCGAGCGATGTACCAGGTCACCTCCTTGGGGAGGTCGGCAACCCACATGAGCATGAGCTGGGCCCACGCGATGTAGGTCCAGAAGATGATCATCGCGAGCTGGAGGCGTCCGATGGCGTGCAAGTGCTCCGCAGAAATGCTGTTGGGCAGCAGCACGCGTCGCCTTCCAGCGACGGTCATCAATCCGAACAAGCCCAGCGCGGAGACGAAGCCGCCGGCGAACACGTACACGCCGTACATGTCGTCGTAGAACGTGGGTTCCAGCCCGAGCAGCCAATCGAAGGACGCCAGCGTGAGCACCACGGCCACCAGCGGTAGGCCGCCAGCGCCGAGCGCGACCATGCGGCGACGGAGCGCGCGGGCGCGGCCTCGGTCCTGCTGTAGAGACCAGCGTCGAAGGAGCTCCCCCACCAGCGCGAGCAGCGTGAGGTAGCCCAGGGCGCGCGTGACGAAACCCGGCACGTTGAGCATGGCGCGCTTCTGCAGCACGAGCTGGCGCGCCTCTTCGCTCAGTGTCTGTGGGTGGCTCCAGGGATACAGCGACGAAATGGACAGCAGCACCGGGACGAAGAGCAGGATGAACAGCGGCAGCGCGCCGATCACGACCTCGGCCGAGCGCCGAAGCGGCACGAACCACGTCACGTTCGCGGCGTGACCGATCATGAGCCAGATCAACGTGCCGATCACGGTGCTGAACACGACCATGAAGGCCATCAAGTAGGAGAAGCTCGACTGCGTCGGATCGCTGCTCCAGCCGAAGCCCGTGAGCGCGCCGAAGATCACGGCCAGGGCCCCGCCGCCGAGCATCAGTCGGCGTCTCACTGGGCCTCCTTTCGGAGCTCGCGCTGCAGGTGCTCCGAGAGCGCGCTCACCTGCACGTTCTGACTGAGGCGCAGTGCCCGGACGTAGGCCACCACCGCCCAGCTGTCCTTTGGTGGCAGTTTCGCCGCGTAGCTGGGCATGTATCCGTAACCCTCCCGTATGACGCGATACAGCTCGGCGTCCGAGAGTTTTCCTATGCGCGGCTCGTGGAGCGACGGGGGGCGCCGCTGCATGTGCTCCGCCACTACGGTATCCCCGTTTCCGAGGGGACCGTGGCAGGCGGCGCAGGTGATGTCGAAGCGATTCTGGCCCCGCTCCAAGAGCGCGCGAGTGAGCGGCGGACGTGTGCTCGTGGGGCGTGGCGAGAACGGCACCGTGCCCCGCGGCGGCTGCCGCATGTCGAGACCATCCGAGAAGAACGCGCTCTCTTCGTAGGGATCTACGCGAGGCTGCACCTGCATGCGATTGAAGCTCGGATCGATCTCGCGGAACACCGCGTGGCTGCGGCACGACGTGAGGATCAGCAAGCAGAGAGCCACGTACTTCATGGCGCTTCCTCCCCGAGATCCAGCTCCACCACGCGAAGCGCGCCGAGCTCGAGCAGGCGCCGTTCGGTGCTCTCTCCCGTGGTGCCGACGCTCACGAAGAAGCGATCCACGCTGGCTCGCTCGAAGCCTTCGACGTCGAACACCGGGTGATACAGCCGCGGCAGGCGACACAGCCGCAGCATTCCGAGGAATGCAGTGAAGCTGGCGAACAGCACCGCGGTCTCGAAGGTGATGCCGATGTACGCGGGTACGGAGTGAGTGGGGTGCGAGCCGACGTCGAGCGGATAGCCGACGTTCTGGGTCCACCACAGGATGAAGTACGCGAGCGCCGCGCCGGTGAGCCCCCCAGCGAGCACCCACTTGGGCAGCGGTGTCTTGGGCAGCGCCAGGGCCTCTTCCACGTTCTTGGCCGGGAAGGGCATGTAGGCATCCAGCTCCGAGTGCCCCGAGGCTTTGAGCTTGGAGATGGCGCCGGCACACGCGTCGGAGCTTTCGAACTCAGCCAAGAGAACCCGTCGCATGGGCCTCCTTTCGCGGGTGCGCCGCCTCGTAGACGAGCTCCTTCGACTCCGCGATGGGAATGAAGGGCACGTAGCGAACCATGAGCAGGAACAGGAGCAGGAAGAAGAAGAGGGTGCCGAAGATGATGGCGCCATCGATCACGCTGGGTGTGTACATGTCCCAACTCGACGGCAGCCAGTCCTGGTGCTCCGAAGTGACGATCAGCACGAACCGCTCTGTCCACATGCCGATCTGGATCAAGATGGACACGATCCACAGCGCCCAGGTGCTCTTCCGCACTCTCGAGAACCATAGGGACTGGGGCACGACGACGTTGCAGAAGATGACCAACCACCAGGTCCACGCCAGGGGACCGAGCATCCGCGTGTGGAAAGACATCCAGCGTTCGAAGCCGTCGGCGCTGTACCAGGCGGTGTACAGCTCGCTGGCGTAGCTGTAACCGACGATCAAGCCCGTGACGAGCAAGAGCTTCGCCATCAGGTCGAAGTGCCGCGTGGTGATGATCTTTTCCAAGCGGAAGTAGCGTCGCAGTGGCACCACCAGCGTGATCACCATCGCAAACCCGCTGAAGATGGCGCCGGCCACGAAGTACGGCGGGAAGATCGGGGAATGCCAGCCCGGAAGCTTGGCGATGGCAAAGTCCATGCTGACGATGCTGTGCACGGAGAGCACCAGCGGCGTGGCCAACCCGCCTATCAGCAGCTGGGCGTAGCGGTAGTGGCGCCAGTGGCTGGCGGTGCCGCGCCAACCGAGAGCGAAGAAGCCGTAGATGCGCCTTTTACGTAGCGACTGCGCGCGATCCCGCACGATGGCGAGATCCGGAATCAGGCCCAGGTACCAGAATAGGATCGAGACCATGGTGTAGGTGAAGACCGCCGCCACGTCCCAGGTGAGCGTGCTGATGAATTGGGGCCACGTGCCCATCGTCGCGGGGTAGGGGATGAGCCAGTAGAAGAACCAAGGCCGCCCTAGATGCAGCAGCGGGAACATGCCGGCCTGCACCAACGCGAACAGCGTCATCCCTTCTGCCAGCCGATTGAGCGACGTGCGCCAGCGCTGCTCGAGCAACAGCAGGATGGCGCTGATGAACGTGCCGGCGTGGCCGATCCCGATCCACCACACGAAGTTGATGATGGCGAAAGCCCAGGCAACGGGGATGTTGTTGCCCCAGGTGCCGATACCCGTGAGGAACGTGTAGCCTATGGCAGAGAACAGCATCACGGTGCCGAGCAGGCACACGACCATCAAGACGTCGTAGCCGCGCGAGCGCTTCTCGAGCGGTTCGAGCAGCCGCGACGTGAGCGTGGCGTGCGTCCATTGACCGCGCATCATGCGGTCTTGGCCCACGGTCACGAGCCCACCTCGGGGTTCTCGTCGTCGATGCGGGCCAGATAGCGGGTACGTGGAACCGTCCCCACCTCGTTCAATACGGCGTAGGCGCGGCGGTTGTGCTGCGCTTGGCTCACCTTGGAACGCGGGTCGGAGACGTCCCCGAACTCGATGGCCCTCGTGGGACACGCCTGTTGACAGGCGGTGACGACGTCGCCGTCGGCGAGACGCTTCCGAGCGATGCGCGCGTCGATCTGGGCGCGGCGTATGCGCTGCACGCAATAGGTGCACTTCTCCATCACGCCGCGCCCTCGCACTGTCACGTCGGGGTTCTTGGACAGCTCGAGAATCGGCGGCGGATGCTGGTTGTAGTTGTAGAAGTTGAAGCGCCGAACCTTGTACGGACAGTTGTTGGAGCAGAACCGCGTGCCAACGCAGCGGTTGTAGACCATCTCGTTCAGGCCGTCTGGGCTGTGCACCGTGGCGTTCACCGGGCACACGTACTCGCAGGGGGCCTTCTCGCAGTGCTGACACGCCATGGGCTGCGAATCCACGCGGGGATTGTCTTCGCTGCCCTCGTAGTAGCGGTCGATGCGAAGCCAGTGCATCTCGCGACCCAGCGCTACCTGCCCCTTGCCGACCACGGGAACGTTGTTCTCGACCTGACAGGCGATCACGCAGGTGCTGCAACCGGTGCACTTCGACAGATCGATGGCCATTCCCCACTGCGGCGACCCGTGCAGACGATCCGGTAGAATGCTGTCTGGGTCCTCGTTCTGCGGCCGCGCGAAGTCGGGTTCCGCCTTCCATTCAGCGCGACTCTTGCGCAGGGCGATGGGGCGTCCGTGCTGGCTGCCTTCCTGCTGGGTGGTGACCAGCTGGTGGCGTCTTCCGGTCTTCTCGAGCTTCACTCCGACAACCAAGAAGGGGCTCTCCGCCATCCGCAGCGGTGAGACGTCCACGCCCTTGCCGCGCACGTTGGACTCGGCGCCGCTGCGTCCCCAACCGAGCCACGCGCATACCGCGCCGGGTGCTTGCCCCGGTTGCACCAGCACCGGGATCTCGACGTGGTCGCCGCGCCGTGAGACGCGCACCACGTCCCCGGTGGTGAGCCCCTCGCGCTTCGCCAGCGCCGGAGCGACGAGCAACGCGTTGTCCCACACCAGCTTGCTCACCGGCTCGGGCAGCTCCAGCAGCCAGGGTACGTTGCCGTCGCTGCCGGTGCCGAGCCGCGGATCCGGCAACACGTCGAGCTCGAGGGCGGTGCGGGGTTCTGGCGGAATGCGCCCGAGCGCTCGCGCCACGGCAGCCGAGCTCACCTTCGGCTCGGCGGGCGTCAGTGCGCTGCCGGGTGCCAAGCCTTGCGCGAGCAACTCGCCGAGATCGGCGTGCCGCGGCTCGAAGTGAGCGTAGAATAGTCGCCGTGCGTTCGCGCCGCGTTGGCCGAGGAGCAGCGCCAGGATCTCGCTCGCGGTCTTGCCGTCGAACAGTGGTCGGATCAGCGGTTGCTGGACGGTCAGAGTTCCGTCCAATGCGCGGCCATCGCCCCAACTCTCCAAGAAGTGCGCTTCGGGGACGAACGCCGTCGCCAGCTGTGCGGTTTCGTTCTCGTAGCGGCCTAGATAAATGCGTTCTCGGGCCTTCATCAGGAGCTGGCGGAAGCCCGCCGGGCCCGAGTAGGCGGGGTTTCCGCCCAACACCAACAGCGTGTCCACCGCGTCCCGCTCCAGCGCGTCCGTGAGGCGCGCCGGGTCCCAAGCGCGCGAACCCGCGTCCAACAGGACCGGCGGCGTGGGGAGCACCGTCTTGCCCAGGCATTCGAGGGTGGCGTTCAGAGCGATGCCGAGCGCATGCACCTCCGGCGGCTGACGCCGACCGACGAGCACTGCGCAGCGCCCGCGGTGCGCGGTCAGGTCGCGCGCCAGAGCATCGACGAAGTCGGCGTGCCCGCTCTGGTGCCGTGGGCCTTCTTTGCCGGCGCCGCCTACGGCGCGCAAGAGCTCTGCGGCGAAGCGTCCGAGCTCGCCCTCGGGAAGTGGCAGACGATGGTCCGCGCTGGCGCCGGTGACACTGACGGCGCTCTCCACGACGTATAGCCGCGGCATCGAATCCGAAGGCTGCGTCGCGCCTCGCCGCCGCGCGAGCTGGCGAGCGGGTCCGACGCCCTCCGGCCCGCTGCCGCTCATGAAGTCGCTGCCCAGCGCGACGACCACGTCGGCGTGGGACAGATCATGGCGGAGGTCGAAAACGTCTCCGAGCACGTCGCGAGTGGCCCCCCACTCGGGCGGAGTCCAGCCGCCGCTGTCGAAGTGCACGGTGAGGCTCGGATACGCGGCGCGGAGCGCCGCCAGTTGGGCCGCCACGAGCTCCGAGGACGTCGGCTGCAGCAGCAGGTGGAGACCTTCCCCACGTCGCTCGACCCACGGCGCCGCGCCCCGTGGGTCGAGCAGCTCGGCGAGGTCCTGGTAGCTCGCCGTGTGCCCATTCCGCTTCACTCCGCGAGCGCGGTCCGGATCGTACAGCGCACCGATGGCCGCCTGCTCTCGGATCCCGGTGGCGCCCAAGCTGGCGGGGTGAAGCGGATGCCCTTCGACCTTCGTGGGGCGCCCCTCGTGGCTCTCCCCGAGCAGCCCAAAGGCATAGCCTTCGCGCTCACACATGGTGGCGTAGAACGTGGCGACGCCGGGGACGACCTCTGGAGGCCGCCGTACGTAAGGCACGATGTCTTCGGGCGGCGGCTTGCTGCACGCCTCGAGCCCGAGGCCGAGCACGCCCACGGACGACCAACCCAAGAACTTCCGCCGAGTCAGCGCCGAGGGCGCGATCCGTCGTCGGTCGTCCGCGCCGGTTTCGAGCTCGAGGGGGTCCTTCATGGCGCTCAGCGGTGACAACCGCTGCAGTAGGTCGGGGGGTGAATATCGAGCTCTCGCGCGATGCGGCGGCCCACCACGCGCTGAGGCTCCGAAGGCTGGTAGCCCATGGTCGTAACCTCGCTCGGAGGTCTGAGATGACGCTCGGGATCGCGGTGGCAATCGAGACACCACTTCATCTGCAGTGGCGCATGAGCGACCACGTTCGCCATCAGATCCACGCGACCGTGGCAGGTCTCGCAGCCCACGCCCTGGCGAACGTGGGCCGCGTGATTGAAGAAGACGAAGTCCGGCAGCACGTTCACCCGCTTCCAGTGGATGGGCTCGTCCTCGAAGTAGCTGCGACGCACCGGAGCCAGCAGCGGACTGTCGGTCCAAATCTGAGCATGGCAACTCATGCACACCTCGGTGGAGGGCACCCCCGCGTTCGGCGAACGCTCCGCGTCCGTGTGGCAGTACAGGCAGGGAATGCCGTCGTCCCGCACGTGGTGGCGATGGTCGAAATCGATGGGTTGCTCCACCGGCTCGCCCTGATGCGTGTGGAGGGGGCTGCGAACCCACGCGATGAGCAGCGCCGGTCCACCCACCAGCACGCTAGCGCACAGCAGCGTGCCGACTCGCATCAACGAGTTGGTCCAGGGCGGAAACGGTGCGCTCATGGTCAGCGCGCGCCGGGGTGCAGTGACCATGCCAGCACCTCGGAGAGCAGTGCCCGCAGTTCAGCTCCGTGAGTGGGTCGATCGGCGACACCGGGGCGATGTGTCGCGTCCCAATTCGCCGCTTCCATGCACTTTGACAGGGGCGAATCCCGGCATCGAGCTTGCAGTGGGGCGCGCCGTGAAGCTGGTCGTCTACGTGCGACCGGCGTGCCCGTTTTCCCTCGGTGTCGTCGGCTTCCTGTTCCTTCGCGGTGCGGATTTCCGCGTCGTGAACCTCGAGCGCCACCCCGACCAACGGGAGCGCGTCGATCAGAGGCTCGGCGACACCAAGCTCGAGACGCCAATCCTGGAGCACGAGAGTGGGGCGCTCCATGTGGCGCCCGGTCTGAGCCAGCTGTCGGATTTGCTCGAGAGCTGGGGCGTTCCGCTTGCGAGCTCGCCCTACGCCGCGCTGCACGGGTGAGGGTATTCTGAGCAGCATGTGCCGCAACATTCGTCCCCTGTTCAACTTCGATCCACCGACGACGGAAGACGAGGTGCGCGCCGCTGCGCTGCAATACGTCCGCAAGGTGAGCGGCAGCACCAAGCCGTCTCGCGTGAACGAAGACGCCTTCCACGAAGCTGTAGAGCAAATCACGCGAGTGACGGAGCAGTTGCTCTCTCGGCTACGAACGAGCGCGCCACCCAAGAATCGAGAAGAAGAACGCGACAAGGCCCGCGCCCGCTTCGCCGCGCGTGGGCGCTAGCGGCGGTTCTCCAGCGCTTCATCCAGCCGCGAAAGGCCGTGCAGCACGGCAAACACGAAGACCGTCACCAGTCCGGCGGTCCAATACTGTGACAGCGCCGTCGCGATGCCGATGGCTGCCGTCACCAAGATCGACCCCGCCGTCGTGATTCCCTCCAGACGATCCTTTCCACGGCGGAACAGGATCGTGCCGGCACCGATGAAGCTCACGCCGGTGACCACGGCTTCCAAAATGCGGAGCGGATCCGAGCGCAGCGCGACCGCGCCGCCGCCTTCCCCACGCTGCATCATCACGTCTCCCAGGGACACGAACAAGGCGGCGGCGCAGGCCACCAAAACGTGAGTCCGCAGGCCCGCAGGGCGCGAGCGCGCTTCGCGCTCCAGGCCTATGACGCCGCCGAAAACGCCGGCGAGCACGACCCGGAGGACCACGAACAGCTCGGATTCCACACCGGAGAGCGAAGCAAGCTTCGTTCCGGGACGGGGCTCGCGCCGGACCAACCAGAAAACGTCAATACAAGGTCATGTCCGGACCCACGCTCTCGAACAGGCAGTCCGAAGGGGGGCCGAAGTTCAGCGAGTACACGAAGCCCTTGGGCGTGTACATGTCCGGCAGCGGCGCGCCGTTCAGGTTGATGTCGCCGCCTTCCGCGTCCCAGGCGGAATAGACGCCGTCGTTCCACGCGGCAGCGTTCTGGAACTGTTTCCACCAGGTGGCCACGTCGTCCGTGGGCTGGGTGCCGGCCGGGAGCATGTTGGCGAAGATCTGCTGGCGTGCGCTGTGCACCCACGCCGCGTCGAGCACCGCCACGTTGAGCTCGCCTTCGTACACGATGCCGCGGTTGTTCTTGTTGCACGACCCTACGCTCATGAACTTGTCGTCCACGATCAGCATCTTGGCGTGCACGTCCATGTCGGCGAAGCGAGATTCGGTCTCGTCGATGGCGAAGCTCACCTCCACGGTGTCGAAGGCGCGCAGCTGCAGCATCATGTAGCGTGAGCCGAACTTGTTCTTGAACAGCTCGTGGGACTTGTAGGTCCACACGCAGCCGGGGTCCGCGTACTCGTTGATCGGCTTGGTGATCACGATCAGGCGCAGATTCGGCTTGGCCTGCATGCGCGCCTCGATGGCCTCGTTCAGCATCGGTACGCGGAAATACTGGTCCTCGATGTAGATGTAGTTTTCCGCCTGATTGACCGCATTGAACCAGGTTTCCGCGATGGCGTGCTCCCAGAAGGGCTGGGGCAGGGTGGCCGTCACCTGCATCTGGATGCCGTTCGGGCGCTCCGGAATGTCGCGCTTCACGGTGAAGGGCGTGCTGTTCTCGGAGTAGTCCACCTTGGAATCCAGCTGGTGCTGCCAGCGCTCGTGGAAGATGTCGGCGGCGTCCTGTGCCGCCGGCCCGTCGATGCGCACCATGTAGTCCTTGCGCGGGCCCTGGTCCGGGAGTTGCTCCTTGTTCACCACCGCCAGGCGATCCGCTTGCGTGGCGTCGAAGAGCATGCGTCGCGGCTCGAACACCAAGTGCTTGGAGGTGTCCCAATCCACCTCCTTCAAGTTCATGCCGCCGATGTAGGCGAGCTCGTCGTCGATCACCATGAACTTCTGGTGGAAGGAAGCGGCCTGCGTCTGCAGGCTCACGGGCCACAGCGTGAGGTCCACGTCCCGCTCGGGCACCGTGGAGGTGATCTGGGCTTCCTGATCGAACTGCTCGTTCTGCGTCTCGGTGAAGGTGGAGCGAACGCGGTCGCCGAAGGTGAAGGGCGTGAGGGCGAAGTGAAACTGCCCCTTGGTCTCGTTGGCCTGCCCCATGAACTCGAAGCCGTCTCCCGGAGCTTCGGCGTAGGCCTTGAGCTTCGAGTCCGTGGTCATCCACGCCAGGATGCTGTCCTGGCTCCAGAACTGTCCGACCAAGATGCGCTTCTCCGCTGGGCTCTGCTCCAAAATGCCCAAAATCGTGTTGGGCCAGCGTTCGTTCTGGGTCTGGTACGGGTGGTTCTGCGGATCGCGATACAGCTCGAAGTCCGACTGCCACCACCAGGTGGCCGCCATGATGCGATTCTTCGCAGCCTTCAGATCCTGAGCCACGCTGCCCCAGGCCTGCTCGCCGTCTTGCAAGAAGGTCACCTGGTTGCCGCGCCGCGCGGGTCGGCCTTCCGCCGAGAACCACTTGTGGCGAAGCCCCAGGAACACCGAGTGCACCGGCACGCTGACGCCGTTGATGTCTCGCATCTCGTGGGCGAGGCTGAGGCCTTGCCCCGCGGCCGCTGCCCCTGCCAGGAGCACTGCGCCGTCAAGGCCGCTGCCGCCGTCGTAGCTCACGATCGCCGAGAGGGGCTCGTGCTCCGGAGCGGACAGATCGATCTGGATCGCGCCGGCGTTCACCAGCGGCACCGTCACGACGGGTGAGCCGGTGGTGTACACCGGTGCACCATCTTGGGTGACCGTCATCTGCATCTCGTTCTGTGGCAGGAACTGCGCCCACAGATCGAGGGGATAGATGTCGAGCAACGCCTTGGGCTGCTCCGTGGGGGCGTCGGGTCCGCCATCCCAGAAGCTCCCGCCACCGCCGCCGCTGCCCCCGTTGCCGGAGCTTCCGCCACCGCCGCCGCTCCCGCCGGAGCTGCCACAGGCAGAGAAGACGAGAGGAGGAACGCACACCAACACCAAAGCCAAGGGCCACATCGGCCGCCGCTCTCGAGCCATGGGAGAAGTATGCCCGGGTATGTCCCGAGGGATTGTTGGTTCGCCGCGGAACCTCGCGCCCCGCGCCCGGCCCGTCCCCGCCACGTCGCGAATTCGCAGCAATTTCCGCCACATTACGAGCACATTGGATTACATGGTGCGCTTCGCACCTACATGATGTATGCACGCTCCGCTTTTCCGTACGGCAATGCGGCGGGCCGCCCTGAGGCAGGCCCAGGTGCCCGAGGCGAACGGCCCCCGCAGGGAGGGGCTCGACGCACGGGGACCCATCAGTCGGCGGAAGTCGAGGCAGTCGTGTTGAAGAAGGCAGTGCTCATTGGGTGCTCGGTGCTCGCCGTTGCGTGCGGGTCCGACGATGGCGTGAACTTGAGCGGAAGTGGCGGCGCTGGAGCCGCTGGTGGCTACGGTGGTGTGGCAGGTGTCGCGGGGACCGGCGCAGCGGCGGGCGCAGCAGGTCAAGCAGGCGGCGGCAGTGGCGGCAGCGGGAACGCGGCCGGCAGCAGCGGCGCGGCCGGCACGGGTGGCGCAGGCGGCACCGCGGGGGCGGGCTCCAGTCTGATCGTCACCGAGATGATGGTGAACCCCAAGAACGTCACGGACGATCTCGGCGAGTACGTCGAGCTCTACAACACCACGGACGCGGCGATCGATCTCTCCGGCTACGAGCTGTACGACGGCTTCAACAACACGCACGTCATCTCCAAGAGCGTGATCGTGCCCGCCAAGGGCTACGCTCTCCTGGCACGCAATGGAGACCCGAAGCAGAACGGCGGCCTGTTCCCCGACTACGTGTACGATAACTTCTTCCTGTCCAACACCAAGGACGCCGTGAAGCTCAAGGACAAGAGCGGCAAGGTCGTCGCGTCGGTGGAGTACACGGGGTCGGCGCCCTGGCCGGCGAGCGACGGCGCGGCGCTGGAGCTGTCGGATCTGAGCAAGGATCCTGCCGATCCCGCGAGCTGGACGCTGGCCAAGAACCGCTACGGCACTGGCGACCTGGGCACTCCAGGCGGGCCGAACGGCTACGGCCCGACGCCCTACACGCTGGACGCTGCGGACCTCGGCTGGCAGGACCCGAGCCTCGGCGCGAGCCTGTTCTTCAGCTACTTCGATCAGCCCGAGAAGGTCATCTTGCAGGCCCTGGGCAAGGCCCAGACGTCCGTGCACATCGCCATGTTCAACCTGCGCGAGTCCAGCATCATCAATGCACTCGGCCAGCTGGTGAAGAAGGGCGTGGACGTGCAGGTGCTGCTCGACCAAAAGCAGATGGACCAGGTCTACAACCAGCCGAAGGTACAAGAGCTCATCGCGGCGGGCATCACGCCCAAGGGTGTGTCCAACACCAGCGCCACGGACGCGACCATGCACGACAAGTTCACCGTCATCGACGGCAAGCGCGTGCTCACCGGGTCGATGAACTACTCGAGCAACGCCTTGAACCTGAGTGACGAGGAGCTCTTGCTCATCGACAACGCGAGCGTCGCCTCTCTGTTCGAGGCGGAGTTCGCGGAGCTCTCGGCTGGCACGACGAACGCGGCTACCGCCGCCACGTCTGCTCCGGTGCAGGTGTTGTTCGGCAACGAGGACAAGCTCTACGACGTGGTAGCGGGCGAGCTGGCCCAAGCGAAGACGAGCGCGTACGTCGCGATGTTCTCGATGAACACCAAGAAGATCATCGACGAGCTGATCGCGGCCAAGAGCCGCGGCGTGCACGTGGTGGTGCTGCTCGACAAGGTCCAAGCGGACGCCGAAAGCGCGGACGAAGCCCTGGACCAGGCCGGGATTCCGGTGCTTCGCTTCGAAAACGACCGCGGCAGCGCCCAGAACCTGGGCCTCACCGAGCTGCACAACAAGCTGTGCGTGATCGACGGCAAGAAGGTGCTGATGGGGTCCTACAACTGGACCAACCTGGCGAGCTTCTACAACGACGAAAACATGTTGGTGCTGACCTCGGAGCGGCTGGCCACCCAGGCGAACCGCGAGATCGCCCAGATGATCAACGACTACATGCCGGCCTTCACACCCCAGAGCGTCGGCTTCGCGGCGGGCAAGCGCACGGTGAAGTTCTCGCTGCGCGGGCTATCCGTGGACGCGAGCACCGAGCTCTACCTGGTGGGCGATTCCGACGCGATGGGGTCGGACAACTACGCCCTGGCCCTGCCGCTCACCGCGGGCGCCGGCAACACCTGGAGCACGTCGGTGGATCTGCCGGCGGGTGCGACCCTCGGCTACCATGTGTTCGCGCGCAGCACCCTCGGCCACAATTACCCCGAGCCCATCGCCGCCGACACGTTCACGGTTCCTTATGCGTCCACGGCGGCCGTCGTCGATCATGCCTTCGGCAAGTCGCTGAAGGAGTAGTCACCGAGGCACGCACCGAGGCATGCTAACCTCGGCCACGATGAAGACGATCCTTCGCGGGGCTCTGGGTCTGTGTGCTCTCGGTGCGCTTTCGCTGGCCGCTTCGCCAGCCAAGGCTGCGGACTGCACGCCGCCACGGATCATGTTCGTGGTGGATACGTCGTCGTCCATGCTGGGAGACATTCCGGACGGCACGGCGACGACCACCAAGTGGGCGGCGGCGCAGAGTGCCATCCACGAAGTGCTGCAAAGCTACGGGAACGATGCGCAATACGGCCTGATGGTGTTCCCGGGCAAGGCGGGCATGTGCACGCCCGGAGAGGTGCTCGTCGCGCCCGGCGCGGGCACCGCCGCGACCATCGAGCAAACGCTCTCGAACCTGGTGATTCCCGCGAACAACCAGACGCCGGCGGGGCAGACGCTGATGAAGGCGGCGGACTACGCGGAAATCACCAACCCCGCCTACGAGAATACCGTCATCTTCGTCACGGACGGCTACCAGTACTGCAGCATCAACAACGACACCGCTTGCGCCACGGCGTCGGACTGCACGTTGATGGGGCTGTCCAGCTGCCCGACGTGCCTGCCGACGCAGCCGGATGGCTGCTACTGCGTGCAGGACTGGTCGGTGCTCGGCGCACAGGCACTGAAGGCCAAGAACGTGAGCACCTACGTGGTCGGGTTCGGCTCGGCGGTGAATTTCAAGGCGCTGAACCAAACCGCGCAGGCGGGTGGTACCGCTCTCGGCGGCTGCGATCCCAACGCCAACGTTGCCAGCTGTTACTATCAAGCGCAGAACCCGAGCGAGCTGAAGTCGGCCTTCGGCACCATCGTGAACCAGGTCGTTGCCGAGCCGTGCACGGGAGACTGCAACATCGCCGGCACCCGCACCTGTACGCTGACGGGATGGAGCGCGTGCGACGCGCCCTCGACGCAGCCGTGCACCTCCTCGTGCAACACCATGGGCACCCAGACCTGTGACAACGGCACCCTGAGCACGTGCTCCAGCGAGGCGGACTGCAACGCCGGTGGACAGGGCGGGATGGCCGGCGGAGGGGGCACGGCCGCTACCGGCGGTACGGCCGCCACCGGCGGCACGGCCGCTACGGGCGGCACGGCCGCTACGGGCGGCAGCGCCAACTCGGGTGGGGGCGGCTTCGGTGCCCTGGGCGGCAGCGGCGGGTCCGCTGCGGTGGGCAATGGCAGCCAGGATTCGGGCGATGACGGCGGCTGCGGTTGCCGCACGGCCGGCGGCGGCGCACCCGCCGGAGCGGCGCTGAGCGGATTGCTCCTGGGCCTCGCGCTCGCCTTCCGCCGCCAGCGTCGGAAGGCGTAGCCCGCGCACACCCATTGACGAAATCGACGCAAGGCGTAGAAACGCGCCCGAGAGGTCCCATGCGTAGCTCCATCTTCATCAGCGCGATCTTTTTCTCCGTCGTTGCTTGCGGCCCCAAGCCAAAAGCCGCGGCCCCGGCCTCGGAGGCGACCGACAAGGCGGCGCCGGCCGCGGAAGCCAAGCCCGAGGCAAAGCCGGAAGCCACGGCGACGGAAGCGCCCGCCGAGCCGCCCGCCGACCACTCCGAGAAGCCCAGCCGCCCGCCCATCGACACCATCACGGCGCCCAAGATGGCCTTCGTGATCAACTACGGCGCCTCCGCGCCCAACGAGAAGTCCGAGAAGAAGTGCGACAAGGCCGCCGGCGACAACATGCAGAAGCGTGCCCAGTGCATGGCCAAGGAGCGGCAGGATTTCGTCGCCGACGTGCTGCAGTTCAAGGCGGACGACAAGGGCCAGATGTGGTTCATCACCTATCGCCGCAAAGGCTCGAACCTGGTCGTGATCGGTCGCACGCCCATCGAGCTCACGGACGAGAAAGACAACAGCGTCGTCGCCAAGGTGGCCGGTAAGGACAAGGTCGCCCGCGTGCTCTTCGCGGGGCGGCCCAAGTTCGAGATCAAGGTGCCGAACGACTATTCCATCGAGGTGGACGAGCCCCGCTACGGCAAGCTCGTATACGACGCGAAAATCGACTTGCTCGAATGAGCACCGTCACGCTCTCCGAGCTCTACGTGTACCCGGTGAAGTCGTGCCGGGGCGTATCGCTGTCCAGCGCGCGGGTGGTTCGGAGAGGCCTCGAGCACGACCGCCGCTGGATGCTGGTGGATCCCGAAGGCCGCTTCGTCACGGCCCGGGAGGAGCACCAGCTCGTGACCGTGGAGGCCCACCTCGAACACCAGCGCATCGTGCTGCGGGCCTCCGGGCGATCGTCCCTCGAGCTGCCGCTCGTTCTGTCCGGAGGACCGACGCGCTCCGTGACCGTGTGGCGCTCCACGGTAGAGGCGTTGGAGCACCCCGACGGCGGGCGCTGGTTCTCCGAGCTGTGCGGGCGCCCGCTCTCCCTCGTGTTCATGCCGGACGAGAGTGAGCGTGCCGTCAATCCCGAGCGCGGCCGCGCCGGGGACATCGTGAGCTTCGCGGATGGCTATCCTCTGTTGCTCATTGGAGAAGGGTCCCTCGCCGATCTCAACCAGCGCTTGTCCGCGCCTGTCGACATGCGCCGTTTCCGACCCAATCTCGTGGTGCGCGGCTTGCCGCCCTTTGCCGAAGACGATCTGTCGACCTTTTCCATCGGCAGCGTCCGCTTTCGCGCCGTCAAGCCTTGCGAGCGCTGCGTGATGACGACGGTGGATCCGGACACCGGCGTGGCGGGAAAAGAACCCCTCTCGGCGCTTGCTGCATATCGGCGCACGGATGCGGGTGTGCTCTTCGGCATGAACTTGATCCACGACACCGCCGGGGAGCTTTGCGTGGGCGATTCGCTCTTTTTCTCCTAAGGCATTTTGCCACACCGCCGTTCCCGTTCGTATCACGCGTCGCCGCGCCGAGCTTCATCGCCGGGCGACGGAGGGAACGAAGAGCGTGGGGGCCGGAGGGAAACGGCAATGGAGTGGTTCAAGAACCGGAGCACGTTGGTCAAGCTCGGGCTGTTCGACCTGGTAGTCGTGATCGCCATCGGTGCGGTGGCGTATCTCGCGCTGGGCTTGGCGCGAAACACCAACGAGAGCCTGGAAGAGCTCTACGTCCAGGACATCGCTGCGTCGAAGGCGGCGACCACGGTGTACGCCGACCTCAGCAAGGCAGCGACGTCGTTTCATCACGCGCTCTTGGCCACCACGCCGGAACGCAAGGCGAAGTTCAAGAACGACTACGAAAGTCTGTCGGCGAAGGCCCTGAGCGGATTGGCTGAAGCGGAGCAGAAGGCCACTGATGCCGACGACAAGCAGGCGCTGCGCGGTGCGCGGACGGCGGTGGAGGAGTGGCAAGTGCTGGTGCGGCGCTCGATGGAAGAGGCCGATCTGTCGAAGGCCATCGACGCCCACGCGACGGCGGACACGGTGACCCCGCGCTTCTACCTGCCGCTGCTGTCGGCAGCCAAACACGCCGAAGAATCCGGCAAGTTGCGCTTCGAAGCGGGGCACGCGGCGTTCGAGAAACGCTCCCTGGAGGTGTACGCACTGCTCACCTTCTTGTTGGGCTTGATGGCCGCGCTCTTGTTCGTGTTCAACGTCTCGCTGGTGCGCCCGTTGAAGCGTGCCGTGGGCGTTCTGAACCAGGTAGCGGAGGGCGACCTCACGGCGCGCCTCGACGTGACCCAGAAGGACGAGGTCGGGCAGATGGCGGATGCCTTGAATCGTTCTCTCGGACAAGTCGCTGCCACCATCTCGGAGGTGCAAGGCGTGGCCCTGGACGTCGCCTCGGCGTCGAAGCAGCTGACCGTTGCCGTGGATCAGCTCTCGAGCGGTGCCCAAGAACAGGCATCGAGCATCGAAGAGACGGCCGCCACCATTGAAGAGATCAGCGCCACCGTGGCCCACAACGCGGACAACGCCCGCAAGGCGACCGCGCTCGCCAACGACGCCCGCGACACCGCTGAAGCCGGTGGCCAGGTCGTCGGCTCTGCCGTGTCGGCGATGCAGGAGATCACCAAGAGCTCTACCAAGATCGCCGAGATCAGCACCACCATCGACGAGATCGCGTTCCAAACCAACCTCTTGGCGCTCAATGCCGCCGTGGAGGCCGCGCGGGCGGGCGAGCAGGGGCGAGGCTTCGGCGTGGTGGCGGCGGAGGTGCGAAATCTGGCGCAGCGGACGGGTTCTGCTGCCAAGGAGATTCGAGGTCTGATCGTGGATGCTTCCGGCAAGGTGGAGGCGGGCACCGAACGCGTGAATCAATCGGGCTCGACGCTGAAGCAGATCGTGACGTCGGTTCAGCGCCTGTCGGACATGGTGGGTGAGATCGCCGCGGCCTCCAACGAGCAGAGCGTGGCCCTCGGCCAAGCCAACGCCGGCGTGAGCCAGGTGGATCAGGTGACGCAGACCGCTGCCTCCCAGAGTGAAGAGTTGGCGGCGACCGCACAATCCCTGGCGGACAAGGCCAATCGGCTCGAGGAGCTGGTGTCGGCGTTTCACATCGGGCGCGCGCGCGCCCGGAAGCCACCGCCGCTGCCGAACCCGCGTGCCACGACGCGTCAGAGCGACGTGATGCACCCCGCGGCAGCCGCCGGTCTGTTCTCTCTCGCGCCGCCAGCGCCGCCGGCGGATCTCGTGAGTCAAGGGTACGAAGAGTTCTGAGCCGAGACGTCTGCTATGCTTCCGCCACCGTGAGGCAGGGCAATATTTGGTGGGCGTTGCTCTTCTTGTCGCTGGCCGCGTGCGGCGGCGAGAAGAGCTCGGAGCAAAGTGGTAGCGGCGGCGCCAGCGGCAGTGGTGGCGCCGCTTCGGGGTGCAGCACGGCTCCGAGCTGCGGCTCGTGCCTGACCTGCTACGACCAATGCGTGTGCCAGACGGGGGACGAGAGCGCGTGCATCGCTCAGTGCTCGTCGAGCGGGGGTAGCGCGGGGAGCGGAGGCCAGGCGGGCTCGGGCGGTTCGGCCGGCGTGCCCAACACCACGAAGGTGACTCTGGAGACCACGCCGCGGGAGATCGCCCCCGGCGAAGAGGTGTTTTTCTGTCAGAACTTCGCGAACCCCTTCGGTCAGGACGTGGACGTGGTGCAGAGCGAGTCCTTCATGACGCCGGGCTCGCACCACATGTTCGTGTTCTACCAGCCGGGCGCCACGGACGGCCCCGTGGAGGACTGCAGCGGGCTGGAGTTCAAACGTCCGCTGCACACGGCGCAGACTCCGCAGCACCTCACGGCCTACCCGCCCGGCGTCGGGCGCCACGTACCGGCCAGCACCGGCCTGCGCGTCTCCGCGCACTACCTGAACACCACTGGTACCACTCTGTCCGCCAAGGTCACGGTCGTGTTCGATGTGGTCCCCGGCGGAACGCTCCCGGTTCAAGCCGGCTCGCTGTTCTTCAACAACCTGGGCATCTTCGTGCCGCCGGCGCAGACCGGCCAGGCTTCGGAGAAGTGCACGCTGCCTTACGACATCGAGCTGATCGACGTCGTCAGCCACATGCACCAGTACAGCACGTCGTTTTCCGCCAGCACGGGCAGCGGACAAACGGTGTACGAGGGCACGGCCTGGGACGATCCGGAGCCCGCCGTGTTCGCGCCGCCCCTACAAATAAAGAAGGGCGACACCATCACGTACACCTGCAACTACAAGAACACGACGGACAAGACCCTGACCTTCGGGGACTCCGCCGTGACCAACGAGATGTGCATCCTGAGTGGGACCTACTTCCCCGCTCCCGGCGGCCAGACCCTGGGCTGCAACTGATCATAAAGCCGGCCCGCTGCGCCCACGCACGCGCATGCGGTCGCTGATTCGGTTTTCCGGGCTGTTCGTGTGCGGTGTGGTTCTTGCCGGCGCCTGTGGTGGAGGAGACGACGCCGAAGGCAGCGGGGGTGCCGGCGGCGGCAGCGGCGGGAGTCCGGACAACACAGGGGCCGTGTGCGACACGGCCAGCGATTGCTACCCGGATTTGGTGGATGGCGGAGCCCTCTCGGGCGAGGCGCAATGCCTCGACCGTGTGCGGGGTGGCTATTGCACCCACCTGTGTGACAGCGACACGGACTGCTGCGCCGCCTCCGGCGAGTGCAAGACCAGCTTGGCCCAGGTGTGCTCTCCCTTCGAATCCACGGGGAAGAAGATGTGCTTCTTGAGCTGCGAGAGCGCCGACATCGCGGCGGACGGCGGCACCGCGATGGATCCGCAGGAGTACTGTCAGAAGTTCGCGAGCCCGGACTTCATCTGTCGTTCCTCCGGCGGCGGCAGCCAGAATCGAAAGATCTGCGTCCCCGGCGACTGCGGAGTGGGTGCTGGCTGCACGGACGATACCCAGTGCGCCAACGGACTCGGTTGCGTCACCACCGTGAACGGCGGTTACTGCAGCAAGACGGACTGCAGCAGCAATGCCGACTGCCCGGCCGACAGCCTGTGTGTGAAGCGCGGCGACCAGAGCCTCTGCCTTCGGACCTGCAGCGCGAGCGCCGATTGCTCCTTCTGTAGGAGCGCGGAGGTTGCCGGCAGCTGCACCGACCAGGTCACTTTCGTCGAGACCGGGACCACGGGTACGGTCTGTGCCCCACCGCCCTGAGCTTCGAGTAAGCTCCCGAGGGGGTGGAACCCTTCGTCGAGCGCCATGAGGTTCTGGGGCCGAGCCACGAGCGTTGGTCGAGTCCCAGGAGCACCCTCGAGATCTGGTGCCCCCAGCCGCACGTGGTGCTGGTTCGGGCCAAGGGCCACGGCACTCTGGAGCACGTGCGCTGCATCATCGAGTGGCGCGATCGCGCCCTCTCCCTCGCCCCCCGGCTGGTGCTGTTCGACGATCTCTCGGAGGTGACCGGCTACGATCCGGACTGCCGGGTCCGTCTCACGCGTTGGATCCTGAATCATCGCTCCCAGATCGACGCACTCCACGTGCTATCCCACGGCAAGCTCGCCAAGATGGGCGTCACCGTCGCCAACCTGGCGCTGGGCGGCATGATCCAGCTCCACGACAGCCCGAAGAAGTTCGAGGCCGAGCTCCAGCGAGCGAGCCGACGATGATCGAGCTGTTCGCAGATCGGATCTTCGACGGCGCCCGCTTCGTGGAGCGCCCGCTCTGCATCACCATCGAAGGCGAGACCATCGCGAGCGTACGTTCCCGCAGCGCCGACGAGCGCTTGCCGCCGGGCGGTATCGATGCCCGCGGGCACACGGTCCTGCCGGGACTCATCGACGCTCACACGCACATCGGTCGCGCGGGGCAGTTCGAAGCTCACGAGCCGCCCAATCCCGGCGCCATCGTGCGCAATCTGGAGGCCGCGCTGGAGGGCGGCGTGACCACTGTCGGCGACATGGGCTGCACGGCGGCGCTCATCCGCGTGCTCCGGGAGCACACGCACAGGACGCCCGACGCCGGGCCTGCGGTGCGCGCCTCCGGGCCGCT
Organism: Polyangiaceae bacterium; assembly: GCA_020633235.1. Taxonomy (NCBI): domain Bacteria; kingdom Pseudomonadati; phylum Myxococcota; order Polyangiales; family Polyangiaceae; species Polyangiaceae bacterium. The sequence goes on along the minus strand of JACKEA010000003.1, from coordinate 617,868 downwards.
GCTCGCGGATCCCGGCGGCTACCCGCTGGATTGGATGTCCGATTTTCATCGGCGCATCGGTGCGGCCATTCCTTGTGGCGACGAGAACAGCGCCCGTGCGGCGGTGGAGCGCTTGGCGCGTGCCGGCATGGATCACGTGAAGATCTGCATCATGCACCGGAGCTACGGCTATCAAGAGCTGCCGGTGTTTTCGCCGGAAGTGGCGCGCGCCTTCGTGGCGGAAGCCCACGCCCTCGGCCTGCGCGTCTTCGCGCACGCGCACTGGGAGGCGGACTACCGCTTGGCGCTGGACGCCGGCGTGGACGCGCTGATGCACTCGTCCTTCGATCCCCTATCGGAGGAGACCGTGCTCCGCGTGCGGGACGCCGGCATCCCGGTGTGTCCCACGCTGTGGGTGTTTCACTCGGCGTGCTTCGGCTTGGAGCAGCGCTGGGATCGAGATCCGGAGCGCGGCCGGGGCGTGGTCCGGGCCGTGCGCAAATCCTGGACGCGCTACGCCGAGGCTTATGCCGCCAGCGGGCTCTGGGTTCCGGACGGCATCGCCGGCGGTGCCACCAAAGAGCAGGGGCGCGAAGCGATCCGCGTCGCCGCCGCCAACTTGTGCCTGCTGTCGGACGCCGGTGTTCCCTTCGCTTTCGGCAGCGACGGCCCCTTCGGCTTCAGCGTGATCGGGCGTCCGTTGGACGAGCTCCAGATCTGGGAGAGCGCGGGCCTGTCGCGAGAGCAGTGCTTGGGCTACGCCACGGCGGGCTCTGCTCGTCTTCTGGGTTTGGATGACCGCGGTACCATCGCGGACGGCCGGCGCGCGGATCTCGTCATCGTCGACGGCGATCCTCGTCGCGATCTCGACGTGCTTCGGCGTCCCGCCACCGTGATCCGCGCGGGAGTCCCGGTGACCCGACGGCACCGGCTACGGAACGCCGCGGCCGTCGCCGTCGGTCTCGGGAACACGCTCTTGGACGCCGCGCGAGACCTCGCACGCGACTTGTGAGCTCAGGCTGCGGCGCTCTGCTCGTCGGCCATGCGGGCCAGCCGGCCGATGAGCTTGTGCTTCTTGGAGTACACCGTCGCGACACTGATCCCCATCTCTTCGGCGATCTCCTTCGCGTTCAGTGTTTCCGCACAAACGTGATCGAGGAATTGGCGGTCGCGATCCGGGATCTCCCCGAGCAGCTGCCGCGCCACCATCGCCCGCTCCCGATCCAGCACCTGGTCGAGGGGATCCGGACCCGACGAGAAGTCCATGCCCAGCGCCGCCTGGCGATGTCGATTGGACTCGCGGCGACGCTGCCGCAGGTAGTCGTACGTGGTGTGGATCGCGAGCGTTCCGAGCCAGGTCCCGAGGGAAGCACCCCGGGTGGGATCGAAGGCAGCCAAGCGGCTACCTCCGTTCTGGACCAGGCGCAGGCACAGCACGCTGAAGATCTCCTGCTCGTCATCGCCCGAGACGACCGACCGGAATCGGGACGTCACGCGGGTGATGCAGCGGCGAAGAGTGGGCCCGTGGAGCGCCATGAAGGTGTTCCAGGCGCGGTCGTCGCCGGTAATCATGGCGTCGACCAGGGCGCGGTCATCGTGAAAAGTTCGGGATTGGGGGAAGGTCGAAGTCATGGCTTGATTCATGCGGGAAACTACGGGCTTTCCTCGCATCCACCCCCTCAAAGATCCTCAAAGTCGCCCTCTCGATTCCGGCTCGGCGAGAGGTTATGAACTCGAGAGTGAGGGCTGTTTCGCTGGCTCGCGAGCGCGATGACTTCATCGGCCGAGAGGCCGAGCTGGCGGAGCTGCACCGTCACTGGAACGAGGGGCGGGGACTCGTCACGCTGCTCGGGCCTGGCGGCAGTGGGAAGACGCGCCTCGCGGTTCACTTCGCCCGCGCCTTGGGTGCGCCGGCGTGGATCTGCGACTTGTCTTCCGCCACCACCCGTCTTGGATGCGTGGAAGCGCTGGCCCGCACACTGGATCTGTCGTTGCCTGCCCGCACCGAGGCGGACGCCTTGGGCAACGTGCTGGGTTACGCCCTCGCGGATCGCGGCCGCGCCCTGCTCGTGCTCGACAACCTGGAGCAGGTGGTGGGGGAAGCGCGCTCCCTGGTGGAGACGCTGCTGGATCTCGCTCCCGAGCTCATGGTGCTCGGGACCAGCCGAGAGCGGCTCCGGATCGTGGGCGAGTACTGCATCGATCTCGGTCCCCTTCAGCTGGAGGACGCGGTGCGCTTGTTTTCCTCTCGTGCGCGGGCGGCACGGGGGGACTTCCAGGCGGCGAGCGAGGAGCTGTCCCAACTGGTGACGAAGCTCGAGTGCTTGCCCTTGGCCATCGAGCTGTGCGCGGCCCGTGTGAGGAGCGTGACCCCGTCTCAGCTGCTGTCGCGCCTCGACCGGCCCTTCGACACGCTGGTGGACCGGGGCTCACGCCCCCCGCGCCAGGCGACGCTGGAGGCCACCATCGATTGGTCTTGGCAGCTGTTGAAACCCGAGGCGCGGCGTGCGCTGGGGGAGTGCGCGGTGTTTCGTGGTGGCTTCGACCTCGACGCCGCCGAGCGTGTGCTCTCCTCGGACGACGTCCTCGACGAGCTGTCGGATCTGATCGACCAGTCCCTGGTGCGCGTGTCGGACGCCGGCCGTTACTCGCTGCTGGAGAGCATTCGGGCGTTTGCCCTCGCGCGGCTCGGCGCCGAAGAGCGCAGCGCCGGCGAGCAGCGACACGCCGAGCACTACCTGGCGCTCGCCCGCGACGGGATCGCGGCTGAGGCCGACGAAGCGAATCTGCTCGCCGTACACGAGCGTGCGCTCCAGCGGGGAGACGGCGACCGCGCGGCCTGGGCGGCGCTGGGGCTCGAACCGCTGCTCACGACGCGCGGTCCGCTCCAACTCTTGGTGCGACTCCTGAACGCGGCGCTTCCCTTGGTCACCTCGCCGGAGATCGAACGAAAGGCGCGCGTCGCGCGCGGGCTGGCAAAGGTCACCATCGGCAGCTACGCCGAGGCGACGAGCGATCTGGAGCCGGCCGTGGACGATCCCGACCCGCGCGTGGCGCTCCACGTGGCCGCGCGCTCGAGCGTGGCGCGGGCGTGGCTCGGACAGCTCGACCGAGCGCGAGAGCTCCTCGAGCGCGCTCGCGCGCGTCTGCCCGAGGCGAACGACGACCTCCTCAACGGCCGTATCGAGTCTGCAGCGGGCATGCTCTCCGCGTACGAAGGCCAGCAAGCCGAGGCGCTCCACCACTATGGCGCGGCACTCACGCTGTTCCGTCGCTGTGGCGCTCGGCGGGACGAGGGCATGGCCCTGGAGAACCTCGGCAATCGCAACCTGGAGCGCGGCGCACTGCCGGAGGCCGAGGAGTTTCTGACCCAGGCGCTCTCCATCTTCGAAGAGCTCGGAGACGTTCGGCTGCAGGCCCACACCTTGGGCGACGTCGCCGTGCTGCGCACGGAGCTGTCCCAGTTCGACGAAGCGGAGCGCGTGATCGAGCGTGCGCTGGGCCTCGCGCGCCGGGTGGGAGATCGTCACTGGGAGGGGATCCTGAACGGATTCTTCGGCGATCTGGAGTTGGACCGCGGCGAGCCGGCGGCGGCCCTCGAGCGCTACCGCTTCGCCGTGGAACGGCTCGACGAAATCGAGAACCGCCGCTTTGCGGCGTTGTTCCGAGCTTCCCAGGGCGCGGCGGAAGCCGAGCTCGGGCGCGGTGTCTTCGCGCGGGAGCTCTTGGAGCGCGCGGCGCGCGAGCTATCGGAGCACGGCACCGAAGGCGATCGCCACGCGCTGTCCTTGTGGTGGGCACTGTTGGAGCGGAAGGACGATCCCGAGAGCGCTTTGCGTCGCCTGGAACAGGTGCGCGCCGCCTATCGTAGCCAAGACGCCGAGCCGGCTCCCAACGAGGTGCGGCTTCCGGAGCGGCTGCTCACCCGCTCCGAGCCGTCGCCCCGCAGCCTGCGCGTAGCGCCGGACGCCGCTTGGTTCGAGGTCACGGAGTCTCGCGTGAGCCTCGCGCGCCGAACCAGTCTGCGGCTGATCTTGCTCGAGCTGGTTCGCGCCCGAGAAACCGGCGAAGTGCGCAGCGTGGAAGAGCTGTTCTCGGCGGGCTGGCCCGGCCAGCGCGCGCGACCGGAGTCCGCGGCGCACCGCGTGCACGTGGCCATCGCGAGCCTGCGCAAGCTGGGGTTGGACGACGCGATCGTGACGCGCGGAGAAGGCTACACCTTGGACGTGTCGGTTCGTCGTGGTCGAGCGTGATACGGTCCCGCCGATGGCGCCCAGCACCCAGGACGAGCTCCGCCGCGCGGTGGAGGACCTGCGAGAGCAGGTCACGGTGCCCGAAGCGCAGGCGGAATGCCGAGAGCGGCTCCACCGCTTGCGGGAGCTGTACAAGCGCAACTCGGGATGGTTTTCGGCCGACACCGTCCGCATGCTCAGAGAAATCGCCCAGCTGCTGAAGACGACGCCTCGCTCCGGCCCGCCCCCGGGGGCTCCCAGCCCGGAGCAGGTCTTGCGCGAGGTGTTCGGGTACGACAGCTTCAGACGCGGCCAGAAGGAGCTGGTGGAGAGCGTGCTCGCCGGACGGGATTCCGTGGGCATCATGCCCACCGGCGCCGGCAAGTCCCTCACCTTCCAGATCCCGGCGCGCGTGTTGGGGGGTGTCACCCTGGTCGTTTCCCCGCTCATCGCCCTGATGAAGGATCAGGTGGACGCTTTGGAAGAGGTGGGGCTGCGCGCCACGTTCCTGAACTCCACCCTGGAGCTGGACGAGCGCAACGACCGCATTCGCCGCATTCGTCGTGGCGAGTTCGAGCTGGTATATGCGGCCCCGGAAGGCCTGGTGGCGTCCGTGGGCCGGGTGCTCGCAGACGTGCGGCTGTCGCTCATCGCGGTGGACGAGGCGCACTGCATCAGCCAGTGGGGGCATGACTTCCGGCCGGCCTATCGCGAGCTTCGCGGCCTCAAGCGCCGCTTCGACGACGTGCCGGTGTTGGCGCTGACGGCCACCGCCACCGAGGCCGTGACCCACGACATCGTGGAGCAGCTGGGGATGAGCCGGCCGGAGATCTTTCGCGGCTCCTTCTATCGACCGAACCTCCACGTTCACGCCTTCCGCAAGGGCGGCGAAGGCTCCGACGGCCGGCGGCTGCCCGCAGTGCGGGAAGCGATCCTCCGGTTGGTGCGCGCGCGGAAAGACCAGAGCGGGATCATCTATTGCCTGTCGCGCAAGACCACGGAGAGCACGGCGGACTTCCTCGCGTCCAAGGGCATCAAGGCGCGGGCCTATCACGCCGGCATGTCGCCGGAGCATCGCACCAAGGTACAAGACGCCTTTCGCAACGACGACGTGGACGTGGTGGTCGCCACCATCGCTTTCGGCATGGGTATCGACAAGTCCAACGTCCGCTTCGTGATCCATCGGGACATGCCGAGGTCCATCGAGGGCTACTATCAGGAGATCGGTCGCGCCGGCCGGGACGGCGTGGCCAGCGATTGCGTGTTGTTCTATTCCTGGGCTGACGTCACCGCCTACGATCGCTTCACCCTCGATGCACCGGAGGACGTCGCGTTCCGGCAGCAGCAGCAGGTCCGGGAGATGTTCCAGTTCGCAGAAGGCTCGGGCTGCCGGCACCAGCGGCTGGTGGCGTACTTCGGTGAGCGGCTCGAGCCCTGCGGGAGCTCCTGCGACGTGTGCACGGCGCAAGATCTGGTCACCGACGCCAAGGCCGCGCTGCCGGCGCCGGTGGCCTCGGGTCCCCTCGATTCGGATCTGTTCACGCGGCTCAAGGCGCTCCGGCGAGAGATCGCGAAGGAGCGTGGCGTCCCCGCCTACCTGGTGTTCAACGACGCGACGTTGCTCGAGATGGTCGCGCGGCGTCCGCAGAGCGAGGCGCAGCTCGCGGCGGTGCCCGGAGTGGGACCGAAGAAGCTCCGCAGCTATGGCCGCGCCTTCTTGAACGTGATCGCCGACGCCTGAGCCAGCGGCCTTGGCGAAGGCCGCGTCGATCACGGCGCGCCTCGACGCGAGAACGTCACGTCGGCCCAGGCGTCGGGGCCGGATGCCGATCTGCAGGAGATCGCGAGCTTGCTGCAGAAGTACTCCGCCGCGCAGTGAATCAGCCGCAGTCCGGATCTCCGGCGGCGCACTCCACCACGACGAACAGGTAGGCGCCGGCCTGCGCCACGCCGCCACTGACGAAGCTGTCCACCACGAAGGAGTACGTGCCCGCCGCCAGCGTGCGCGATATTTGGCGATCGTGGCGGGCGATGCAGCCGCCGCCGCTCGCCGGAGCGCCGGTCAAATGCAGATCGACGTCCACGCCGTCGCGGTCGAAGACCATCGCGCGGAGCGCGGTGGTCTTCGACAGGGTGAGGGAATAGACGACTTCCGGCCCCGACTCGTCTTGGGTCGCGGTGCAGCCGGAGTAGGCGTCGAGGGTGCTTTCGGCGCCCGCGGTGCTGGCGGCATGAGTGAACGGCAGCTGGTCGATCACGATGGGGCTCGCGATGCTGCCGTCCCCTTCGTATCCCGGCGGAGCGACGTCCGGCGCGTTCTCGCCGTCCACCACCACGCGCGAAAGCACGTCCAGCAGCTGCATGCTGGCGAGGTTTCGACGATTGTAATTGTAGTCGAGCCCCGCGCCGGTGAACACGCAGGGCTGGCTCTTGCCGTTCGTCACGTAGGCGTTGCCGTGGATGCCGTCGCTCACGAGCCCCTGGTCCGGAAGGTCCTTGGCGGACAGATAAAGACTCAGGTACGGCAGCTGTCGCGCCTCGGCGATGCCCCGGGTGACGGCGTCGTAGGTCGGCACCCACAGCGCCGCGCTGGCCGAGTCTCCGCGCGGGTTCAGCCCGCTGATGATCGGCACGATGCCCCCGCTCTCGAGCTGATCGAGGAGCTTCGAAAGATTCTCCGCGAAGGGCCACAGGGCGCTCTCGTAGCTGATGCCCTGCTGCATGTCGTTGGTGCCGTAGTTCACGAAGGCGAAGCGCGGATTCAGCGCCGAGATTTCCTGATCCAACGGTGAGGGGCTGCCGGAGATGGCCCAGCTCGCGCTCATCCCGACCTTGGCCGCCAGCGTCTGACGATCGAACGGTGTGGATCCATCGGGTGTTGGTCCGCCGCGGAACCTCACGATGGAGGGCATCAGCGCGCCGTAGGCGTCGAGGTCCAGCGTGTAGCCGGGCTGGGACGGTCCCGCGAAGCAGTACAGGAACGCGGGGTTCACCGTGCCGGAGGCGCCCACCTTGACGAACACGTCGTCGAGGCGCGACGCATCTTTCGCCGCGATCGAGACGAGGGCGTCCGCGACGTGGGGCGTGATGGGCGACAGCGCGCGGTCCGACGGATAGCGCGTCGGGCCGAGATCGACCGGGGCGCGCGGCAGCGCCGCGCTGCCGGCGGCGCCGCCGGTCGCGTCCCCTGCCGCTGCCCGCCGCGCCGCCTGCGCCGCCGGTGGCGCTGGCACCGCCGGCGCCACCGTCCGCGCCGCTACCGCACGCCGTGCACGCCGTCACGACCGCGACGACGATGTTCCGTCGCATCACCGCGCCAGCATAGCGCGTCGTTTCCGCGCCGGCCCGACACCCAAACAAAATCAGAAGCCGGGTTGATCGTCGACCAGCCCCGGGATGCGGCGGCGCCACTCGGAGTCCTGTGCCAGCCCGGGCGCGCGCGGCAAGGTGTGGACGTGGGCGTAGGAGCGCATCGGGGGGACGGGCACTTCGCGATCGAAGGCCCAGGAGCAGGCGCGCCCTTCGCAGCGCTCCACGTACACCACCCGGCGACCGCAACCGAAGACGCCGCCGGTGGTCTCGTCGATGCGCACCAAGGTGAGCGCTTCAGGTGGGCACGCGAGCTCGAACGCCGCGCGAGAGCGAAGCTGACCTGCCGTCGCGGGTGCGCTCGCCGCGCAGCCGGCGGTGACGACCGCCATGGCCCCGAAAAACAGCAGGCGTCGCATGCCAAGAGTGTTCGCTTCTCGATGGCGGCGGTCAAGCTCTAGCCGCGGCCCCACGGCCCGTTCATAGTAGCCCCGTGAAGAACTCCATCTTGGCCATGGGCGCAGCGGCGGTGCTGATCGGGGGCAGCATGACGGCGAGCTGCGGCGGGGACGACGGCGGCGGCAGCACGGTTGGCGGCAGCGGCGGGGGCGGTGGCAGCGACGCCAGCACTGGCGGCACGTCCGGCAGTGGGGCATCCAGCGGCACCGGGGGCGGCATCGTCACCGATGGCGCCACGGACTCGGGCTGTCAGAACGGCCAGGCTTGCGGGGACGGCGGCGTCTGCGCCGGCGGCGTGTGCTGCGACGCCACGCTGGCCTGCGGTGCGACCTGCTGCGCCGGTGGGCAGGTGTGCGCCTTCGGCAAATGTGCGACGCCCACCACCACCTGCGTGGACAGCGAGGACTGCGCCGCCGGCGAGTACTGCGAGCTGAGCCTGGGACAGGAAGTGACCGCGGACGCCGGGGACGCCGGCAGCTGCGTTGGCGGCGCCACGCCCAAGACCGGCAAGTGCCTGCCCAAGCCGCCCACTTGTCCGACGGGCCAGCCTCCGGGGGACCCGCCCACCTGCCTCACCGCCTGCAGCTACAAGCCTCCGGCGACGGCGTTCTCCCCGACGGTCAAGTATTCCTGGGGCGGGCAGACGTCGTCGCCCTACGCCACGGACGTGATGATGACGCCCATCGTGGTGCAGCTGGACGACGACGATTGCGACGGCAAGATCACCGATCGCGACATCCCGGAGATCGTGTTCTCCACGTTTTCGGGCGGGAGCTACGAGACCGGCGGCTCGCTCCACGCCATCAGCGTCGTCAATGGTGGCGTGGTCGACAAATGGTCGCTGGACGGCGTGCTGAATCCCACCAAGCACATCGCTGGCGGCAACATCGACGGCCAGCCGGGCAACGAGGTCGTCGGCTGCGGCCTGGACGGCAAGGCGCACGCCGTCACCGGTGACGGCCAACCGCTGTGGGCCAGCGCCGTGATGCCGTGCTTCATGCCCTCCATTGCGGATCTGGATCAGGACGGCAGCGTGGAGGTGATCGTGGAGGGCGGCATCCTCGACGGCGCCACCGGCGCGCTGAAGCATGGCTTCAGCACGCCGCTCGCCAGCTCCTTCGTGGTGAGCGACGTCGACGGTGACGGCAAGCTCGACGTGGTCACGGGTTCCCAGGGCTTCGACGCTTCCGGTCAGATGTTCGTGGACACCGGCCTCGCCAACACCTCCCAGTTCCCCAACGACTCGGACTGGAAGAGCCCGTGGCCCGCCATCGCGGACTTCGACAACGACGGAAAGCCCGAGATCGTGGTGATGCACAACTTGAATCACGCTCTCAGCATGTGGCGCTACGACGCCACGCAGAGCGCGAAGTTCTCGCTGGTGCGAGCTCCCGTCGACATCAACGGCACGATTCCGCCATCGGCTTGTGCCAGCGGCACTTGGGGCAACACCCACGGCGGCGGGCCGCCCACCATCGCGGACTTCAACGGCGACGGCACTCCGGACGTGGCCCTCGCCGGCGGCGTCGGTTACGTGGTGTTCGACGGCAAGAAGCTCGTCGACCCCGCCGTGGCCGGCGTCGACACCATCCTGTGGCTGAAGCAGACGACGGACTGCTCCAGCGCCTCCACCGGCAGCACCGTGTTCGACTTCAACGGCGACGGTACCGCCGAGGTCGTCTACTCCGACGAGCAGAAGCTCCGCATCTACGACGGGCCGACGGGCAACGTACTGTTCGAGACCTGCAACACCACCGCCACGTTGATCGAGAACCCGGTGGTGGCGGACGTGGACAACGACGGCCACGCCGACGTGGTGGCGGTGTCCAACGCCTATGCTCACGCCTGCGCGGACGACAGCTCCCGGCAGTCCGGCGTCCGTATCTTCGGCGACACGGCGGGCAACTGGGTTCGGACCCGGCGGGTGTGGAACGAGCACGCCTATCACGTGACCAACGTAGGCGAGGACGGCGCCATCCCCAGCGTGGAAGCCGCCAACTACACCAGCACGGGGCTCAACAACTTCCGTCAGAACAAGCAACCCGGGAGCGAGTTCGCCGCTCCGGATGCGATCGTGTCGCTCTCGCCCCAGTGCGCCGGTGCCTACGGGCTGGTCGCCACCGTGACCAACATCGGCGAGGCGGCGCTGCCGGCGGGCGTGGTGGTCGGCTTCTACGAGTATCCGAGCACGCAGCTCGGAACCGGAGCGACGAGCAAGCCGCTCTACTCCCTGGAGTCGGAGAAGGTGTTCTTGCCCCTCGCGAGCGCGCCCACCGGCACGGCGTTCGCGCGGGTGGACGACACCACCACGCCGCACCCGGAGTGGACAGAATGTCGCACGGACAACAACGAGTCCAAGGCGGTGGACGCGAGCTGCTCGGTGCCGCGCTGAGAGTCAGTCGGCCCCGGCGGCGAAGTTCTGCAGCGCCTCGTCCTTGGTGAGGGCGCGGGAGTACACCGCCACCAGGTGCAAGGAACCGAGCCACACGCGATCCTTGGTCATCTCGTTGGCGATGCCAAAGTGGTAGCTGCTGCTCCAGTTGGAGAAATCCCCAGGAATGTGGCTGCTCCCCTGGATCTGTCCGTTCAGGTAGATGGTGGTGTCGCCATTGCTTTCGCGGGTGAACACCACGTGCGTAAGCGTCGTCGTCAGGGTTCCGGGGAGCGTCAGGGTGGGGGGCTCGCCGTTGCCGGTGGTGGACGTGGTGCGCAGACGCATGAAGTACTGGTCGTTGTCCTGCGCCAGCGTGAAGTCTCGAGAGCTGGTGTCCACGGACATGGTCACGATGCGCGCCGGCCCTACCTGTCCCGTCGTGGCGGGCTCGACCCAAGCCTCCAGAGTCATCTCGTTCGACGAAGTGCACGCATCGTAGATCTTGGTTGCAGCGCCCGTGGTGGCGGTGAGTGTGCTGCCCTTGATCTCGAGGTAACCCGGATGCCAAGCGGTGAGAAAACCCGTCTCCACGTGCAGATCCAGCGCAGGGGAAACGCCCGAGACGTCCTTGATGGTGGTGCCGCTGCCCTCGTCGAAGGTGTACAGCGCGACCAGATCCTTCGACACTCGCTCCGGAGGGGCGGAGTCTTCGCTGACCACGTCCATCGGTGCGTCCGCAGTCGCGTCGGCTTCGGGTGCGGCATCGGCTTCGACGGAGACGTCCTCTTCGACGTCCTGGCCGGCGTCCACGGTGAGCGACGCGTCCGGGGGAAACGGCTCGTGATCTTCGAGGCCGAGCACGGTGCTGCAGCCCCCGGCGGCGAGCGCCACCGCCACGCACGCGTGCCAGCGCATCAGAACGTGCCTCCCAGCGCCACGCCGCCGCCCGTGGGCTGGGCGTAGGGCGACACCCACGCGGCCCGTTCCCGTTCCGGCTTCGCCGTCAGGATCAGCACCACGCCGGTCGCGATCGCCGCCAGACCCACACCGAAGCCGACGGTGGAAATCGTGGCGGAGGTGCGGGCGTCGTCGTGCCCCGCGAGGCCTGTGGGATCGCAATACTTCCCGTCGCAATGCGCGTCCGCGTCGGAGGCTTGGCTCTTCGCTCGGAGGCCGAAGTATCCGCCCGCTGCCAGCGCTACCACGCCCACGCCGCCCACCACGTAGCCGGTGGTGCGCTGGCCGCTGCCGTCGGACGGCACGTCGGCGGAAGTGTCCGCGGTGGCAGGCGCGTCCGGGGCCGGTGTCGGCTCCGGCTTCGCCACGGTCTCCAGCGAGGGAACGTGCACTGTCTCGGTGCTGGAGCCCTCCGTCACGCTCACCGTGGTCGACCAGGGCTGGCGCTCCTTGGCGCTCACGGAGATCTCGTGCGTGCCGGGATCGATGGGGAAGGCGGTGCCCAGGCCGGCGGAGCCCAGCACGTGACCGTCGATTTCCACCCGTAGCCCGTCGATGCCCTCGGTCACTTCGATGATGAGCTTGGGCAGGCCCTTCTCCAGCTTCTTGATGCGAGCGCGGGCCAGCTTCTCGCGGCGTTTGTCGCCGGCATTGGCCGCCATGGACGCCGCTTCGTTGTAGGCCGCCCAGGCGCTCGCGGTACGCCCCAGCGCTTGGTAGCACGCCGCCGAGTGCAGCTTGGTGCCCAAGGTCGGGTCCAGGGCGTAGCTGGCTTCGAACTTCTTGCAGGCGGCATCCAGCTCCCCGTCGTGCGCCAGCTTGTTCGCCTCTTGGAACAGCGCTTCGGCGATGGCGCGGTTCTGGGCCGAAGGCTCCGCACGAGCCACGCCGCTGAGCGTCAACACCAGGGCCAGCGCGAGGGTCTTCCGCATGTTCAGAGCCGCCCACCCAAACCCGCGAACGGATCTTTCTTCGTGGGCTTGGCCTTCGAGATCGGTCGGCGCGGCGTCGCGCGGGCCGGCTTGGCGGTGGCAGAAGGGGCTGCGCTGGCGACGGCTTCCGCGGTGGGCTCGGGAGCGTTTGCACTGGCAACCGGCGCCAGCGACGGAACGGGTGCGGCCAGGCTGACGTCCGGTGTGGGCACGGCTGCCACTTCGGAGGTCGGAGCGCGGAGGGCCCGGACGGCCAGCACCCCGCCGGCGAGCAGCACCAGGGCGAGGCCGGCCAGCGCCGCGAGCACCACTGAGCGCTTCTTCCGCGCCGCCTCGGGGCGCACGCTCACCACTCCAGAGCTGTCCCCGGGCGGAATCGAGAGCGCCGCGCGCAGCTGGGAAACGCTGCTCACGTCGCTGCCGCGCTCGATGGACGCGATGCGCTCCGCGCGTTCCTCGAGCACCGCGCCGACGCGGGTTTCCAGCCACTCCGCGATGCGCGCCGGGGACTCCACGCCGTCCACGGCCTCCAGGGCCAGCGCCATCTCCCGCGCGCTCGCATAGCGATCGTCCGGCTTCTTCGCGAGGCCGCGAGCGACGACGTCGTCGTATCCGGACGGCAGCCCCGGTAGCACCTTGCTCGGTGGTGTGACGATACCCGCCAGGATGCGCGCCAGCACCGTGGTCTGGCTGTCGGCGTGGAACAAGCGCTTGCCGGTCAGCGCCTCCCACAGCACCACCGACGCACTGTAGATGTCGGCTTCGCGCTTCACCTCGCCGGATTGGATTTGCTCCGGTGCCATGTAGGCGAGCTTGCCTTTGACGCGACCCTCGCGGGTGGTGTGCACTCGCCCGGCAGCCTTCGCCACGCCGAAGTCGAGAACCCGCGCCAGGCCGTCGGCACCGATCAAGATGTTCTGCGGCGAGACGTCGCGATGTACCAGGCCGAGGCGGGCGCCCTGCTCGTCCTTGGCCTCGTGGGCGGCGTGCAGCCCCATCAGCGCGCCGGACATGATCGCCGCTACCATGCGGTGGGGGATCGTCTCCTTGCGCTCCGCCAGGCTCCGGAGCAGCCGCCACAAGGATTCGCCCTGAACGTACTCCATGATCAGGAAGAGCTCGCCGTCTTCAGCGACCACGTCGAGGGTCTGCACCACGTTGGGATGGCGGATGCGCGCCGCCAAGCGGGCCTCGTCGAGGAACATGGACACGAACTCGGGGTCCCGGGCCAGCTCCGGGTGGAGCCGCTTGATGGCGACGGTTCGGGCAAAACCCACCGGCCCCCGCAGCCGCCCGTAGTGGACGGTAGCCATGCCTCCCGCGGCGAGCGGGTCGTACAGGGCGTAGCGCCCCACGACGCGCACGGGATCGACGGGCGCTTCTGCGGCCATGCTGCATCAATATTACACTGGCGCGATCCTGGGCGCACAATCACCGACGCAGCCGCTGAACATCTGCTTCAACGGTTGCTGGGGAATTGCCCGAAATACGCCCGGCCTGCCGACCAATCCGAATTCTGCGATGGCAGAACAGGGGCTTTCGAGATCGGAGCCTCGTGAGCAGCATCGAGATCAGCCGTGCGAAGGACCCCCCGCGCTCCGACTACCTCGCGCGGCGTCCTCCAAGCCACGTGCTCGTGGCGCAGTGTCGCATCGCGGCGCCGCTTTCGGAGGTGTTCGCCTTCTTCAGTGAAGCGAAGAACCTCGAAGAGTTGACGCCCCCGGACCTGAGCTTCCGCATCCTGACGCCGGAGCCCATCGAAATGCACCCGGGCACCGTCATCGACTACCGCATTCGGCTGGGGCCCATCCCGCTCCGCTGGCGAACGGTGATCGAGCGCTTCGAGCCGGAACGGTTGTTCGTGGACGCGCAACACCGCGGGCCCTACCGAAGCTGGTGGCACGAGCATCACTTTCGCGCCGATGGCGCTCACACCGAGATGGAGGATCGCGTGTACTACGCGGTGCCCTTCGGTCCGCTCGGCCGCGCCGTCAACGGCGTGTTCGTGAAGCGCCAGCTGCGGCACATCTTCGAGTTCCGGGCCCGGGCCATGCGCGAGCTGTTTCCGGGTTGAGCAAGAGCATGTCGGCCCGGCGCGAGCCCCGTCGGGGCCCGCCGGGGCGTCACGCTGCCGGCTGTACCCGTCGCGGTCGCGACGGCCGCACGCGGGCCGGCTCCACCTCGCTCACGCGATTGCCGTCCAGCACGTGTTGCGGCGGCTTGCGCAGCCCGTGCACCAGGCCGAACCAGCTCATGACCTTCAGCACGTAGTAGGAGATGTCGATCTCCCACCAGAAGAAGCCCTGGTTGGCGGTCGACTGATAGTAGTGGTGATTGTTGTGCCAGCCCTCGCCCAAGGTGACGAGGGCGAGCAGCAAGCTGTTTCGGCTGGTGTCCGTGGTGGCGTAGCGCCGGCGCCCGAACAGGTGGGTGAAGGAGTTGATGCTGAAGGTGCCGTGATAGAGCAGCACGGTGGACAGGAAGAAGCCGCCGAACAGCGCGCTGGGTCCACCGATGAGAAGGCACGCGGCGCCCAGCGCGATGGCGGGCAGCAGGTGCCAGCGGTTCAGCCAGCGGAGCTCCGGGTACTTGGCGAAGTCCTTGATCGCCGACATCGGTGTGGCGTCGTACTTCTTGCACAGGATCCAACCCACGTGGCTCCACCAGAAGCCCCGGCGCGGCGAGTGAATGTCCTCCGGCATGTCGGAGTACTTGTGGTGATGACGATGATGCCCCGCCCACCAGAGCACGCCCTTCTGCGCCGCCGTGGAGCCGCCCACCGCCATCAAGAACTGCATCACGCGGCCCATCTTGTAGGCGCGGTGGCCGAAGTAGCGATGGTACGCGGCGGTGATGAAGAACATGCGCACGACGTACAGTGCGATGCACAGCACCACGTCCTGCCAGGTGATCCCGAACAGCAGGATCCCGAGGGGCATCAAGTGCATCAGAAAGAAGGGAATGGAGCCGAGCCAATTCACGCGCTCGTCCGGCGCGCGCTGGTAGAGGACCCGTGTCGTCATGGGGCACAAGGTAGCGAGCGCCATGTCAGGATTTGGACACGATGACGTCACGTTTGCGGCGAATTGCCGGGGAATTCGCGGGGTAACGTGACGTGGCGTCGCCCCCGCCGGGCACACTATGCTCCAGGCGTGCGCGCCGCCTTGCCGCTGACCCTGGTGCTGCTCTTGGCTCGGCCCGCCGGCGCACAGGAGCCCGAGAAGAAGGACGACTCGTGGTTTTCCGGCCTTCGCCGCGAGGAGAAGCCCGCGCCGCCGGAGCCGCCGGACATCGAGGAGCTGTACGCGCGGCGTCCGCCGGAGTCCGCTTCGCCTTGGACGCTCCACCCCCTCGCGGTGGAAGCGCACCTGTCCCTGGGCGGGCCCTATGGCTTCATCGGCGGTGCCTTCGACTTCAGTCCCAGCCCGGGCTTCTCCTCCTCCATCGGTGGAGGGCTGAGCGCCGCCACGCGGGAGCCGCAGCTCGCCACCACGGCGCGCTTCCGGCTGCTGCTCACCGAGAACATCGCCGTCGGCTCCGAAGGCGGACTGTCCGTGGGCTCCTACGACGACGGTATTCGTTGCGAGTCCGGTCGCTGCCCCCCGAGCTGGTACTGGGACCGCGCCGTGTGGGGCAGCCTGGGCCTGATGCTGGAGGCGCGCACGGACGCGGGCTTCGGCTTGCGCTGGGGCTTCGGCGCCAGCGGCATCTTCAACGTGGTGGACGCGAAATGTCGTCGCTGTGACGCAACGGACGAGCCCAACGTGTGGACCATCGTGGTGCCCTACGTCGGCATCGCCGTGGCGCGAGCCTTCAATCCATGATGCGTAGGCTGGCCTTGCTCTGTGCTTGGGCCGTGCTCGCATGGGCCGGCGGCGCACATGCGGACGGACCGCTGGGGGCCAACGCCACACGCATTCGCACCAGCAACTACGCACTGGATCTCACCGCCGGTCCGGTGGTGCTGGGCACCCGCGCCATCGGTCTGGGCGGCGCCTACGTGGCCATCGCCGAGGGCGTGGACGGCAACACGCAAAACCCTGCGGCTCCGGCCGTGCGCTCCGCCTGGTCCGAAGATCACGTGGACTATGACATCGGCGTGGGCGTCGCCTTTCCCGCGACGCTGTCGAGCACCGACTACTTCAACACCGGCCGCGGCCCCACGGACTTGCGTCACAGCGAGCAGACGGAGTTCACGCTCTTGTCGCCCGCGGTGAACGTGCAGATCGGACATTGGGGCGTGGGCATGGCGCTGGACCTGCAGCGCTACGGTCTGCTCCGCCGTCCCGATCCGGAGCAGCCGGGACAAGAGCAGACGGTGCGCGCGCAGATCAGCGTGCTGCGCACCTATCTCGCTCGCGCGGTGGACGACGGCCAGCTGGTGGGCGGTCTCGGCTTCCACGTGACGGCGCTCGACGTGACCACCAGAAACGAGATCATCACCCGCTCCGGCAACGTGTTCACCACTCGCGGCGTGAACCTCGAGGGGGGCATGCTGTGGCGCCCCAACGATCAGCCGTTCCGCTTCGGTTTCGCGATCCGAGCTCCGGTGATCACCGCGGTGGAGCCGAAGGGCGAGGAGTACGCCGGCGGCGACGTCGTGGTCGGCGATCCGAGCTCGCCGGACGCGATCTGGTTGCCCAAGCGGGTCAAGCGACCTTGGAGCGCCGACGTGGGCATTGCCCTGTCCATTGGCTCGCGACCCCTGAATCCGCCGTGGATCGATCCGGTGTTGCGTCAAAAGGAGCTGGACGGCTGGCTCCGGCATCGCGATCGCGACCGGGCCAAGCGCCTGAGGGAAGCGCTGGCGTTGGGACCGGACTACGCCGCCGCGGTGGCCGAGGACAATCGCGTGGAGCACGCCCGGGACCTGGTGCTGGCGGAGCGCGCGAAATCCCAGCTGCACGAGCGCCTCCGCCAGCGTTACTTGGCGATGCCGCGGCCCTACGTGCTGATCTCCGCCGCGCTCCACGCCGACGGCCGTGTCTCCAATGCGGTCGGTGTGGAGTCCCTGCTGCAGCAGGTGGTCGACCGTTCCGGGGAGCTGGTCACCATCTCGCCCCGCCTCGGCGTGGAAACGGAGCCGGTGCTCGACTGGGTCAAGCTCCGCGCCGGCAGCTACCTCGAGCCCACTCGCTTTCGGGGCTCGTCGGATCGCGCCCACGGTACCTTCGGCTTCGATGCTCGGCTGTTCGACTGGAGCGTTTTCGGTCTTGCCGAGGAGCACACGCACTGGCGCGTCGGCGGCGCCATCGACGTTTCCCGGGCGTATCTCGGTTGGGGCGTCAGTGTCGGCGTGTGGCGTTAGCGGGAGTGCTCCGAGCACGGACGTCCGGGGCGCGACGGGGTTCGCGCCGGACCAACAACCCTCGGAAAGCCCTGGTAAATTGGCGTGCCCGAGGGTTTCGGCTGGACAGCAGCGGCACGCATCGTAAAGCTCCCCGCGCCCCGATGGTCAGCTCACCGTGGTACCCCATGCCGGAGGCGGAGCCGGTGCTCGAGCTTCGCCGCCGCATCGATGACGAGGATCGTCTCGCCACCCGCAAGCTGCCCGCGGTGCGGCTGCCCGCTTTCGATCTGGGCTCCCAGCCGGACGAGGTGACGATCCCCCTCCGGCCGGCGATTC